>JBHPJW010000011.1:0-60743 GCA_042567505.1 Fibrobacterota bacterium
TCGATTCGCAAAATTTATCCCCCAATGAACGAGAAAAACAAATTCTTACAATTTGTGATAAATTAAAGATTTAACCTCATTGATGGACACAAGGTACTTAACTTGACCGGCTGGATAAAATTGCATAGAAAAATTAAGGAACACTGGCTTTATCAAATAAATAGGCCTTTTACAAAAAGAGAGGCATGGATTGATTTATTACTTGAAGTCAACCATGGCACTATTAATGTGAATATCGGGAATGAAATAATTACTTGCGGTCCAGGGGAATCTATAAAGTCCTTGGACAGTTGGGGAAAGAGATGGCGGTGGCATAAATCCAAAGTAAGACGTTTCTTAGAATGCCTTGAAAATGATTCAATGTTGGAACGAAAATCGACACATGCTACGACACACTTAAAGATAACAAATTGGGACACTTACCAAAGTACAAGGAACGAAGATGAAACATATTTGGAACTTAAACGAAACGAAGATGAAACGCTCGCGACACCAAACAAGAATGTAAAGAATGAAAAGAATAATTTCTCGCCCGATTCCTTAGAAATCAGGCTTTCCCAATTACTTCTACAGGAAATCAAGAATCATAAAAATGATTTTAAAGAGCCTAACCTTCAGAAATGGGCTAAACATGTTGACCTGATGATTCGCCTGGACAATAGGGAGCCGGAACAAATTAAGGATGTTATTCTATGGTGCCAGAACGACTCTTTTTGGTATCAAAATATACTTTCCACCCAAAAGTTAAGAGCTCAATTTGACCGTCTTGAATTTGCAATGAAAGCTGATGAAAAAAAAATCCAATCGCCACCTGAACCGGAATATGTTGAATGATGCCGACACCTCAAGCAGTAGAAAAAGAAAAAACAATTTTAGGCTCATTGTTATTTGACATCAGCAGATGTACTGCTGTTATCGAAAAGCTAAAACCCGACCATTTTTATTATCAATCCCACCAATTGCTGTATCAAGCCATTTTGGAATTGTTTCAAAATGAGAAGGAAATAAACATTGAAAGTGTCGAATTTTATTTGAGGAAAAAAGGAGAGCTAAATAAAGTGGGAGGTCCTGATTCATTATTAAAACTTACTGAAGAGATTTATACCATTTCCGGCATTGACGCCTTATGTGAAACTGTAAAAGAGAACTTTCTAAGGCGCAAATATATCGTCATTGCACAAGAGATCATTGAAACCGCCAATAATGAACAGAGTGATATTCAGGAAATAATTGCTACTGCCGAAAAAGGGATTTTCAATCTTTCAGACCAAAATTTCGCCCAGGGTCTTGAGTCAATGGCAGTAGTGGTGAATCGTGTTAAAACAGAAATTGAGGCTATCGAAGCAGGAAAAAAGCCTGGGGTATTAACTGGATTTAAAACTATTGATAAGGTTACTTTTGGTTTACGACCAAAGACTATGACGGTAATTGCATCCCGGCCGGGGATGGGCAAAACCGCATTGGCCTTGAACATTGCTGAAAATTCAAATGTTAATGTTGCCTTTTTCAGTATTGAGATGGGGTCCGAAGAAATTTGTGAAAGGCTGATAACAAGCTTTTCCGGGATTACATCTAAAGAATTAAGAAACGGAACTGGAATAAGAAATAATAATTCAAAATTTTTGGACTCTGTTTCAAAAGCTTCAAAATCAAAAATCTGGATTGATGGCTCTCCAAGAAAGACGCCTTCTCAGGTTATTAGTCAATGCAGACGGCTAAAGCAAAAAACCGGTCTGGATCTAATAATTGTTGATTATTTGCAATTTATGGAAATGGAAAATAAAGTTGAATCAAAGCGTCAAGAGGTGACTGATATTTCGAGAATGCTTAAACGAGCTGCAAAAGAACTGGATGTTCCAGTGATTGCACTTGCACAATTAAACCGAGTTTGCGAAACGCGACCAGATAAACGCCCATTTTTATCTGATTTAAAAGAAAGCGGTGCGATTGAGCAGGACGCAAACATGGTTTGGTTCATTTATCGCGATGAAGTATACCGCAAAAATGCAGAAGAAGGAAAAACCGAAATAATAATACGTAAAAATAGGAGCGGCCCCACCCCCCCGGTCAGGATAGTTGTCGCTTGAAAAATATATTTTATGAAATAAACGGGGAGGCGGGAAAGTGACCAAAATGCGATATTCACCTGAGAGAAAAGAGGCCGTATTGAAGAAGATGCTTCCTCCAAATAATAAGAGTATTCCCGAGATAGCACAGGAAGAAGGGATCTCATTGCAGACGCTTTATAGTTGGCGTACAAAAGCTCGTTCACAAGGCCGCCTCCTGCCGAACGGTCAAGCAAGCCCTAATGGCTGGACAAGCTCTGATATGTTTGCCGCAGTCGTAGAAACGGCTCCTCTAAACGAGGAGGAGATAGCCCAATATTGCCGTCAAAAAGGGCTTTATCCAGAGCATCTTAAACAGTGGCGTGAAGCTTGTGAAAATGCTAATGACTGGGACAGGACGCAGTCTAAAGCCATCAAAGAACAGATGAAGGAAGCCAATCAAAAGAACAAGGAACTGGAGCGAGAACTTAGACGCAAAGAGAAAGCGCTTGCCGAAGCAGCTGCCCTTTTGGTTCTTAAAAAAAAAGCCCAAAACCTTTGGGGGGAGGGCGAGGACGAATGACAGATTTAAACCAGCGTAAAGAGACTGTGGCAATGTTGAATACTGCCATCGAGGATGGTGCACGTCAGCGTCCTGCCTGTAGTATTGTGGGAATAAGTTGCCGTACTTTCCAGCGATGGAAAGATGATCTTGAGAAGCCCGATGGGAGACCATCTGCCAAACATCCAGCACCCGCCAATAAACTGACTGACCAGGAGCGAACGGCGGTTTTAGCTCTTTGCCATTCTCCAGAATATCAGTCGTCTCCTCCTTCACAGATAGTCCCCGCCTTAGCGGATAAAGGTCAATACATAGCATCTGAATCAACATTCTACCGTACTCTAAAAGAAGAGAAAGAGCAGAATCATCGTGGCCGTGCGCGACAACCTCATAAGCATGGAGAACCTCGTTCCCATACCGCAACTCGCCCCTGTCAAGTATGGACATGGGATGTAACCTGGTTGAAAGGACCAGTTCGCGGACTCTTTTTCTACCTCTATATGATTGTTGATATTTATAGCAGAAAGATTGTTGGCTGGGAAGTCTGGGAAAATGAGACAGGTGAGAAGGCGACTCTGCTGGTTCAGCGTGCCGTTTTGAAAGAGGGGTGTTCAAACCTTCTTGAGGTCCTCCATGCTGATAATGGCTCAATTCAAAAGGCCTACACCCTAAGAGAGAAACTTGATGATTTGAATGTGCAGGCATCATATAGTCGCCCCAGAGTAAGTGATGATAACGCTTATTCGGAGTCATTATTTCGTACCTGCAAATATCGTCCTGACTTTCCGATTAAGGGCTTTGCAACTATTGAGGAAGCCCGCAAATGGGTACATCAGTTTGTGGAATGGTATAATGGACATCATTTTCATAGCGGTATCCAATTTGTTACACCGAATGCAAAACATAATGGAGAGGATGTTTCCTTGTTGGCAAACAGGCATGATGTTTATGAGCAAGCTAAGGAGCGCAATCCGCTCCGGTGGAGCGGAAAAACCCGTAACTGGGAACCAGTTGAAGTTGTATACTTGAATAAGCCAAAGGATGAAGCTATTTTAAAGGTTGCAGCATGACTCAATGCGTCAACTACCCTGAAAATCGCCGCCCACTTGTATTATACCATTAACATTTGATAAAGAGCGGACAAGGTTTATGGACTATGTTAAACCTCCGTTTCTTTAAATGCTTATCGCAGGAGAAAAGAATTATGCTGAAAAACAACAATCAAAATCAGGAATACCTGAACGCACATGAATTAGCTCATAAACTTAATATGTCCCTCAAATGGGTAGTTAAACACACCCAGACCCGCAGAATCCCAGGACAAATAAAGGTGGGCCGCCTTTGGCGTTACCGTAAACAGGACATAGAAAAAGCTCTTCTCAAAGGCCAGTTCCTTTTACCTGCATAAAAAAAATCTGGTCACTACATGGCAAGTCAGAGTATATTAGAGCAAGGACTTTTGAGTTCCGTCTTTGATAGTCATAGGAGGTTTCTCTTATGACAATAAAAAAGAAAAGAATAAATTCTTGGCTTATTGATGCCAGCGTACGGATAAACGGCAAGCAGCGCAGAAAAAGGCTGACCGTTGAAGGGACAAAGGCAGAAGCCGAAGAATCATTTTGGCGGCTCAAGCAAGAGCTGCGGGGCGAACCTCAGAGTTCTCCCAGTTGTTTGAAGACTTTCGGAGATGCCATAGCTTTCTATAAGGAAGCTATGGGCGATTTTAAACTGGCATACATATTCGACCGGCTTAAAGCCGTGCTGGGAGAATGTAATTTTAAGGAATTAAAGGACCGTTTTTACCGGTTCATCCAGATTCTAAAAAATGACACGGTCAGGAGCGGTCAGAGAATAAAACCGGGAACAGTAAACAAGTATATCTGCTTTGCAAAAGCAATCTGCAATTACGCGGTAAAATACGCTGACCTGGAAGCTTCCCCCCTTACCGATTTTCCCCTGCTTAGGCTGAATAATGCCAGGGACAGAGTGCTCAGTCCTGATGAAGAGGTCAGGCTATTCAATTCCCTCCGGGTAAAAGCCCCCTATCTCATACCGGCGGTTAGGTTTTTCCTGCGAATACCCATCCGGAAGAACGAGCTTGTCAGTATGAAAAAGGACCAGGTAGACCTTTTTCACAAAGTCATATATCTGAGAGAAGGTACTACCAAAAACGGGTCAGGGGCAATCCTTCCAATCCCGCCGGACATGCTGGAATACTTCCAGAACATACCTGCACAAAGCGAATATGTTTTTTTCAGGTACATTATAAAGCGTAAAGAATACGTGAGCCTGGGAGACTTCAAGAAGGCATGGAAAGCGGTATTGCTACACGCTCATATAAGCGATTTCAGGATTCATGATACCAGGCACCAGGCGGCGGCTTATTTAGGCCGTAACGGGACTCCTGAGAGCGTTATAATGAAGATAGGCAATTGGAGGACGGCTTCGGTTTTCCGGCGTTACCGGCACATCTTTTTAGATGAAATCCGGGACGCTGTTAAATGGGAAAGGCCTAATTTGAGGCAGGACTGTGACACTTCCACAGGAACTGAAGGGTAAAACTGCGGTTTTTAATATGAAAATAAAGGATTTTGATTAGGAACTTATTATTCGGGACGCTGAGGTCGCTGGTTCGAATCCAGTCACTCCGAAAGGGCTTTCCTTTTTTATTACTGATCTACCATGTCAGAAAAGGTAGTTTAAACTGTATACGGATATCCATCCAAAAGCCTACAGTCTTTTCTACTCATGAAGATTCCGGGGTGATGCGTAAGAAAGGTGCCGTAAGTCCTTGTCATTTAAGTTTGCAATTTTGTGGAAAAAATGACCTCTAGAGACAACCTGGACGTAAAGGCTTTTGTAGTTTTCAACACCATAAATGAAAACATTTTTAAAACTTTAAGTTTTCTGGGGGAATGGTGCAACGAGATAATAATAGCAGACAATACTCCGGAATTCTCCTCCAGGGTAATAGCAGATTCCCGGAAAATTTCCTGCGCAAATATAAGAACGCAAGGCATTAAAAGCTTAATCCGCAGGAGAGCGGCATCCTGTGACTGCCGTGGATTTCTTTTCTTTACTGCCGGCGATTACTTGTCCGAAAATGATTCTGAGGTGTGTTTAACTTTTGTTAAAGAAGCAATAGAGAACAACAAACTTCTCTTAACAAAAAGGCTTTGGCAAAACCAGGAACCGGGAGAAGACGCTATTGTTTTTTTTCCTAACGCGCCCAAGGTAATAGACACGGTGTTCAACACCTCTCCTGCAGGAGCATATGATCATTCAAGTCTGCTTTACTCACCAATGCCATGCCCGGTTAGAAACGCCAGCACAAAGGAACATGAAACCGCAGAACCTAGTTTGATAGAGCCTCTGGTCTTAACCGGGGGTTTTTATCGATCAGGCTCAACCTTGATAATGGAATTATTGTCAACTTCACCTCAGATAGCTATGACCAGATTTTATCCCTATGAATGGTGCCATCTTGCGTATTTGAAGCGTTTATGCAGCTTTATTGGGAGGTCAAGAGAGCCTCAAGCTGATTGGGATGTGGGGTCTATCGTCAATTCAAACCAAATTGACCAATTGAAGCCCTTTCCTTTTCATGATTCCCATAAGAGCCTGCTGTTTGACTATTTACCGGACGGTCATGATGACCAGGGTATTCAGAATGACTGCTTTCTCGCCATTTGGAAAGAATTCTCCAAAAGGATGATAGCAAAAAACAACAATGTCAAATATTATTCCGAAAAGCATCCAGAATGGTCATATATTGAGCTTAAAAAAATAATGCCCGTTAAGGCCATCTTTGTTGTAAGAGACCCCCGTGATATATACTTATCCCATCTTGGGTGGTCTCATATTCTTGAAAAAGTTAAGGTATTCAAAGAAACGGGAGTGCCCTTGCAGGAGAAAAAAGACATTCACTTTGTGGATGAAGAGGTAAATGTTTTTATAAAAGATCTGAAACAAAGGTTTACCAGAACCAGAAAGGCCGCTGAAAATCCGGATGAATATATTATTGTGTATGAAGAGTTGATTTCGAACATAAAAAAAGTATGCGGACACTTTCATGAGTGGTTTGGCATACAGGCCAATCCAACTTTACTGAATCCAGGATATTTAGAACTGCACCAGACAAGTACATCGGTGGAGGCATCCGTTTGCAGGTGGAAAAGTGAAATGCCCGAGAGAATAAATGAGATATTCGTTAATAATTTATCTGATGAAATGAAGTTTTTTGGGTACGAAACTTAATTACCGCCCCCCCAAAAAACGACAACCTTAGTCGTTTTTTCAAACCTTGTCGCGCTTCCTATTCCAGATGAGCGAATTAAAACCTACGCACCCAACGGACTGGAGAAAAAAAAATCTGCCGGAGTAACTCCGGCAGACTACTTCAATCAATGTGGCCGTTGCGCGAGTTTTGCGGCCTTTTTGGGTAACTCCCCCCGTAAAAGAGCACCTGATAGATATTATACCAAGAAACCCCAATGGTGAATGTGATCCTGATCACATTTAATAAAACAGCCAATTTTGTCCCAAAGAGCTGTAAAGAGGCGGATTTTCGGCACAGGATACAGCGCACTCAACCATACAGCAAAGAACTGAGCTGTATTGCGCACCCTGTACACCCAATCCCGGACCTCTATGCTTTGCCGCGAAATCATGCTGGAACCGTTCTTTTCCATTATTCCTGGATATTCCTGCTTTGGAGTACTGGATTTATTTGGATTGCAGATTCAGTCCCGTCATTGCGAACCCGCCGTCCAATAGCATTGAGGATAGGCTTTTAAGATTGCTTCGTCCGCAAGCGGCCTCGAACTGACGGCTGGTAAAGCAATCTCCCTTTGGAAGCTTGTTCTTTAGGGAGATTGCTTCGCGCGAGTCCTTTTAAAGAGTCTCTGCCCGCAATGACGTTTCCTTCGCACCTCATACCTCATACCTCACAACTAAATCATCAATCCATAAGCATTAAAACTTGGTCTTAGCCCTCTTCACATACTTTTTGATCTTCTTATCGCCTATCCATTTTTTCATGCTGGATTCCAGTTCAATGAGCTCCATGTCCACCTGGTAGAAGACCACTGCCCTGCTGTCCTCCTGATCCACAATAGTGCTTATGGTGCCTATCAGCATGAGGTCCGCACCGACCTCTTCCCCCGAGGACTTGGCGGTTTCAACCGAGGCATGATCGGACTGGTCGGCCTTTTCCTCTCTTATCTGTTCCCTCTCGGCTTTGCTGGCGACAAAATCCACTTTGCCCGAGTTGAGCAGGACCCTTTCTATGTCCTTTACAAAGGTTTCCAGGCTGATATGCTCATGGCTTTTATTTGCAATCTTGCCCACGATTACCTTGGGGGTAGTTTTCTCCGACCGGTAGGTATACAACCAGGGCTTGGACAGGCAGTCATTGATCATCTCTTCGGCCACCAGGCGGGAATCCGTGTCGTTCCACCTGCCACTGATGTCCATGGTGGAATCGCTCTGCACCCGGGAAACCCTTGTGGCGCAGCCGGTTATCAGCAGCGCTACCATGATCCCCGTTCCCATTGTTCTCTTGCATGTTCTCATTTGGATCTCCTTTTGATTTTTAATCCTTGTTTCTGTTTCCCCCTCGCCCCCGGCCGGTCCATACCTTCGGTGTGAACAGTGGCGGAAGCAGGCCTACCCTGCGCCCAAGGGGGGAGGGGGAGAAAAGTTTCCTCTGATGATATTCTGCTGGTTCCCGGCACCCATATGTTTTTGATAAATGCCGTTCCCGGCCTGCGCCTTTCTGCTTTTCATTTTTAATGGTTTTATCCTGTCCGCACCTTGCATACGGCCCTTCGCGGGAAAGGCAATGAGGTTATCGTGCGAACGGAATCTCACCTTGCTCCTGCCCCACTCCACTACTTTTGAAATCATCGCCTTCTTTACAGCGCTTCCCTGCTTCAGATTCCCGCGATTAGTAAATAACCTGCACATTTCGCTTTCCTGGCTGTTTATTAACTTTGCTTCTAACCTTTCTTTACACTGTGACTATTTGTCCCTGCAAACAACGGCAGATTTCTGCTTCAACCAGGTGGCGGCCCTTTTTTTCACGTCATTGACCGCGCCTTCCGCAGTGGAAAAGTAATACTGGCGCTTCGACCTTCCCGCATACAGGTCACCCTCAGTCGGATTAGACCTGAATACTTTGCTTTGCATAATATTTCTCTCAAAGACCTTCATGACCGGTTCCTGTCCCTGCACAGAGCTTGTGGTGACGATTATCAATTCCTTCTGACGCAGCATGTAATTAATGCCAAGCGAAGCCTTGTAGGTTTTGACAAACTTGTTCCTGCTGTTATCACCGTTTATTCCCTTAAGGTATTGCGAACTGGAGGTCACTTCCGCCTCCAGGCTTTCCTGCCCGGGTAGGGAGACAATGCACTCCTCCAACAGCTCCTTTCTCACCATGGACTTGCCATCCGCGCTGGATTGGGCTGAGATAAGGGTAATATTCTTGTCTTTGGCATCTTCATCCGCCAAGGCCGGTATGGCGGCGCCAGCGATTATCAGAAGGCTGAGACAGGCTGTAAGTACGTTTCTGCTTTTCATGGGATGCTCCTTATATTTTCTGTTGTGAATTCCTAATAGTTGAGTTTCTTTATGTGTCTGAAACGATCTGAGAACAGAAATCCAATATCAAGGCCAATTGCCTGGTCCCTGGCGTCATTAGCCGTGAAATGGTACGGGACCCTGACCCGGATTTGAAGCGCATCGCTTAAATCCAGTAAAAAACCAAGGTGTACGGTTGCCGAGGCGCCCACATTCTCCCCGAAATCAGCGCCTTCCTTGTCAAAATAATGAGCCCCAACCCCCATCCCCAAAAAGGGGCTGAATTCGGAAGAGGATAACAAATAATCAATGCCAAAATCAACGCCATAATTGTTGCCCGGTATAAACCAGTCCACATCCATAAATAAATTGAGGTTTTCCTTATAACGCATGGAATTAATAAAAGAGAGCTTGAAAAACTGTTCGGACTCCCGGCTCAATTCATCATTTAAAGAAAAAGCAGCGCCTCCTCCTATTCCCCCGCTGTATACAGTAAGCGGTGAGGTGGGAACCCCCTTTTCAGAAGGATCGTCCGCCAGTACCGCATTCAAGCCAACCAGGCTTATTAAAAGAGTTATGTATTTTATCATTTCAATCCTCACTTTTTTCGTTTTTCCAAGGTTTTCCGGTCTTCCTCTATAAGACGCATGGAACTCCAGAATCCGCTCATTTTTTTTATTCTCTGTTTAAGCCGCTGGCACGGAATTTGATTCTTATTATTTAAACCATGGACTTCCGTTCGGCCATATTGGTATTCACAGCTGTGCTAAATCTTACACCTGGAATTATTTCAGCTGAAGATTCCCCGAAAAAAGCCTTTCCTCATAAACTGATCTTTTCCGACACCCCTGAAATCGGCAAAAAATGGCATGGTGGTGTGCGCATGAATGATATTTTTGTCTGGGAGTTTTTCTGGAATATCAAAGACTGGTTCCTGCTGGATTATTTTAAAGCAGGACTCTCTGATCAGAAGACCGATGAGGGGGATAAAATCACGGATAACTTTTCTCTCTTCATGATTAAATCAAGGCCTTTTTCCCGCCCTCTGAAATGGGGGCAGTATAAGATTGCAGGAGGAATAAAATTTTTTAACGCTGAATTTAATATTTCAAATTCTGAACAAGCCGAATCAGAACTGGCCACAGACGATCAGTCTTTCTTATTGTTCCTTACTCAAGGCCTTTCCAGAGGCAGACATTATGGTAATCTGTTTACTTCCCTGTCCTTCAGGGAAAAAACGCTGTCCGAGGGCAGAAAAAAAACATCGACCACTTATTATATAACTCCGGGCTACCGGTTTAAGTTGAGTGAACACTGGAACTTGTGCTTTGAAAATTTCATGACCAACACCGAGAGGCTGCCCATTAAAATCCTGCAATTCGGTTTAGACGAAGACCAGTGGGAATTCTGGAATTCGGAGCGCAGGATGTACTCCTTCATGTTCTGGGGTTTTAATTACACGCGCAAGCATTTGAGAATAGACCTCAACATGGCCAATCACCTCTCTTTCACGCCTCCCTATATTCCTGTACTGGGCATTGGCTGGCATTTTTAGATCTAAGCTTTATTTACTTTGGAGTGTTGGAGGGATGGGTGACTGGTTTTTTCAAAATGTAAGGTGTCATTTGTCATTTGCGCCCCTTTGCATCCTTCCTGAGAAATGGGCGCAAATGACTAATGAAACCTCACACCTTACAGATCATCTTTATATCACTAATGATAATCCCAACCCATAATATGTATCAAAATTGATATTACTTTTTGCTGGTTTATTCCCGTTTTTTCATGGCTTAAGAATTTCCGCCCTGAAGGCGTAATGGCACGGCCTTTGCGTCTTCTGACATGAGGAACCATTTTCATAGATACTTAATCGAAAGGAAAAACCATGCTGACAAGAACTATTAAAACCCTGGCCCTGCTTCTGGCATCGGGACTGGTATTGACAGGTTGCGGCCTGAATCCCTTTGGAGCTGGAGGATTGGGGCTTGATTTTTACGCGATTTTCGCAAAAAAGATGGAAAAGCCCAAAGCCATAGAAGAAGAAGAGGGAGGCAAGGAAGGCAGCAAAAAGGTGGTCAAGGAAGGTGTGGCCGCTTCAGGCAACCTGGCAAAAAGAGCGGCAGGCGAAGATGCTGAGCCATGGATTGTGGAACAGGGCCTGGAAAAAAACGGAGATACTCTCATTTATTTCGAGGTCGTTAAAGACAAACCCAGCGAAGAAGACCCGGACAAGATTATGACCGGCCGGGGGGAAGTCAAATTTGGATACAGCGGTATGGAACCGTCTACCCTGGATGATGTGGACACCACACTGATAACGGATTTATACTCCTTTCACTTCATAGGAAGAGAAATGAAAAACGAAAACTGGGTAAACAAAGCCGGCGAGATCTGTTCCCTGGACGTTAAAGTGCTTTTCAGTTCCACCTCAGTTAATGACATCAAGCCCGGCAAGACCTGGTTCTGGGCCATGAACATCAGCCCAACCATTGAAATGGGCAAAGACGACACGGCCAGTTTTATCCTGGACGAGCTTGACGATGCGCTGAAAATACAATACGGCGAAGGTCATTTCCTGGACGCCAACTCAGGAGATAATCATGACGAGGGACCCCGGGCTTTTGACTTTGACCTGGAAGTGCATCACAAGAACTCACTGGAACCAGACAAGCCCTACCACAGGTACCAGGACAACGAAGGCATTGTGAGGTTTTCCCTTCCCTGGGGCAAGGACGCGGTGGACTCCCTGTACTTCTCCATCCACTTCTATCCCATGTACGAAAGGGAAGGCACCATCCAGAAAAACGGGCCTGACGGACCTGTGCTGGTGAGGTTCAAGCACAACGAAAAGTCCGGACAGGGCTGGGTCACCTATTATAACGAAGACGGCGAGGAAGTGGGAAGCTAGCAAGCCGCTAAGACACTAATCCAAGGTTTGGAGATTCAGGAGTCAGTGATCAGAAATCAGGTGTCAGACAGCAAATGTACCTAACGGACTCCTGACTCCTGAACTTTTTTCTAAACTTTCCGTAATAATCATTTTCCGAAACCAGGATAACATTACCAGTTCTGGCTTTAATTTTAACTTTAATACCCAGAGCGACTTTCTCCAGGGTCCGTAATAAATTCGCTTTCAACGTGGTTGGTGTTTGTTCTTCCATTTCTCTTCTTTTAAAAGAAACCCGCAAAAACTACCATAATACAACAAGAAAACTTTAAGTTATACAGAAAAAAAAGCTGCTTATTTTTAATTTCTCTAAAAACCAGGTTATTCTATTAAAATCAACAATTTCTGGATAATCTTCTCATATGGGGCATGACTGTGTTTGATATAATCGTAGCCATGGACTTAAACCGGGGAATAGGCCTGAACGGAAGTCTGCCATGGCATTTAAAAAAGGACATACAGTACTTCAAAACCATGACTTCAGCCCAGGATCCTTTTGAGGTCCAAAGGGAATTTGGAATCATCAGTACTGATAATTCACCACAGCCGGTGACCAAATCAAACCGCGGAAACTCCAAAAACACGATCATCATGGGACGCAGGACCTGGGATTCCATTCCGGAAAGCGTGCGGCCGCTTCCGGACAGGCATAACCTGATTCTCTCCCGCCATCTGGATTATTCGGGCGCCGGTTTCTCAACCTTCCCGTCACTGGAAGCGGCCCTGGAGCAGACTGAAAATATGCGGGAAGGCCGCATATTTGTTATTGGCGGCGCAAATACCTTTCGGCAGGCCATAACCAATTACCGTTGTAAATACATTTATATCACCGAAGTCATGGGCAAACTTGAATGTGATGTGTTTTTCCCGGACCTACCCTCATGGTTTCGTGAAACAGCCTGCTCGGAAGTCTATGAGGAAAAATACCTCAAATTCCGGTTCAAGGTTTTAAAAAGAACCTGAGTTGTGACTTTGGCCACAGGTCATTATGGGCCCTCCGTCTACAAAGCTACAGTAGTTAGCGCGTCATTCGGTCATTATGCGTCCTCGCTCCCTCCTTCGCAAATGCCATGGAGGACATGTCGCAGGACGCGTCATTAGGTCACTGGTCTATTGATCATATCAATGACAAGTGACTAATGACACGCCGAAGGCGCATAATGACCGAATGACGCGCCCATTTCCACATGAATGTTGCCTAGGTAGGGGCACATAATGACAAATGTTCCTTCGTATTTCAATTCTTATCACCTGTCACTGCCAACCTTGTGATTTATCCCCAACCTTGCTACAATTAATCCCGGTCTTTAGGGGTGTCCCGGCCGGGGCTGAGAGCATACCCTCTGAACTTGATGCAACCCAGATTGCCGAAAGGAAAAGGCTTCCGAAATCTGCGCTTCCCCGGTCATTCTCCTCTAAAGGGTTTCTCTAGCATGGTTCACCTGTACCGCTGGTTTTTAATTACAAAGGCTAACATGGAAGAAAAAGACATACTGCCTGCACAGCTCACGACCGGATCCTTTCCGAATTCAAAAAAGGTCCATGTCCCTGGATTGCTGCATGACATGAGGGTCGCCATGCGGGAAATTGAGCTGGAAGACGGCTCCGCTCTGACCGTCTATGACACCAGCGGGCCTTATACTGATTCTGATGTCCGGATCAACATAGAGCGGGGACTTCGGCCCCTCAGGCAGAACTGGATTCTCGGGCGCGGCGATGTTGAGCAACTGATGGATATGCCTCGCGGAAACGGCCGAAGAGGAACACAGGACCCTGGAACGGACTTCCCTCATTTTAAAAACATGAGAAAACCTTTACGGGCCAAACAGGGAAAAAACATATCACAGCTGCACTATGCTAAATCCGGTATAATAACCCCGGAGATGGAATACGTGGCTATCCGTGAAAACCAGCGTCTGGAGCGGCTGCTGGAAACAGCGAAGCAGCATGACGGTGAGAGCTTCGGCGCCCGTACGCCTGAGGGACAGATAACTGCGGAATTTGTGCGATCCGAAATAGCAGCGGGACGTGCCATGATTCCCGCTAACATAAACCATCCCGAAAGCGAACCCATGATCATCGGCCGGAACTTCCTGGTTAAAATCAACGCCAACATCGGCAATTCCGCCCTGTCCTCAAGCATATCGGAAGAAGTGGAGAAAATGATATGGGCGGTCCGCTGGGGCAGCGATACGGTCATGGACCTCTCCACCGGAAATAACATACATGAAACCCGTGAATGGATTATCCGCAACTCTCCCGTACCGGTGGGCACCGTGCCCCTCTATCAAGCTATGGAAAAAGTGGGCGGCAGGATTGAAGGCCTGAGCTGGGAAGTCTTCCGCGACACCCTGATAGAGCAGGCTGAACAGGGCGTCGATTATTTCACCATTCACGCCGGGTTGCTCAAGCAACACATACCTCTGACCGCCGGGCGCACCGCCGGTATAGTATCCCGGGGCGGGTCCATCATGGCTAAGTGGTGCCAGCACCATAAAAGGGAAAATTTTCTCTATGCCAACTTCGAAGAGATTTGTGAAATAGCCGGGGCTTATGACGCGGGGCTTTCCCTGGGCGACGGCTTGCGTCCCGGCTCCATTGCCGATGCCAACGACAGGGCCCAGTTCAGCGAACTGGAAACTTTGGGCGAACTGACCAGGACCGCCTGGAACCACCAGGTTCAGGTCATTATAGAAGGTCCGGGGCACGTGCCCATGCACCTGATTAAAGAAAACATGGACAAACAGCTTTCCGAATGCGGCCAGGCGCCTTTTTACACCCTGGGCCCACTGGTCACAGACATCGCCCCGGGATATGATCATATCACCTCGGGCATAGGAGCGGCCATGATAGGCTGGTACGGCTGCGCCATGCTGTGCTATGTGACCCCTAAGGAGCACCTGGGCCTTCCCGATAAAAACGACGTGAAACAGGGCGTCATCACCTATAAAATCGCGGCCCATGCCGCTGACCTGGCCAAGGGGCACCCGGGAGCGCAAATCCGGGACAACGCTTTAAGCAAGGCCCGTTTCGAGTTCCGCTGGCAGGACCAGTTCAGCCTGTCCCTGGATCCGGAAACCGCGGAAGCCTATCACAAAACGGGCCTGCCCAGGACAGACGGCAAGACGTCCCACTTCTGCTCGATGTGCGGCCCCCAGTTCTGTTCCATGAAACTGACGGGCGATGTTCGTAAATCTTCAGAAAAAGGTGTGAGCCATGAGGTGTGATGTATCATTTGTCATTATGCGGCCCTTTGCACCATTCCTGTGGCAATGGGCACGTCATTGGTCATTAGGTCCTGTTTACTTCAACCTAATGACGCGCCGACCCGCCCTCCGAAGCCTCGGCGAAGGTGGGAGGCGCATAATGACCTAATGACTAATGATACCTCACAACTTAAACAAATGCTGTCACAGAACAATAGAATACATGAACAGCAGAACCGCAGAAGTAAATAGAAGAAGCCATAAACCCTACGTACTCACCCTGGCAGGCCTGGATCCCTGCGCCGGGGCCGGACTGGCCGCCGACCTGAAGACCTTTGAAGGCATGGATGTTCACGGCTTGTGCGTCTGCACCGCGTTGACGTACCAGAACCATAAAAATTTTAACGGCATCACCTGGACGAGTAAACCAGCCATGAAAAAACAACTGACGCCCCTGCTGGACGAATATCCCATAAGCTCTGTGAAGGTGGGAATCATTGAAGGCCTGAGATCGCTCGAATACATGCTGTCTCTTATAAAAAAGTCCTGTCCACAGGCCCCGGTCATTTGGGATCCGGTGCTCAAAGCCAGCGCCGGTTTCGCTTTTCATAAAAAGCTCAATGAAAAAAAACTGGAACGTCTCTGCCGCAGCGCGGATATCATCACTCCCAACGGGGACGAAGCCCGGGCCCTGGGCGGTTTCTCTTCCCTGGAAAAGTCCGCTAAATACCTGAGCGATTCGTGCGCGGTCCTGGTTACCGGTGTGAGGCAAAGGAAAACGGGAATAAGCGACATGCTTTATTATCAAGGCAGAATCACCAGGTTTTCCCGCAAAAGACTGGTCCATGGAGACAGGCACGGATCAGGATGTGTCCTGTCCGCGGCCCTGGCAGCCAGTCTGGCCCTGGGAAATGACTTGGAGAGCGCTTGCAGGAAAGCGGGCAACGTTGCAAGAGGATATATAAAGGGCAGTTTGTAACGGCGTGCCGCCCTCCTTCGCGCTTTGCGCTATGGAGGGCGAGGCGACACGCCTCTACGATTGACTATTTAAATGAAACACATCCAACCTTTACATTACCTCACCCAGGACCTGCCGGGCCGATCCCATCTGGAGCTGGCTGAGGCCGCCTGCCGGGCGGGAGTAAAATGGGTGCAGCTCAGGGCAAAGGGAAGGTCCTTTGATGAGTGGAAACATGCAGCTGCAGAAGTAAAAGGTGTTTGTGATAAACATAGCGCGGTCCTGATTGTGAACGATAACATGGAGATCGCCAGTGAAATAAAAGCCCACGGCTTGCACCTGGGAAAAAAAGACATGCCCATACATAAGGCCAGAAACATCCTGGGGCCGGATGTCATCATAGGCGGGACGGCCAATACGCCGGAGGACGTTGAGGACTGCCTGCGGCAGGGAGCTGATTATGTGGGGATAGGGCCATTCCGCTTTACGAAGACTAAAAAGGACCTGGCGCCCGTGCTTGGCCTTGAGGGCATCAGGGATCTTGCGGGGCGGTTTATGGAGGTTCCTCTTATTGCTATAGGAGGAATCAGGCTGGGGGATGTAGGAGGATTATCTGAAACCGGTATACATGGTATTGCCGTTTCTTCGGCCATAAACATGGCGGACAATCCCGGGGAAACGGCTTGGGCGTTTGTTAAAGAGGTTGAGTCCTTCTTGCAGCAATAAGTATGGGTAACGCCGTATCCCTGTCGGCTTTGTTGACTTCTCGACTCGCCCGCAGTAATGGATGTATAGATTCCGGGCGGCTCGAAGTGACGGATATAAAACGTCAACTCCTATATCCATCCCTCATAGTGACGAATGTGCAGCGTTGTATTTAATGTCCCGTTACTCAGCCTGTTTCAGCGCCTGCTTGTACTTCCCGTTCCTGGGCTGCAGCCTGACCGCTTTCCGCAGGTGGTTCCCGGCGTTTGTCTTATCGCCTTCCTGCAACAGTTTGTTTCCCAGCGCGTAATGGGCCTGATGGGAGGCCGGGTCGCCTTCCAGGATAATCTCGCAGATTTTTTTTAGTGAAAACGTATCCCCGCTTTTTTCCGCGCAGGCAATGGCCTGTCCCTGGATCTTTTTGTCCCTTGGTCTGAGCTCAAGCGCGTGCTTATAGGCGTCAAGGGACTTGGAATATTCTCCCAGGTCCTCATACAATGACGCGATGGTAAGGATAACCGAGGATTCTTTGGGCTTTATTTTGTAGGCGGCGATGTAATAGACCACCCCATCCATTTTCTGTCCCATGGACACCATGCGCTTTCCCAGCTCCATGTTTATCTCGTAATTGCCCTTGAAGTCATCATACTGCTTGAGCACGTCGCCGATGTTTCCCGCCTTTATCTGTGAGATTACAGCCTCGGGACGGCTCTTGAGAAAATTGGGGTCCATGGCCGACAGTTTTTTCCATACCCTGGCGGCCCCGGCGTGGTCCTTGTTAAAGGAATAGGATTTGGCCAGTTTCACCTGCTCTTCCAGGGTGGGAGAATGCTGGTCCAGCAGTTTAAACAGCTTTAGGTTCGCTTTTATCCCCTTGTCAGATACCAGGCATTCCCCATAGGCGCGGGCATACTCCGGGTTATCGGGCTTTAACAGATACGCCTTTTTAAATGAGTACTCGCTTTTCCCCTCCATGTTCAGCTTTAACCTGGCCCGTCCGAGCTTGTACCATACCTCCGCATCTTTGGGGTAATGCTTGACCGAGCGCAGCAGGAGTTTTTCCGCCGCCGCGTATTCTTCCCGCTCGAACTTCATCAGACCGAGTTTCCGGCGCCGGTCCCTGGATCTTTTGGGATCCAGTGCTATCAGCTTTTCCAGACACGTTTCATACGTTTCCTTCTGGCCAGGGTCACTGACAATAAGCGGAAGCAGAAACTTGTAACCGCTCACCGAACGGGGATTACGCTCCAGCCAGACCTTGACGTTTTCCACCGCCGCCGCCTCATCCCCGGCGGCCCGGTCCAGCCGGGCGAGCTTGAGCCACCATTTTTTGGTCTTTGGATCATTTTCCACCAAGTCCTTCATGGCCCGCCTCAGACTGACGCTGTCTTTGCCGCTCCGCTCATAGCTCTTCACCAGCATCTCCCTTACTCCCTTGTCTTCGGGCTTGAGCTTGAGATAGTCCTCCGCCAGTATGCCGGCCAGCTCGTATTTCTTCTTGATGTAGAACACGCGCACCGCGTTCCTGTCGCCCTTGAGGATTTTCTTGTCCTTTTTATAAATAGCCTCATACTGCTTGACCGCCAGCGTATACTGCTTTCTCAACACGCAGCCCCGGGCATATAAATGTTTAATTGCGGTCGCGGCGTCTTTTTTGGACGCGGCCTTTTTCAGGCGCAGGAAGTTGGCCTTCACCTGGGCGTCTGTCTCAATGGTCTTGAACAGGAGGTCTTTATACTGCTGGTTCCTCGGGCTGAATTTCAGGGCCATCCGGATATTCTTATAGGCCTGGTTCTTGTCTTCCTGCTCCAGGAAAATCCGGGCCAGGGAAAAACGCGCCGCATGCGCCGTTTTATCTTTTCTTACGATGTATTCACAGGCTTTTTTCATCTCCGCCTGGTCATCGAGCTTGCGGATTGCTTCCATGTACTTCTTCTGGATCTTCCTGTCCCTGGGCCTTTTGACCAGGACCAGGCGGCAGGACTTGGCCAGGCCCTGCAGGGCCTCCGGGCTCTTCGGCCTCAGCTTCAGGGCGCTCTCAAAGGCCTTTACGGACCGGTCCAGCTTGCCTTCTTCTTCCAGCTCAATTCCCTTCTGGTACCAGTCAGAAAACCCGGAAGAAGCCGCCGGCAACACAGCGGGAATAAGGAGGCCGGGAACAATGATACAGATGAGCGCTATCCGGAACATGTATTTAACCTGCTTTTTCTGAGCTTTACGTTCTGCATGGCATTTCCCGATGTTCATGACCCTTTTTCTGAGTTTCCCCCCGGGCCTTATAGTAAGTTAAGGGTAAATATAATTTCCACAAGCAGTATATTGTTTTTTTTAGACCGGATAACAGAATTAACTGGATAAAGCGGGTTCTCGTGCAGAGTTGTGTACTATAGAGGTGAAGAAGTATTAGTAAGGAATAGGGAGTGGGGATTTTGCTACGCCTGGCTCAACCCGGAATGACAGTTGCAGGCATACATCGGAATGACAGTCTTAGCCTATCACTTACCACTGATTCTTGATTTCTTAATAAAATCCTGTCCATCCTGTAATCCTGTCTAACAAAGCTTATTTCTGTTTTATGCCTTTAAGGATTATGAAAATGATTTATGGAAAGAAATACTGGTATATTAATAATGAACCATTGAAGCTTTTATCTTTACCAAATCAAGAGTAAACCCATGAAACCGGCCATTTTCATATTCCTCATCGCCGCGGCCTGCCTGGCCGCTATTGACTATGATGCCGGAGAGGGGCCGGGGCGCATCACCTACTATGAGCAGAGCCCCACCGTGGCATGTGATATCCCCCAGAGTGAATGGCCCGCACACACCGCGGCCCTGGACGAGGCCCATTTCCAGGGAGGCCTGGCCTGCGGCGCCAGCGCGCTCCTCGCCAACGAGGGCAATGAAATTCAGGTGATGGTGGTTGACCTCTGCCCCGTGCAAGGCAACGAACAGTGGTGCTCCGGCGACATGACCCATTTTGACCTGGGCGGCACATCCACGTTCTCCCTGCTGGAACCTGTTGTAACCGGTGTAAAGGAGCTCGAGTTCCAGTGGGTCCCCACGCCGGTGGGCGATACTCCGGTCAAACTGCGGTTTAAAGACGGGATCAACCAGTGGTGGGTGGCCATTCAGGTGATAAACCACCGCTACCCGGTGGCCAATCTCGAGATCCAGGACCCGCAAAGCGGTGCATGGCTGGCCGGAAACCGGACCAATCCGGGCATGTGGAATTACTGGCAGTTTGATTTTTCAAACGGCCTCCAGCCCCCCTTTCAGATCCGCATCACGGATCAGTATGGCCAGACCATAGAAGAAACAGGAACCGTGGTGCAGGAGAACTACCTGTGTGAGGGCCAGAACCAGTTTCCCCTGCTGGCCAGGCACGGAGGGGACGTGCCAGTATCTCCGCCTCCTGTCAAACCAACAAGCAGGGTATATATTAATGGCAACAGGCTCTATGGAAAAATAGTTGCGCCAGTGAAAATTGAGATACGGAACCCTTCAGGCAAACTCATTGCTTCGCCGGCGCCGTCTATGGGACAAGGTTATATTGAGCTTCCCCGACTTCCCGCGGGGATATATCATGTCCGGGTATCGGCAAGCGGATTTTCCCGGACTCTGCTCTGGCTGTCCGGCCTAAAGCTTTGAAACTGTAATTCCCGCGACGGCTTACTGCTGTCTTTACCAAGTCTGTTATTCCTGGCGAATGCCGGAATCTTGCCAGAGTAAATTCAGGCCATGGGTAGCTATGGAAAGACGCCGGACCAAGCCCGGCGTGACAGGCTTTGGTCCCTTGTTCAAGGCCGGCATGACAATTCCAGAATGACCGTTATTTACTGCCACCGGTATGAATAAAGCCTTTGCTTTTCCGGCAATAAACCCGAAAAACCGGCCCTAATCCAAAAATTACACAACTGTGACACTCCTTTTGAGCGCATTTTCTATGCCCGGGCGTCTTTTTAACAGTAACGGTTTTCAATGAACGGGCATCTGCCCATTAGGCAATGGTGGTTTGTTTGGAAAACAAGGTGAACACACATGAAAAACTTAAAAACAGGAAGGTGTAACATGACTAGACATATATCTCTTCTGAGCGTCATCACTGTTCTTACTGTTCTCTTATGCGCAGGTCCCTTGACGCGGGACATCCAGGCACGCACCCATTACAAAAGCGCCAAGATGTCCTCCCAATCCACCAAGCGCTCTGACAATAAGAATAAAGTGAAGAGCCATAATAACCATAATAAAAAACAAAAGGTAAAGGTTGACCGCTCAAACCGGGGAGGCGGTAAAAAGAAAAATGAAAGCTATTCAAAACAGAAAAAGGAAAAAAAGGAAAAAACCGAATATACCCAACGCGATAAAAACAAGCACAAGAAAACCAAAGACACAAAACGCGGAGACCATGGCAAAAGACAGTCGGATCAGATAAAGAACGGGGACAGTGACAAGGGCCATGTACGGGGCTGGGACCGGGGCAACGGCAGGATGGGCCATGGAGTCGCCCGGGGCCATGACCGGCATGACAAAAAAGCCGTTGTCAAGGACAAGGGCCGGGACAAGGTAATTGTCTCTGATACACGGCCTCACGATAAGCGCAAAACAAAGTCCAGACACCGCAAACATGAAAAGGACGTGGTTGTTATCTCAAAGGACCGTCACCATAAAAAAGAAGTGGTGGTTGTTCCCAAACACCGCAGGCACAGGAAAAAGATAGTGGTTGAACCCAAACACTGGAACCACAAGCAGGTGGTTATCTTCAAACCGGAAAAAAGCCATCACAAAAAAGTGATTGTCCATCCCAAGCGCGGGCATGTGTACCGGCCGGTTAAAGTGAAGGGACGCAAGTATTTCTACCGGCACGGCGTGTTCTACAAGAAGCACCACCTGGGATTCGTGACCGTCCGGGCGCCCTTCGGCGCGCTCATCTGGTCGCTTCCCGTGGGGTTCCACACCTGTCACACCGAAGCGGGCACCTTTTACCACTACGGCGGCGTGTATTACCGGTGGGCCCATGACGGTTATGAGGTGGTCAGGCCCCCGGCCGGCATATACCTATCCTGGATCCCGGGAGAGGCCCTGGAAGTCTACGCCGGCACCGACCTGTACTACGTGCATCACGGCGTCTATTATCTCAGGTACGGAGACGGTTATATAACCGCTGAGCCTCCCCACTACGTGATGAACGCCGTGGAAGTGGAAGTGATTATGTAGCAGCTCGCGCAACCGGCCGGTGGTTCTGTCAGGGAGCCGCCGGCCGAAAAGTGAATTATCATCTTATCATTATCCTGCTCCTGCAATGATAGTTTTTCGGGAGAAGGCCCCTGTGCTGCGCGAGCAGGCTTCACTTTTATCAGGGGGCTGGTTTCCGGATGACGACAATGTCCTGAGTGCTCAAGCCCCCTTTTCTGCCGGACCATGTTCCATAGTAGATTTTTTTCATCTCAAAGAACTTCCGGTCCCGGACATTCTGCCTAAACCAGTTTTCTTCTATGGCGATATCATCATCAACTAATTTCGGGTCAATGGACAGATGTATGCCGTCCCTCGGATACTTAAAGAGCAGCCTGCTCTTTCCGTCTCTGATGTTCCCTGAGGATTCTTCATTCAATAAGTACATGCTAATGATAACATGGCCGTCCAATTTAAGAACGCGATGGATTTCATCCAGGTAACGCTGGATGGCAGGCGGGCTCATGTGAGTGAAAACAGAGGTTAAAAAAATAAAATCAAAATAATCATCCCTGTAAGGAAAATTGAGTTCCTCCGGTTTAATAGTCCCTTTCTTATTGTAAAGCTCGTTATACACATCCACGTGCCGGAAAACGAAATTTGAATGATGTTTCTGAATTCTTTCCCTGCACCAGGTAATTCCCTCCGGCACAATGTCAAATCCGTGATATTCCCCTTCCGGTTTAAGAAAGGAAGTAAAAGGAACCGCCATCCTGCCCATCCCGCACCCGATGTCCAGCACCTTATGTCCGGGACGCAATTCCACATTTGATTTGAAAATGTTAAAAAAATGCCTGCCGATACCCGTGTAATCTCCTCTTCCGCAGAAGGTTCTATGGGGGGGTGGAATAAAGCTGTTTTTATTGGTGAATAAATAGGCGATGGCGCCCGGAAGCGTTAAGACAAAACGGCCGGCTTTGGTGCGGAACAGCCTGCGGAATACTATTGACCTGCTTAATGTTGAAGACAGGGAAACATGAATCCGGTTATGAAACTTCATTTTTTATCACACAAAGAAAATGACAACAGGGACAATCCAATCTTGAGTGCGACCGCGGCCTTCCCGCCCCCTCACCGTCTTCCGTTCAGGCCAATCACCTCATCTGCTCCAGCACTTCATTGGCCTTATCTTTCTCGCCCCGGTTCCAGTAAGCCGCCGAGATGTTTTCCATGCCATGGCGGCCGCGGGGGCTGCCCAGTTGCCAGGCCAGATTAAATTCCTCCAAGGCTCTTTCCAGGCGCTCCTGTTTGAAAAAAATGAGGCCGCGCTCAAGGTGGACGGCAGCGTCTTTGATACCCGACTCTACCGCGATTTCCAGGGTCAGCAGAGCCAGGAAGTCGGATCCGGCCTCCTGCTGGATGCGGGCGATACGCATATACATGTCCTTACGTCCGGGGTTTACCACCAGCCCCTCCTCGTAGGCCCTCACCGACCTGGTCCTGTCGCCGGCCAATTCATAGATATACCCCAGGTAGAAGTAAACATCTTCTTTCGCATGAGGGGAAAGCAGGATAGCCTCCTTGAGAATGTCCTGGGCGCTCTCATAATCCCTGATGCCGGCATGGGTTTCGGCCAGGGCGAAGTACACGTCTATCTGGTCCGGGTCAAGCTTGAGGGCTGCGTCAAAGCAACGCATGGCCTCGGTGGCGTCACCGGCCCTCAGGTAACTTTCACCCAGCCACTTCCAGGCATAAACATTATCTTCCTCAAGCTCCACCACACGCCGGAAACATACCACGGCCTGGCCTACGGCGTCCAGCGAGTAATAAATATCGCCAAGCAGCAGCCAGGGCCGGGAAAACTGAGGCGCCTCCTCTATGCTGCGCCGATAGGCCACTATGGCCTCATGATATTTTTTGCCCTGAGCATGACAGTTGCCCAGGTTGAACCAGGCGAAGGGCAGGTTCTTGTTCTTTTCAATGGCCTGCCGGTACTGCTCGGCCGCGCCCGGGTAATCGTCTTTCTCATACAGTGCGTTGCCTTCCAGCACGTGGTCTTTTACCTGAGTTCCTGCGGACCAACCGGAATGGTAAAGGAGAAGGAAAAACAAGAGGCCTCTAAACATAGCCCCATTGGAGTACTGGAGTAATGGAGTATTGGAGTAATGGGTTTTTATGTCAGTGTGCCTTCGGCACAACGTTTTATAATATGCGCCGGAGGCGCCACTCTTTCCCCCAATACTCCAATACTCCATTACTCCAGTACTCCAGCACCCCAAAGATTTAATCCTAAAACCAAAACCACTCCAAGAATTTATTCCTAAAATCCATACAACACCATATCAATGAACCTCAAAGCGGATCCTCTGTTTGAGTTTCTGCCGCACCGGCACATTTTTGATGGTGGCCGGCTTGAAGCGCAGGGCCTTCAGGTACTTGCGCACCTCTTTGGCGAACCCGTATCCCGGCGGATCCTCATGTAATATGTCCATTTCCACGGCAAAGCCGGACTCATTGACCACCCATACCGCGTCCACATACCCCCCTACTTCCTCCCGCCTGGCCCTCAGCGGCATCCGGGGCTCCTGATCTCTGCCGATAATCTCCGCGTCCGTGTCCGTTTCCCCCGGCAGGTAGGTCATCACTCCTATCTGCCCGGCCTCAACGGCCACGCCTTCCCCGCCGGCCACCACGCTCAGGTCCAGCTTCACCGCCCGGGAAACCGGAGAGGAAGGCTTGAACTGCCGGCTGGCCAAGGACTTGATGGCCTTGTACTCTTTTTTATCCTGCTGCGGCCTGGGCTTGCGCACCATGGTCTCCAGGGGGACGATTAGTTGTTCCTCGGCTTTTTCCTTAACCGGTATACTCCTGAAAAGGATCTGCAGAACCGGGATAAGCAGGAAAAGCCCTGTGTTAACCAGGACAGCGAGGACAATCACCGGGATTTTCTCCAGGAACCTCATTCCCTTTCCGCGGACAGAGACACTTTACGCACCTTGGCCAGGTTGCATTCGTCTAATATATCCACCACGGCAGCCACCGGGGATCCCCTGTCAGCCACAATTATCACGGGCCGATCCGGAGACTCTGCCATGTACCGCTTTAAAATGGTCCCCAGCACATTCAAGCTGACCTGGCCTTCGTTAATATGGATGCTTCCCTCTTTGGTCACGCCGACCAGGATGGCCTGCCGTGACATGGTTTTGGCGCTGGCGGCCTTGGGCTTGCTCACGTCCACCCCGGTCTCCCGCGTAAAGGAGGTAGTTACGATAAAAAATATAAGCAGGATAAACACCATGTCCATCAAGGGGGCGATGTTGAGTTCGGCCGAGCGGCGTATCTTTTTTTTCAGTCCGAATTCGTTCATGAGACCCAAGTTTGAAGTAATAGCCAAGGGGAGTAATGGAGTAATGGAGTAATGGAAAATAGAGTGTCATTTCGAGCAGCCGCTCTGAAACAGGGCTTTAGTGAAGCAATCTCCCTAAAGGACAAGATGCTATGGAGAGATTGCTTCACAAGGGAATTCATTCTTTTGTAGATGTTCGCAATGACGTAACCATGCCCTGCGGAACCCAATACTCCAACACGCCAGTACTCCGGTACTCCCATCATCCTATTCCCCGCAATCCGTTAATAAGCCTTGTCGTCCCCGCGATACACTGGTCTTCTATCTCATCAGCCCGGTTCAGCAGGTAGTTGTGCATGAGCACAAGGGGAAATCCCACGATAAGTCCCGCCTGGGTGGTTAGCAGGGCCTCTGATATGCCTTCGGCCATCATGGCGGGGTTTCCCACCCCGTACTGGGTGATGATCTTAAAGGTGGTCACCATGCCGGTCACCGTGCCCAGCAATCCCAAAAGGGGAGCTGATCCGGCCAGGACCGCGATAGTACTGAGGTGTTTCTGCATGCCCGGTACGCGCTCGTTTAATATCTCCCTGGCCGTATGGACCATGGCCTTTTCCCCTTCGCCGCACACCGCAGCGATTTTCCCCGCAACCGTTCCGAATATTCCGGGTTGTCTGCGTTCTTTGATAAAGTCCCTTAATTCAGCGGCTGATCCGGGGGCGCTCCTCCAGAAACCCTTCTGGGGCGAAGCCATCTTTTTTAAGTGCCAGAGCCGCTCAAACACAAAGTACCAGCCTATCTGGGCTATGACGAAAATAGGGATCAGCACCATGCCACCCCTTGCCAGGACATTCAGCACATCTTCAAGCATGTCAACCCCTGGGCCATAACAGGTTTAATGACTTGAGCGAGTAAGTCTCCATCTTGTTTATCAACACATCCACCCGGTTGGCCATGAAGTTATGGGCAATCATGATCGGCACGGCGATGGCCAGCCCGGTCTGGGTGGTAATCAGGGCCACCGATATGCCGCCCGCCATCAGCTTGGGATCGCTGGTCCCGTACAGGGTGATGGACTCAAAAAGCTGAATCATGCCGGCCACGGTCCCCAGAAGCCCCAGCAGGGGGGCTGCCGCCCCCAGCACCGAGATGGTAGTGAGCCTTCTTTCCAGGGACGGTCCTTCCTGAAGAATCACTTCCTGCAGTTCCTTTTCCGCCGCCTCCCTGGTTTTTTCCTTATTGTGCAACACGGCTGCAATGGCCTTTAGCACCGCGGAATTTTTCCGTGACGCGCACAGCTTAACGGCCTTGGGCACGTTGCCCCGGCCGGCGTAATCCAGCACCTGGTTACAAAGGGCCTGGCTTCCGGCGTTTTTCCTTAACCAGTTGAAAAAACGCTCAATTAAAAGCAGCAGGGCCGCCAGAGCGATGGCTATGAGCGGCCACATCCATATGCCCCCGGCAGTGAAATAGGAGCGAGCAGCGCCGGCCAGGCCTTTCTGTTCGCCCTGCACATATCCCTTTCCCACGGCCCTGGTCCGCAGAATATCCATGGGCAGCAGGGCCATCTCAAGCCCTGTTCCGCTTCCGGCCGCCTGGGATATTTTATCCATATTGATCTTCAGAGCATCCTGAGCGCCGGGAGTGAGGTCTTCCCTCCACTCAAACAACCTTCCCTTGATATTAGCGGTCCGCAGGATGATGCCCATCCTTCCGGTCTGTTCATCCTGGTACGCTGAAGCGACCATCCCCACTCTCGCCAGCATGCCCATGCCCGGTGTGTTATCAGAAAGCAGAAAACTTGTTTTCTTTATCACTGTCTCGCGGGTCAGCCTTATTTCATCCAGGTAAAGGTTTATTAATTCATCCAGCACCTCAGCCGGGCTGTCTTTTTTTACCTCGGCGGATTTCACGGCCAGGTTCATTTTATTCTGCCGCTGGGGTACCAGCGCCGGAAATCTTTTATCAAGTTCCCGGGCCAGTTCATTCACCGCGTTTTTCTGGATGTAACTAAGCCCCAGAAACTGGATCTTCTCGCTTTCCAGTCTGGACTTTAATTCTTCCACGTCGCTCTGCAGCACCTCGACTGATTCCCTGGCCCGCTGTATTTCACTGTTCTTAAGTTCCAGCTTGTCCTTTAAATCGTCATACTCCTGGTTGAATTTTTCCCGGGCATCGTTAAAAACCTTCCTGTCCTCCCACCGCTTGGCAATCACCCGGTCGCGCAGCCTTTTCTGCTCTTCCAGTTCGATCTTGAGGGCTTTGAGCTTGTCAGATATATCGGCCTCTTCCACCTGACCGGACACCGGAGCATTCAGACCAGCAAGCACAAGAGTTACCATCAGGCATTCCCGGACAGCACGGCCTCTCTCCCGGAAAACAGAAGATGATCTATTCACCTGCCGGCTCCTTCCGGAACTCAATAGCTCCAAAGGGCAGCACAACCAGTTCAGGAGCCGACTTGCCTTCAGCGACTTTAACGGCTTTTTTGATGTTCTGCTTAAGGTCAAGTCCCAATTCACTGTCAATCCAGGTATAGGAGGAGTCCGTACGCAGCAGATAGCCAACCATTTTTCCGTCAATGCTTACAAAAGTGGAAATGACAGCCCCCAGACGAAGGTACTTCCCGTCATACACTCCACCGTCGCCGGCCCTGTAGGTGCCCGAATAGACCTCAGAATCATAACCCATGGCAATGGCATACTCGAGCAGAGTAAAGAGCCTGTTCATGGCTTCCTCAGGCTCCACCACATTTTCTTTTATATCCTGCTCCAGGGATTCCAGATCGGAAACGCGCTTTTCCCGTTGGTAGGGAAAGTCATTCTGAAAAAAAACCTTTAGTTCCCCTGTTTTTCTCAGTATATGCTTGGCAACCGCTGAGCGCTTTAACTTCAGATTCTTTATCTGGTGATTGAGAGATCCTTTCTGCTTCTTCAGCCTGCCCAGTTTGGAACTCAACTCTCCTATCCTGGTGTCCAGGTTCTTAAACTGTGCATTTATGGCCTTTAATTTCTCTTTCCTGCGCTTTTCAAACTCCTGAGCTTTTTTCTTTTCCAGTTTGTGCAGCTCCTTTTCCCTTTGTATTTCCCGATCCACCCGGTCAAGATTTCTCTGTACACTGGAAAGAGTTTCCTGGGCGGGGATGGAAAAGGCGGCAATTAAGAAAATGCCGAGGATAATATATACAGGAGTTTTCAATTTGACCCAGTGGCTTAAATAACCGGACTTTAAAGTATCAATTTTTACCTGAAAAAGCTAATTCGTTGCTGATTAATAAGCATTTTAAGCCTGTATTGCGGCCCTGAAATGCCAAACCGGCCTCCGCCTGCCACAGCGACAGCCGGGAGCTGGCGTTTTGCCACAGCAATTTATGACTTATCATTACCTGGGAAAGATTTCGGCATGCGCCGGATTGACAGGCTTTCGCTGCTTTTTCAAGTGCACATGACAGCCCTGAACCGGATCAATTCTCCAGGTAATAATTGAGCAGGCTTTCCAGCTTCTCCTGCTTGCCGGAAACCTGGCCGGGTTCCCCTTCTTTCAAGATCCATTCGGAAAGTTCTGAAAAGTTTGTTGTCCCTGCTTCGATTTTCGCCCCGATATCCGTATCATAAGAGGAATACCGCCTGTTCTGGAAATCGGAAAAAATTCCTTCCTCAATTATCCTGGCAGCTGTCTTAAGTCCCCGGGCATAGACATCCATGCTGGAAATATGGGCTATGAACATGTCTTCCAGGTCAGGGGATTCGCTTCTCACTCCCGCGTCAAAATTTAACCCGCCGCTTTCCAGTCCCCCGTTGTCCAGTACTATCCACATGGCCTGGGCTGCCCTCCTCAGGCTTACATTGAACTGATCAGTGTCCCATCCCAGGAGCGGATCTCCCGCATTCGCGTCGATAGATCCCAGCATGCCATACCGGGCGGCAAGGTCAAGATCGTGTTCAAAATCATGACCGGCCAGGATGGCATGGTTACATTCTATATTCAATTTGTATTCCTGGTTAAGGCCATAGTGGGTCAGAAACCCCATTACCGTGGCTACGTCAAAATTATACAGGTGTTTGCAGGGTCCTTTGGGTTTAGGTTCAATAAGCAGAGTGCCGGGAAAGCCAAGTTCCTGCCGATAATCAGCCGCCATCTTTAAAAAATTGGCCATATGGTCCAACTCACGCCTGAGGTCTGTGTTCAGCAGAGTTTGATAACCTTCACGCCCCGCCCCGAAAAGGTAGTTTTCACCTCCGAGTTCACAGGTAATGTCCATGGCCCTCTTAACCTGGGCGGCAGCGAAGGCAAAAACACGAGCGTCAGGACTGGTGCAGGCGCCGTTCAGGTAATGCGGGTGAGAACCGAGATCCGCGCTGCCCCACAGGAGGTTTATGCCTGATTCCTCCTGCAACTCCTTTGCGATCTTAACCATACGATTGATATTTTCAGCTGCCTTTGCCGGCGAATCATTTTCTGGACAGAGGTCAAGGTCATGGAAGCTGTAATGCCTTATCCCCATTTTCTTCATGAACTCAAAAGCCGCCCTTAAACGGTTTTCTCCATCTTTCAGGCTGTCTCCGGGTTCCTCCCAGGGCCTGGCAATGGCTGCGGGTCCGGAAACATCTCGCCCCGCTCCCCTGAAGGTGCGTCCGAAATGCATGGAGAAGCGCAGATGATCACTGAGCGGCTTGCCAAAGACAACTTCATCAGGATCATAATGACGGAACGCAAGAGGGTTCCTGGTGGCAGGGCCCTCGTATGGTATTTTTTTTATGTCTGGAAAAAATTCTGTCATGGTAAAACCTACAGGCTAATTGAGTTTGAGCAGCAAAAAATAACAAATAACGCATTGACAAAGGGCTGGAATGGTGTGGGGATAGACAGGTGACAGCAGTCAGGAAGCCAAAGCGTCACCCTTCGACAAGCTACGGGTGACGTTTCTGACACCTGACTCCTGATCACTGACTCATGACCCCCGCCTCCTTATACACCCGCTCTAAATCTTTTCCTGTAAAATCCCCGCCTTGTTTTATGGCAAGTCCGGCCTTCAAAAGGGTTACTGCCAGGGTGTCATTTCCCTTCCGGTTCCAGTAGTGTCCTAAAAATTCCAGGGCCTTTATTTTTATCAGCTTATAATCCACCGGAATAAAAGTGGTTTTTTCCTCTATTTCCAGTAATCTCACATACCATGTATGCGCCTCTTCCTGATTGCCAATGGCTTCCTCCACCTGGGCCTTAACAAGGACGGTTTCCGGCTGGATATCCGGCTGTTCCAGTCCCACCTTTAACACGCCCAGGGCTTCCTGGTAGCGCTTCAGATTGGCCAGGGCCACAGCGGTTTTTGCAGGGCCTATCTGGATGATATGAGGATCGGTATTTGTCTGTTCCGCCAATTCCACGGCCCGCAGAAACCACTCCAGGGCATTTTCATTGTCTCCCAGGTCCATGCAGGCATGGGCATAAGAATAGCAGGTAACCGGCGTAACATTCTCTCCCCGATTTATCTGGTCCATAAGGATCTCCCGGTTGCGAAGCTGTTTTTTCCTGGACGACTCCGGATCCGTGTATCCGGTATGGATTATCCTGAGCCTGGTATACTCAACGGGTATCCCGGCCGCTTCCAGGGAAGGCAGCACCTGCTCATGTACCGGGGAAGTAAATCGAATATCAGGACGGTTGGGAAAAAGCCTGATTTGGTTGAAGACCGTACCGGTAATTCCCCTGTCGGGACTGCTCTGGATGAGGAATCCGTAGGCCCGATCCGGCGGGCCCTGGAGGAGCAGTCTGATGGCCTCTTTTTCTTTTTGAGGGATGATATCATCCGCGTCAAGCCACATTATCCAGCGGCCCCTGGCCGGTTCTAGGGAAACATTCCGGGCCCGGCTGAAATCGTTATCCCAGGGTGACGTCAGTAAACGGGCCCCATGGCTTTTTGCCACCTTGCCGGTGTTGTCGTCCGAGCCCGTGTCCACTATGATTATCTCATCGAACAGGCCCCGGGCAGAGCTGAGGCAGGCATCCAGGGTTTTCTCTTCGTTTTTTACGATCATGCACAGGGAAGCGCCCGTCTTCCGGTCAGAACTTTCCCCGCCGCCGGCGGGAGTGATCTCCCAGTTGTGTCCTGGAAACTGCTTTTTGGCCTGAGCCAGATAAACGGCGAAATCAGATGCCTGTCCCTGCCCCAGCAGTTCCGTCAATAGCTTTTTATGGACTTCCGGCAGCCTGGCCGGATTAAGCCTGACACATTCTTTCCAGGCCTCCACTGCCTGCTGCGGCCTGCCCGTCTGCCGGTAGCAGTCCCCCAGGCTGTCCCAGCTTTCCAACACCAGGGGATAGGTTTTATGCATCTTCTTTATTACCTCGACAGCCTCCTCATAGCGTCCGGCTTGCATGAGCAGGCGGGAAAGGTAATGGTAACTGTACATTTTAACAGTATCATACTGGCTTCCTGTTGAGGCAAAAGAGAGGGGCATGTCTACTGCCTGTCTGTAGGCTTCCATGGCCTCTTCGGTCCGGCTTAAGGCTGCCAGGGCTTCTCCACGGTAATAAACCGCTTCCAGGTTTTTTGGATTTAAGCCTATGGCCTTTTCAAACCATTCCAGGGCATCCCCGGGCCGGCCGAGTTTCAAGTACCCGGTCCCGATACAGCAGGGCAGAACGGCATATATATCCTTATTGATTTTTTTCAGATGGGGAATCTCAAACGTCTTGCGATACGCGTCTATTCCCTTTTCCCACTGCTCCAGGATGTAATAAGAATCACCGCAGCTCATGGAAAAGGCCGGTTCCTTTCCCAGCAGATGAGACTCCTTCTCCACCAGGGACAGGTTCCTATGGGCCTTGACTTTCTTTTTTTCCGTGTCTTCATATCCCATGTGATGTATGGTAGTTTCGGTATAAATGGCATGCAGTCCCATGCGCGCGGCGGCAAACATTATCTGTTCGTGAATCCTGCGCTCAAAACGCAAATCAGGATGGTTGGGAAACATGCGGTTCTGCATGAAGCGGGTGCCAAACGGCTGGCCGGCCTGAGTGTTTATCACTTGAAACCCGAAGATCCTGTCCAGAGGCGCGGTTTTCAACTTGAGAAAATTCTCCACCTGGTCCTCAGGAATCCGGTCATCGGCATCCATCCAGATAAGCCAGGACGAGGTCGCCTTTTCTATGCTCTGGTTGCGTGCCAGGCTGAAATCATCCTGCCATTCAGTCTGAAACCATTTCACTCCAAGTTGCAGTAAGATTTCCTGAGTCCCGTCCGAGGACCCAGTGTCGTTTATCACTATCTCATCGGCCACCGGCCGGAAAGACTCCACCGCGTCCCGGATATTCCCGGCCTCATCCTTAACTATCATGATAACCGATAAGGTGTTTTTAGGATATGAGGTCTTAAGCGGGGCTTTTATCTTCCCGAAACACTCGTTTAAATCCAGGGGCAGCCCACCGGCGCCCGGGACGGAGCCATGGGGTTTTTGGGGTTTGTTTTTTTTTGTCATATACAATTAAATAAGGCGTTAGTAACGGCGTGCCGCCGACACGCCGCTACCATTTATTTACTTTTGTTGTTGGATGTTCGATATCCAGAGGCCCCGGTCTTTTATCCCACAGCCCCCCCGCCCGACACCCTTTTCTTCAACTGCCCTATAATCTTTTCCAGTTCCCTGGACGGCTCGGGAATAGATTTTAAATCCCGGAAGGCCTCCTCATAGTTTCCACGCTTATTGACCCAGTCAGTAAAATAAACCAGTAGGGTGGGATCCTCAGAAAAGGCCCGTAAACCATTCAGGTAAACCGCATAGGCGTTATTTTCTTTCCCATCCGCCGGACCGGACACCTGTTCATAACTTTTTCCTAAAAACGCCTCCAGAACCCCCGACTTCATTTGAATCTGGGGATTGTCCTCATATACGGTTTGAATCTGTGACCAGTTCTGTTTTTCTACCAGGATCTCCAGGTAATTCTCCCACAATTCTATCTCGAAGGGATGCAGTAGAAGATACTTTGCGTAATACTCCTCGAGTTCATCCACCATGCCCCTGTTGGTGAAGTACTCCATGGGAAGCTTGAGATCGATTGGAAACTGATCCAAACCGTCCTTTATCAGCTCTTTCAGGTTCTCTTTTATGCTTGAATGGGGAACTGGTTTGAGCTGGAGTTCCAGAAGGACCAAAAATCCCAGGGCATTCCGCCTGATAGTGAAGTTATCTGAAGCTATTTTGGAGATATGAACCGGCTTCCCTACTATTGCCCTGAAATGAGACATGGCCTTCTTTCTATTATTTATTCCCAGGGCTTTTTTTGCCTTCCAGTACAAGGGCAGCAGATTATCGGGGTCCCATTTTCCGGCGATATCAAACCAGGACTCCGCCGCTTCCTCATCTCCCAGCTTGTCATAAGCGTCAGCTATCAGAACCGGATAGCTTCGCAAGGTTTCGTCGGCCGGGACCTTATTCCCAGCCCCGCCTTTTTTCTTTAGCATATCCAGATAAACCTGTATCGCCTCATGATACCGGCTCTGCTGATACAGGCTGTTCCCATATTCCATTACCACCACCGGGTCATCCGGGTGCTCCTTTATTTCCTCCTGAAGCATTTTGAAATTTCTCTCCTGTTTTTCCATCCTGCCCTGGCTTGTAAAATATCCCAGATGACGAATGATAACACCGGTATCTTCCACGGGAATTTTTTTTCTGGCCAGTGAGGTGCCCAACTGTTCGTGTATGCGTCCTTCAAATTCAATTCCCAGGTGGTTGGGAAAGAGCCTGATCTGCCTGAACACTTCTCTGGCACCGGTATCCCGGGAACTTTCCACAATAAAACGGAAAGCCCGGGGTGATGATTCCGGATTTGAAACTGATTCAATATAAGGGGCCAGAGACGGCCAGAAGTTTTCTTCCAGACGATCATCAGCGTCCAGCCACATGACCAGCGGTCTGGTAACCAGCCCCAGAGAAAAATTGCGGGCCTTGGAAAAATCCCCTTGCCAGGCAAACTGATGGACCTTTACCCCGTGATTCTCCAGGACCGGGCGCGTACCGTCGGTAGAGCCCGTATCCACCACCACCCATTCCATATGGTCCAGGGGAAGTTGGCCGCAGAGTTCTTCTATGTTCTTTTCCTCGTTTTTAACTATGGTACAGATAGAAATCAGCTTCTGAATGTCCGCATGCCCATTGCTACCGGCATCATCAATCCCTTCGTTCTGGTTTTCTTCCTGTTTCTCTCCCGATGATTCGATTTCCGCCAGAAGCTTCCGGGCTCCGGAAAATATGGAGTCCCAGTCAGTGGGCACTGTCCATTCCAATGGGGGGTGCTGCAGGGTCTTCCGGAACATGTCTTCCGCTTCTTCTTTTTCTCCCGTCACATAAAGTAGTTTGCCGAATTCGAAAAGATACTGGGGGTGTGTCACTCCCATCGAAAGATGCTTGCTGAAGAACTCCCTTGCCGTTTGAAACTCTTCCATGAAGGCCAGTGTCTGCCCGTAATAGATATGACTGGCCAGGAATACGTCACTCTGCTGCCCGGCATACTCTTTATTTTCTATAATCCTTTGCAAAAAGTCCAGGGCCTCCCGGTACCGGCCTTCAACCTGGCAGGTCCTGGCCAGGGAGAACAGGGCTGATACCGGGGCTTTCCCTGACTGCACCAGCGCCTCAAGCGCCTGTCTGTTCCGCCTGGTTTTTAAAGCAAGCACCTCTTCATTTTCATATCCGGTGTGCTGTATGGTCTTTTCGGTATTGATCCCGGTCAGGCCGCATTCTTTAATGGAAGGCGCCAGGGATTCATGGATGGGGCCGGAAAACTTGATTTTTCTGCCACCGGGAAACAAGCGGATCTGCGAAAAGCTGGAACAAGTACCGTCCTGGTGCGGAGAAACAATGGTGAAAACATACACTCTGGCCGTGTCCAGGCCCGCAAATTGACCAGCCAGCCACTCGGAAGTTTCTTCGGGGACCACGTCATCCGCGTCTAGCCAGAGGACCCAGTTTCCCCGGCAGCGCTCCAGCCCGTGGTTGCGGGCAAGGGCAAAATCATCACACCAGGTAAAGTGATGAACCTCCGCGCCCTGCTTTTCGGCGTAATCCACCGTACCGTCCGTGCTGCCCGTGTCCACCAGCACTATCTGCACACTCAGTTCTTTCCTGATCCGGGACAGAGACTCAAAAAGACCCGGCAGGTTTTTCTCCTCGTCGCGGGCAATAAGGGCAATGGAAAGGTCTGGACTGGGCATTAGATTAATTTTTTTAAAACCTGTAATCTTCATGAAGACTTCAAATAAGGTAATTACTCCATGACTGTCATTGCCCGCAAAAGCGGGGAATCTCATTCGCCGTACCTATACGAGGACATGCTCTGGCGGTGAATTTAAAAATGGTATAAATGGTTTGTTTCAATCTATTAATTACTTTCAAAAAAAAAGTATACTTTTTTTCATGTTTGCTTACCTCACTAGTGTTACGTCCAGTTAATTTTTTGATGTTCTTCCTGATTCCGGACAGATGTCATCATAGAGGAATGACTTATCCAGGGCATATAACATGAAAAAACTTATGGGATAGTTCACTAGACTCCAATTTCCTATTGCCAGGGTGAGATTCCCCGCCTTCGCGGGCAATGACAGCTGTGGGCGGGAAATAATGGCATCCGCGGCCCTACACCAACAGACAAAGTGGATTCAGTTCCTAAAATCCTGAATTAAATTTAGAATTTAGAATTTTGCCGAAGGTATTTATTTCCTGAGGGTAATACTGAGGGCCTTGTTCTTCCCGGGGGAATCCAATACTACCAGATACTTGCCTGCCGGCACAAGCTCTCCAACCATGTTTTTCCCGCTCCAGATGAATGTACCTGTATTGCCTGAACCGGGCAGATTCAATCGGGCGTTGAAGACCTGTGCTCCGGAAGAGCTGAAGAACTTAAGCCGGACAGGCGTCTCGGAAGAAACCGCCTGATCAAACCTATATTGAATGGATATTCTCTCTTGAAACGGATTAGGGGCCGCTATCAAGCTGTTATACCCTCTTCCACCGGCAACCGGAGCCTCAACATTCAACTCACACGCATTTACACTGGTGTCATTCAAATCAGCCATAGCTCCAACCATCTGGTTATAACTAATTTGGAGCTCGCATGAATCCGCCCACTCCAGGGTCCATATTTCCATGGCCATCACAGGTCCCAGCTGCGTATTAAGCGTGGAAGATTCACAATCCCCTTCCGCCCAGACCGTATCAAACTGAAACCCTTCTGGAATGGAATCCATGGGAAATAAGTCGAAATTCTCGGCAATGGCCTGGTTGACATCAACAAGGCATGCCCCTTCACTCACATCGGGAATCTGGCCGGAAACCGGACTTGCAAGGACTGAATAAAGAATCAACAGCAGTATGAATTGTATAATGAACTTCATTTTGTCCTCCCCTATTAGCTGAAACGGCTCTTCACCTTTTTTCATAACATATATCATTTCTTTACAACAGACAACAGGTATTGTGAGGGAGAATCGGTAACGGTGCGCTTTATTCTTTCAGGAAATAAAACACCTTCATGCTTCGACTAACTCAGCATGACGCTTCGCTCTCTCCGATTCCAGCGTCGGGCATTGTCGCCGCCGCCGTCACCGTTTGACTTGGCTTCAATTGCGGTAGATTAAATCCAGGTTATTCTCTACTTTGGCCGACTTTACCATGTCGACAAACCAGTCTGAATACAATTTCTCAATCTCATAGGGATCCCGGTTGATATTGGCGGTCCGGCTCCTTTGCAGGACATCGCTCAGATGCGCTTCCTCTTTCTGTATCACCTGAGCTATGACCGCGGTAAAATCGGTAGTCAGGATTTCTCCCCACTTTCCCGTTTCCTGTTTGAAGATTTCCATCAGAGCCGGGCTGTCATATCCAAATCCCGGGACCCAGGTCTGGGAGGAAATAAGTTCCGTCGAGTCCAGCACGGCTTTTCCCAACTGGGGGGCCAACTGCCCGGATTTTATCTGGCTTACCCATTGTTCCAGTTCCCTGGTAGCCAAATTGCGTTTCTTGCTTGCCACCAGTATTTCTCTTATCCTGTCCGCTGAGCGGTCAAGTGATCTGCCCGGAGGGAAAAATTCCTTTTTCTCAAGCAAATAAACGCCTTGCTCGCTTTGCAGTACTTCCGAGACTGTTTCGTTCCGGCTGCCGGGGCTGAAGGCGAATGAATGGAATCCGGGAATGTAGTTGTACTCGCCCAAAGGAGAAAAATCCCATTTTTCAAACACTTTGGTGGTTTTATATTCCAGTCCCCGGGAACCGGCCAGTTCCTGCAGGCTGGTTTTTTTCCCAAGGGAGTTCTTCAGGTCCTCCAGAAGGGCCACCAGGCTGTCCACTGTTTCCGGGGTGGCGTCAATCCTTATCAAAATATGACTAGCATCAACCTTCTTAGCCGTATCTTCCTCCACTACTCCGTTGCATTTAATAAGGTGATAACCAAATTTTGTCAATACCGGTGAAGATATTTCACCGGGCTCAAGGCTAAAGGCCGCCTCAGCGAATTCCGGCACCCAACTGTCTTTTGTCTGGTAACCTCCCAAAGAGCCTCCGTTTTCCGCGCTTCCCTCGTCATCTGAATAACTCACTGCCAGGTCTTCGAAATTGCTGTCGGCCTCAGCCCTCATTTTCAGATCCTGAATGATCTCCAGGGAAAGGGCGGTATCGTTTGAGGAGGGAGCGATAGCCAATTGTATATATCCCAGGCGGGCCGATTCCAACTCAGTATAAAAACTATCGGGATTGGCATTGAAATAGTCCTTTATTTCCTGCTCAGTGATGGACTCTTCCGTTATTTTAAAGGAGTCCAATGGGACGTGATAAAAATAAATCCTGGCCTTGTTCTGCCGTCTAACCTGTTCATAGGCCATTTCCAGGTAGGTCTGGTGGAACTGTGACTGGCCCAAGTTCTTCAACTGAATTTCCGGGATAATTCCGCTTTTCATGCGGGTCTCAAGAAACCGGATATAGGGAATGTCCAGGGTCTGGTCCTGGTGCAGCCATTCCACGTATTTGCGATGGTCAAACTCCCCGTCAGTGAGAAATAAGGAATCTTTCTTTATTAATGGATCGGGGTTTCTCTCCAGATAGTCCCACATTTCCTCTCCTGATGCATATAGTTCATAATCCTTAATGAGTTGAGCAAGGATAATGGCGTTGACATTCATATCAAACAGCTGCTTGCGGAGTTTTACCAGCTGCAGCCCGTCCGGAGCTCTTCCCGTGTTCGCCCTCTCCTGATCCTGGTAATTGTTGAGATCCTGCCTGAAACCCTCCAGGGTAATCGGTATCCCGTTCACACTTCCCACCTGAGTCGCGAAACGGGGATCGCTATTCCGTACCGGTCCCATGAGAACCAGTCCCAAAACCAACAGCACGCCAAAGGTAAAAATGAAGTATTTCGCGTTTTTTACTATCCAGACCATCGTCATAGGTGTGTTCTCCGTTGGTAATTTTCAGGAATTAAGGGCATAAATGTACCTTTGCAAGTCATCATGTGCAAGTTTGGCTCCTGTATCGCAAAAAGGCCCATAGAGGATTAGTCCCGGTTTTTGCGTGAAGTATTTATACTTTAAGGTCCAGTTATTATGGAAAAGGATGTGAGGAATCATACTTTGGAGTATTGGAGTATTGGAGTGTTGGAGTACTGGAGTATTGGGTTTTCAGTTAGTCCGCCTCCGGCGGATTGTTTAATATCATGCACCGCAGGTGCCATTATTTTTTACCCATTACTCCATTACTCCAACACTCCATTACTCCAACAAAAAAATGCTATAGACTCCTATGCCTACCTATGACTTCATCGTGGTCGGTTCCGGGCTGGCGGGACTCTCTTTCGCCTTAAAGGCCTGCAAACTGGGAAAGGTCCTGATCCTCACCAAGGCGCTCAGCAATGCGGGCTCCACTGTGCGGGCTCAGGGAGGCATTGCCTCAGTCATGTCCCCTTCCGACAGCCTGGACAAGCATATCCGGGATACCATGACCGCCGGGGCCGGACTGTGCAGGAAAAAAAGCGTGGAGATCCTGGTCTCTCAGGGACCCGAGGCCATCAATAACTTGATTGACTGGGGCGTCCGATTTTCCAAAAAAGCTGATCCGGATTCTCCGGGCCCCCCGTTCCATCTGGCCAGGGAAGGAGGACATTCGGATTTCAGGATCCTTCACTCCGAGGACATAACCGGGCGGGAAATCCAGAGGGCCCTGCTGGAAGCCGTGCTGAAAAATCCCAACATTGAGGTCAAAGAAGAATTCATGGCCATTGACCTGGTCACCAACAAACATGTGAAATCAGGCCCACCCGGCACCAATCAATGTTACGGCCTGTACGCGCTGGATATGAAGCACTGGAAGGTGGACATGTATATCGGGGCAGTGACGGTGCTGTGCACAGGAGGGGTCGGCCAGGCCTACGCCCATACCACCAACGATGAGGTGTCCACGGGCGACGGCATAGCCATGGCCTACCGGGCAGGCGCTCCGGTGGAGGACATGGAGTTCATTCAGTTCCACCCCACCGCTTTTTTTGATCCCGGCCATCCCACCTTCCTGATTTCAGAAGCCATGAGGGGCCACGGCGGTATATTGATAAACCACAAGGGCAGGCCCTTTATGCAGGGCATTCATGAAATGGCGGACCTGGCTCCCCGGGACATCGTGGCCAGGGCCATTGACGCTGAAATGAAAATATCCGGAAAACCCCACGTATTCCTGGACATGACTTCTTTTTCCCGATCTGACTTGAAAAACCGTTTTCCCAATATCTTTGAGCACTGCCTTTCCAGGGGAATCAATATCTCCAAAGACCCCATCCCGGTGGTGCCCGCGGCCCATTTTATCTGCGGAGGCGTGAAAGTCGACAAGGACTCCGCCACCCCGCTGGCCGGGCTCTACTCCTGCGGGGAGACCGCCTGCACCGGCGTGCACGGCGCCAACCGGCTGGCCAGCAATTCCCTGCTGGAGGCAGTAGTCTTTTCCGACCGGGCCCTGCGCCATGTCCTTAAGACCGCCCCCGGAACACCTGATATCACCCGCTTCAGGCCATGGGACGCCTCAAAAGTAAAACCCGCCACTGAATTCAGTGTCTACAGCTCGGCCCTGGAAACCATCCGGTCGACCCTCTGGAACTATGTGGGCATAGTCCGCAGCAACCTGCGGCTGGAACGCGCCCGGGACTTCATCGACCTGATAAACACCCAGACCCTGGCCGACTACGGCTCCTACACCATGGAGCCCCACCTGACCGAGCTGAGGAACATGGCCCTGAACGCCGAGCTGATAATAAAAAGCGCCCTGGCCCGCAAAGAGTCCCGGGGACTGCATTACAACGTGGATTATCCCGGAACTTTCAAACAGGCCCGGCATTCGATCCTCAGTAAAAGGTCCAAGTAAACTTAAAATCCCTGTCCAAGCGATACCTTTGCGGCCCACCCGCCCGAGATGAAAAAGAATTAGTAGCAATGGTATTGTCTTAAAAATCATGCTTTTTTTATGAATAAGGCTTTATATACCTATCATTAAATACTATAATGATATTAGATAGGTATATATTATGAGCATTATTTTCGGTGTATTACAAAAGTAAAGGAAGTGGTAGCAGTAATATTGTCTTAAAAATAACGGTTTTTTTATGAATAAGGCTTTATATACCTATCATTAAATACTATAATGATATTGGATAGGTATATATTATGAGCATTATTTTCGGTGTATTACAGGAAGAAGGCGAGCGGCTACGGCAGGTTATAGACCTTTACCGTGAAAAAATAAATGGGCTGCCTAAGGGCTCCTTGTGGCTAAAAAAGCAAAATTCCAGGAAGTATGCATATTTTGCTTATAGAAACGGAAGAAAGATGAAGTTCAAATACATAGGCCCAGTGCCGTCCCGCCGCGTGGAAGAGGCAGGCAGGCAGATAAAAGATCGCAGGGAATATGAACAAAGCATAAGGGCCATGAAAAAGGATTTGGCCATTATAGAAAGGTCGTTGAAATATGCCGGAACAAAATGAAGAGCTGTTTTTTTCTGTTTTAAAGAAGCTTAAGGAGAATGGGGTGCTTGAGGACATGGTGCTTATCGGCAGCTGGTGCCTGTTTTTTTATAAGCAATTGTTTCAAGACGATCCTCTTCTTCCTGCGGTCAAGACAATGGATATGGATCTTCTGGTACCACGGCCCAGAAAAAGGCGCGTGCCTGTGGATGTATCTGCGCTTCTTGAATCGCTGGGTTTTAAGGTGAAATTCGATTACACGTCCGGATATTACAAATACATACGGAGTGACTTTACAGTGGAGTTTTTAATGCCGCTCCGCGGTTCCGGCGAAATCCCAGTGGAAAAGGTGAAGCCTTTAAACATCAGCGTCCAGGGGCTCCGCCATCTTGAGTATCATGAAGACGAACTGATAAACCTGGAACATAAAGGCTGCAATATAAAGCTTCCCAGACCGGAGGTGTTTACGCTGAAAAAGTTCCTTATTCACGAAAAGCGCCTGAACCCATTAAAAAAAGAGAAAGACCTGGCAACGGCCCAGCAGATGGGAAGGTTGCTGTTATCCAGAGATGAAACCCTGGAGAATCTCAGGACCGCTTTTCAGAAGTTCTCCAAAAAACAGCAGAAGAACCTGCTCAGGATAACCAAAGAAACGGCCATACGCGTTTATGAGGTTCTTGCGATAAAAAATTCATAGAAGCTCTTCAGGAAATGATTGACGGTAACTGCAGTTCATTAGGACACAAGCTCTATAAAAAGCGAATCGGATCAAAAACAAGCGGCAAAAGAGGCTCAAACAGATCCATCGTCTATTATCGGATCGGAGAAGTAATGATTTTCCTGTACCTGTTCGCCAAGAACAGGAAAGATAATATCACGCAAAAGGAGAAAAGAGAATTGCAGCTGCTATCAAAAGATTATGATGAATTCAATGAAAAGGTTATTAAGCAGGCAGTAAAGATTAATGAGTTAGTGAGGTATCATTATGAAAAAGAATAAAAAAGACTGGCCGACAATTACAGAAGCAGTAAAAAAGTCCCTTCAGGCAAATAAAAATATCATCGACAATAAGGAAACCATGCGGGAATTCAACAAATTGCAGTTCGAAAAGCCCAAAAATTATAAGCCTGAGGACATCGTAATACTTCGCAAAAGAAAAATGAAAATGAGCCAGTCAGTCTTTGCGTACGTATGCAATATCAAGCTTCCAACACTCCAAAAGTGGGAACGTGGCGTAAGCAAGCCCACCGCCCCTATCAGGAGGCTCTTTCAATTAATTGAAAAAGACGCTTTAACCTTAATTAAAACTACTGAATCCTAGCAGGCGTTTAAAGGGACGCCTAAATCCAGTTATATTAAGATACCATGTTCTCCCTCGACCTAACTCCTGCCTGGTGGACGCTGCCGGTCGCGCTGGCGGGAGGATACCTTATCTGGCAACAGTTCCGGCAGGGCAGAGACAGGGAGCGTCCCTGGATAGGTATGCTGTTATCTGTTTTGCAGGCCATGGCCCTGCTGGTGCTGGTTTTCCAGCTGAACGCGCCCGCGATCAGGGTAAGCAAGGACGTCTTTCACGATCCGCTCATCCTGATTGCCCGGGATATGAGCGGCAGCTTCTCAGACGGCGGATTCCTCAAGCTGCGGAAGCAGTACCGGGTTTTTATCGACAGCCTGTATAAACAATACCTTCCCCGCGGCTTTATCATCAGGGAACTTGCCTTTGATGAGGGTGTCCGGGTACTGCAGCAAGCGGACGGTGCAAAGGAAGGGGCGGGAGACAAGAGGGCCCGTCTCACCAGCCTGAGTTCGCTGGCGGAATTCGCGCGGGACTCCCTGCCCTGGAAAAACCCCCGGGGCATGTTCCTGCTTTCGGACGGCAGGGACAACCGGCCATCTCCAAACGGGAATGCTCCTGATTTTTCCTTTCCGGTTTATCCGGTGGTTTTTTCCCCTGATTCGTTTCAGGACATCGGCCTTATTTCAGCGGAGCTGTCCATGGCCGAGAAAAAGGCTCCTCACCAACCGCGCAGCCTCAACATCAGCTGGACATCCATGGGAAATGTGAGAGACCCTTCTGATGTTGCTTTGGTCCGGCATGGAAAGGCCCTTTTTTCCAGGGTATTGAAGAACCAGGGTGAAGATGGACTGACGGCATGGCAGGATTCAGAGCAATTTTCCCTGCCTAAAAAAGTGTCCAATAAAATAGTGAATGGGACTGATGTTCATGCCGTACTGTCCCGTCCCAGGGGAAATGAAAATGCATTTAATGACACCCTGCCTCTGGATCTGACACTTGATAGCGAACTTTCTGAAATTTGGTTTTTAAAATCGGTAAACAGCCTGGATGAAAAATGGATGATCCAGATCCTTGCGGGATCCGATGAATTCAAATTGTCCGCCGGTCGTCTGAAAAACCTGGCCGGCAGGAAACTAACCCCCGGCAGCCAGGTCTGGGTGCCGGCCAGGCTTGTGAAAAAAGAAATAAAGAACCTGAAAAAACTCCTGGCCCGAAAAATCCAGCTGGTGGTATACGGTCAATCCAGGAGGGGTATCCTTCAACATTTCGGGCTACAAAAGGAAACCATCGGCCGCTTCCAAGGAAATAATCATATCCAGGTTGGGGCGGAAAGCCGCGAATACTATCAGAACCTGCACCTCCCGCTTTCCAGCTTATGCGATGACCCCCTGTGGATGCCGTTCACTGACTCGTCCTCTGGTTGTATAATTTCTGTACAGGGCGCAACAGGTACCGGCTGCCTGTTATCAAAAACCGGAAACGACTCCCTGTCTTTTTACCGGCTGGTCCTGTCCGGTTTCTGGAAAAAGATGTTTTATCCCAGAGAGCCCTTTACCGTCAAAGAACAAATTAAGTCCCTCATTCTGGGCACCGCGGAAATGGTCCACAGGGAAAGGGAAGACATACTCACAGAGATCCCCGGCACTATATATCAAGGACTGCCGTTTGGGTTCTCAGCCAGGATTAAAGGGGCCGGAGAGAAAAGCGGATTTGAACTGGTTTTTAAAAACGGTGAAAAGGCCGTTACCTTCCCCCTGGAAAAGATAGGCCTGGCAGCCGGACAGCTGCTCCTGCAGGCCGAACAGATTGCGCTGCCGGCGGGAGCCTTCAACCTGGAACTGAAAGCCGGCGGAAAAACATTCTGGACAGATTCCATCAGAGTTTTTTCCAAACAACACCTGGAACTTTCACGGGTGGGTTTTGATAAATCGTCCCTGGGAAAAATCGCCGGCCAATCCCGGGGCAGGCTTCTGGAGTGCGGATATAATAAGGGCCAGGTCACGGCAGGGTTCCCGGACCTGTTTTCAGGACAGACCAGGGAGAGGAAAGACAGCATCTACCGGCTCCACAACACCAGGGCCTTATTCTTCTCAGTGCTTTTTCTCATGACCCTGTACTGGGCGGGCAGGAAAAAGTTTTTGATGGATTGAATGCCAATAGTTTTTCGTTATGAGGAGTCATTTGTCATTAGGTCATTAGTTGGAGATTATCCTCAATTAATGACGCGTGAGGGCGAAATTTCTTTTTGGAACGAAGCCCCACGCATAATGACCTAATGACAAATGACTCCTCATACTTCAGCACTTAAACCCATCCCAGTGCGCCACTTCTTCCAGGGTCTTCCTTTTCAAGTGCCGTTCGATGTCTTTATCGTCTCTTTCTCCAGCGGGATAACCAATGGGCAGAAGCGCGATCGTTTCCAAATGGACGGGCAGTTTCAGCAATTCAGAGCACTGCATGGCGTTGAACTTACAAACCCAGCAGCTCCCCAGGCCCAACTCGGCCGCGGCCAGAGTCATGTGGTCTATGGCAATGGCCACATCGATGTCGCAATGGTCCTTACCGTCCCCGCGCCGCCAGGACTTGCTGTGGTCCCCGCATATCACCAATATCACCGGGGCCTGGTTAATCCATTCCCTGCCATAAGTGGCGGCCACTTTCTTCCTCAATTCCTGTTCCCGGACCACGATGAAATACCAGGGCTGGTAATTGACGGCCGAAGGCGCTATTCTTCCCGCTTCCAGAACTGCTTTCAGTTTTTCCTCTTCCACGGGCTGGTCTTTATACTTTCTGATGGAGCATCTTGTCTTGGCTAATTCGAGAAAGTTCATGGGCTGGCTCCTTGTTTGTAAGGCTGCATACTTCACAGTCTGATTGTCCGTTTCAATGTTCCGATACCTATCAAAATACGGCTTCTGGTTTTTAAGCCGGTGATTCTCATTTAAAAAGTTACGGCATCAAGTCCAAGTGCTAGCGCTTCATGATAACCATTTTTCCCATCTGCTGTTTCTTCCCGGTTTGCAGTGAGTAATAATACATGCCGCTCGGAAGACCGGAGTTGGTGAATGGCAGGCGATTTTCCCCGGCAGTGAAAAATTCCTGAACCCGCGATGCCACAAGATTCCCCTGAAGGTTAAAAATGCGTAAAGTCATTTTGGGAGAGTCATCGAAACCCAGAGTAAAAGGTATTATCGTGCGGTTTGAGAACGGATTGGGATAATTCTGATACAGTTGAAATGCCGGGATTTCCATTTTTGGCGCTTGTACGGCCAGCTCCTGGTAGGCGCTGTTTTTTCTCCCCGGAGTTCCATGCGCTTTGGACGCCAGCCAATGCGTTTCCAGGGAATTGTCAAGGAGGGGATTGGTCAATTCCAGCGTCTGGCCCAGGCTTTCGTTGAGTGTTGGCCACGGATAATTGTTATCGTAAGAGACCACGTCGATTCGCTCCCCCTGCCCGGTAAACAATTGAATCATCTCTCCTCCGCTTTTGAATCCGAAATCAAAATCGCCCAGCCTGTTTACTACCTCGGGAAAATAATTGCCGAAGGCGGTACTGTCGGAAGTGATGACCACAAAGTCCCCCGGTAATACCTTTAGACCGGCGGGAAAAGCGTATACATGGGTTGAATCACTGTCCGAAAAATACCACCCCGTCAAATCCAGTTCCCTGTTACTGACATTGTGAAACTCCACCCAGTCTTCCGGTTCGAACCCGGGAAAAGAACGATAATTTATTTCATTGATTACCAACGGGGACTCTTCCTGGTGAAACCTGTTGGCGGTTCCCGGTGTGCCATAACCTGAGGTGAGGCGCCAATGTTCAGGTCTGGAGTTGTCTGCCAGCCGGGTCATCAAAGCCAGAGGAGCCCCGATGCCATCGGTGTCTTCGGGCCAGGGAGCACCGCTGAAATAGGCCACCGAATCAATGAGCCGGCCCTGGGCGTCATGGAGGGACAGCGTGTCGGAAACAGAGGAAAAGGAAAAGGAAAGTGCGCCGGTGATGTGAATTCCCGGATGTCCATGACCGAACCTCCAGGGATTGGTGCAAAGCACGAAATAGGCGCCCGGCCGGACTTCCATTCCCGCGGGGAAAGTGAAAGCGCTTGGATTTCCCGCGCGGCGAAAAGTCCAGCCTTCCAAGGAGATGGTTTGTGAGGCGGCGTTGTAAAATTCCACCCATTGTCCTACGTCATAATGTTCCGGTGTTTTATGATTTATTTCCGTGATCTTTATATTAAAAAAGTCATGCCGCACAGAAAAAGCGCCAAGGTCTGCGCGGGTTCCATCCGCGTCTTTGGGTGAGGAAGGATCCCCGGCATCCCGGGCCGGGGAAGCCTCCTGTAAATTAAAATTGAAAGTCAGAGGGGAAAGAAATAAAGGGAAAGCCCTCAAGTTCCCGGTCCCCGGCAATTCTTCCGTATCGCTGAGTGAGTAGCTCACATCCATAACCGAATGCGGATCAACGGATATATCTGAAATCGACGACAGGGAAAACAGGCTGTTGCGGATTTCAGTCCTGCCGCCTCCCCTTCCCAGGTTTTTTTCAAAACAGGACACAGAGATTCCATTGGAGTAAAAGGTATTCCGGTCCAGGATGGCGCAGGAGCCGGAATCCTTCACACCGACTCCCGTGAGACAGTGCCGGATGACATTCCTTTCGATAATGGCAGTGGAAGCCTGGCCTACTGAAATAGCTTTGTCCCTGCAATCGTGAATGATATTGCCCTGTATCAAGATGTCCCTGGCCGCCTCTCCCAGATCAATGCCGTCACTATTCGGGCCCAGGAAACCATATATCCGGTTGTTGAGAATCTTTCCCCCTGTGATGCCGTCGTAATCAATACCGTCGGTGTCTTCAACTTCATTCCCCATGAGATCGCATCGCTCTATCAAGGCCCGGCCGTATTTCACGTTGATGAGATCGCCGCTCCTCTCCATTCGCAAGGTGCAGTTTCTGATGACGGCGTCTCCGTACTGCAGGAACACCGGCTGTTCCTCTCCCTGAATAATGACGTTGTCCATGGTTATATCCGTGCGGTATCCAGAAACCGCGGCCCTGTATTTGAGATGGTCGGGACCCCTGGAGGCATTTTCCAGCCTCACGTGGCTCAGCAGGGAACGGTGGGTTGGTTCATTAAAAACCAGAGCCCCCCATTTCGTCCCGGTTCGGCGGGAACGGATACCAACCGGTTGATCCAGAGTCCCGTTCATTTCAAGCTTCCCCTGCACTATTACGTTTGCTCCCTCCGGCATTTCGATCACGCTGCCCGGCCCTACCTGCAGCACGACATTCGAATCTACGAATACATCACCCGCTGCCGTGTAGGGAGAGTTGCCCGAGTGGAGAAACAAGTCCCGGGAAACCCTGGACGGCAGAAGGGTTTCCCCGCTGGTGCCGAACAGGGGCGTCAGGACGACGTCCTGCTCCAGAACCAGGTCTAGAGAATCAGATTGATTCCCTGGAAACTCCTTCCAACCCATGAACTGATACCCTGCTGCAGCTTTGGCCTTTATGCGGATCGGCAATCCCTGGAAATACAAGCCGGTGAATGGAAAAGCGGGAACCGCAATGCCTTCCAGCAAGACGGTTCCTTCTCCAGATTCCTGCGAAAGTATGGTGAGGCGGGCTTGCCCCGGCACATTGAATGCTTCCATCAGGTGCCGCCGTGCGTATTCCGGCCGCATCACGGCGAAATCCCTTAAGACCTCCACGTTTTCCTCCCATTGCGCGTATGTTGGCACGATGCAGCCGTCTTTGTTTTCGTCCTGAAGGTAATCACACCCCTCGCCGTACCGGGCGATGGTCCCCGGCATTTCAGCCTGGATGTTCTCTTTCAGGCTGTCGATAAGGGAGATCACACCGGAAGGCGCAAAAGTCAGGTTGAGGTGATTGGCAAACCGCTGCATGAACCGCTCCCGAAAACCGGGTGTTTCCAAGAGTTTACGGGTCAGGAACGTCGCCTCGGGAGAATTTGAGAAGTATGTCATGGTATCAGAAGTCACGAAAGAGACAAAATCATAGTCATATTCCTTGCACCAGCCAAATCCGCAATCGAGGTCAAAGGTCAACCACCTCCACTTGCCTGTGGCAGTCCTGGGGCGCCAGTATTTATGATTGTTATTGGGCCAGTCCAGGTTTATCACATACATTTGCATGGTTAAATAATCGATGTATTGGTTAACATCCATCTGTGAATGAATGTGCCGGTAGTTCTCTTCCAGTGTAAGGTCCTCAGTTGCCAGAAAGGACATGAAGTTGTGATAGTGCAGGGAGTCGCCTTCAACCACCCTCTGGTTGATAATTCTTTCCAGGATATCCAGATTATCCGGATCCACGTGGTGATTAGAGGCCAGATATTCCTCGTTCTGCTTCTCCCTGATATTAAAGAGGCCGGCATAGGCCCCGTTCAGGTAGACAACAGCGGGACGGTATCCCTGATAATCCGCGTCCATTGTCCGGCTGACGAGCGTCTGTATCAATCCATCCCGCATTAAAGTGCTCATATAATCCGGGTATCCCCCGTTGCGCAATATAAAGGAAGAAAAACTGTAGATCTCCTTTTCCGGAAAGAATTGACAGGAAAACTCCCCGCTGCCATATTTTCCTCTTGCGAACACCCGTAATGACTTGTAGCAGGAATTCCTTCTGGCGCCGTTTATCATTATGCCGCAACCCTGATTAAAGAAGAGACTGCCGTCTTCCCCGAAAAACTCGATATTTGCCGGCCTTTCCCAATCCCTCCAATGGTTGGCGGTCACCCCAAACCCGCTGCTGCCATTGCTGCCTATGGTATACATACCTATGCTGTCATCATAAAGGTAGTCGGGGGATGTGGACAGTGACACCACGGGCAGGGTTTTACCCTCCCCAATAAAGAAGGTGCCCGTACCGACCTGGCTGGGAAGCGAACCATCCTGAAAGGTCCTTGCGCGTATAACACTGGTGGCGTTCAGGGTGATAGCGTCCTGATAAACCGGGGATGTTTCCGTAGGGGCCGAACCGTCAAGGGTATAATGGACGGCCGAAGAAGGAGAAGTTCCGGCCAAGGTCACCGTCACGGGGCCTTGATAGAATCCGCCGGGCGGAGAGAGGGACGGCGGCAATGCCATGCTCCTCAGATCAGCGGTCCATATGGTGTCATTAGGTCCTCCTTCGGTAGGTTTTGGAAAAAAGACCCAGAGGGAATCGGCCCCCGGCGCCCGTCCGCAGGACACGTCAGTCCTTTGGGTACCGAATGAGACCGAATCTACAATGATTCCTGAACGGTCTGAAAGCAGGATTTGCTCACCATCGGCAGACAGCTTGAATGCGGTGTGCAGAGCATTGTCTATTCCATCTGCCCAGAACACAAGATACCCTCCGGCCGGTATGGTCGTGTAAGGCGGGACCTGCCACTTTTCCAGATCATTAACATCATCGCTCAAAAAATAACGGCCCACATCGACCGCTTCCGGTCCGGGATTGTGTATCTCTATCCAGTCCACGAAATTATAATTGTCAGGATCCAAATCACTTGAGGCGTTTGAGGCCAGAAATTCATTAATCCTCAATCCCTGAGCAACAGACAAAGCCCAGAAACATATTATGCAGGAAATTTTGGCAAGTGTAATTTTCATGTCACCTTTTTTCCAGTCTCTTTCCTTACCGATTCCCTGCAAAGGGAATGTGTGAAAACACATCTCAGTCTGAAAGTGACCAGGCTTATTGCTCCAGTGTCACCAAAACCCCAGCGGGCTCGAGAAAGATGAAAACGCTCCGCTTATCCGAGAGAGGACTGAATGCCCAACGTGGTTTTTAAAATAATTTATCCCGGATAAAAAAAAACGCAACAGGATATCAGCAATTGCTCTTTTTTTAGAAAAAATGACGGGAAAAGGCTAATTTTCGATGAAGCGCAGTGTTTGCCCCCATTGGCTCATTTCCGCCATAAAATAATGAAATATCACAAATGCCTGCCTTATGGCTCTATACAACCAATTAACGGGATCCCATACCATTGAAAGCAGAAAAGCCGCTCTCATAATGCCATTTCTCTTTTTTGCCGGAAAAAAAACCGCTCCCGGCGCCCTTATTCTCAAGGTGAACCTGTGTTCCTGCAATATCCCGGGCCGGTTTTACATCCACAGGTTCTTTACAACATTAAAATCCTCATCAAAAATCACCAAATCCGCTTCTTTACCTATTTCTATACTGCCTTTGCTTTTATCCAGGCCCAGCAGCCGGCAGGGATTTAACGTGGCAAAGCCGACGGCCTCATAAATGGGAGATCCGGTAACTTTCATGAACCTTTTTACTACTTCGGTTATCAGGCAGTTCGATCCCACCATGGTATTGTCATCTTTATATCTCACCCCGTGTTCATCTGAGACCACTTCCTTTTTGAAATAGAAATAACTTCCATAAGGGGCTCCCGCAGAAGCGACCGCGTCCGTTATGAGAATCAATCTGTCCTTGTTAAGATGTTTATGGCACATAGTAATGATGTCCGCATTCAAATGAATGAGATCGGCATTGACCTCAACGTACACATGGGGATTGATAAAGGGCAGCATGGCCAGTCCTGTTTTCTTATGCGAGACCGGAGACATGGTATTAAAAAGATGCGTCAGGTCCATCTTCCTGTCATCAAAAGCAGGGACTTGATGAAGTTCGGCGTGTGAATGGCCCAGGCACAGGGTTATGCCATTTTCATATAACAAATCATATATATCCGGACAGCCCTTGAGTTCAGGCGCCACGGTCATGAGTTTAATATGGCCCCGGGATATTTCCAGCAGTTTTTCCATATACCCCATGTCCGGCATTCTAATGTGCCTGGGGAGTATGCCTCCCCGGTTCTTCTCATTTACAAAAGGCCCCTCAATGTATACTCCCGGTATCCGGTCTCCGTAACCGCCCCTTTCCAGCCCGTCCGCCAGGTTTGCCAGGGCGGCTTCATTGCACTGTATGGTGGGGACAAAGGTATTTATGCCCCTTTCACTTAAAAAAGCAGTGGTTTTGTCCAAGATTTGAGGATCATCCTCATCAAATCCGAAACTGCTGCAGCCGTGAATATGCATTTCCACCAACCCGGGCGACACATAGCATCGCTGCGCGTCGATAATTTCATAGCCGGGATACTCGCCTGGTTTTTCAGCGATGTCCCTTATGGTCCCGTTTTCCACTGCCAGGACGCCGCCCTCCAGCACCCGGCCGGGAAGGATTATTTTACCGTTGGTGATGATAAATTTGTTCAATAAAAACCTCAATTCATTAAATCAATCGGACCGTAATTTCCTTTTAAAAAAGCTCCAGACCCTGTTAAAATTCAAATACACATGAACGGCCGCCAGGCACAATGTCGCATAGGCAAAATAGCGGTGGGGAACAAACTGACGGAGTTCCAGCCTGGCCTGGATCCAGCCCAGCATTCCCGTGATCATAACACAGATAAGCAACATGATGCTGACGACATAATTAAAGTCCTGTCGCTTCATAGAGTACCGACCGCGTGAAGATAGATTGCCGCCTCCTTGTCTCCGTCTACGCCTATAAGCCGGTTTACCTTCTCATCAAAAAAAGCCCCCACGCTCACCGATCCCAGCCCCAGCGAAACTGACTGGAGGTAAATATTCTGGCTCACGTGCCCCGCCTCCATGTAAACATACCGGAATCCGCGCTCGCCGTATTTACTGCGTATCCTGTTAAAGACAGCGGTTATCACCAGCGTCACGTCCGCTTCTCCCAGCATTTCCTGCTCCAATCCCGCTCCGGTGATCTCAGACCTGAAGTCTCCCTGTTTGACCAATTCCAGGTAATGCTTCTTGATATGGTAATGATAAATACCCCTGGCCAAACCTTTTACATTATTGACCACGGGGTATATCTCAATGGGATACAGCGCCCCCGCCGAGGGCGCGGAGCGCAGCATCGTGCCATATGCTTTGCCGGTCACGCCCTGCGCGGACAACAGAAGACGGGCCAGTGCGGACAGGGGAAGAGGCGCGGAGGAATAATTCCTCACCGATCGCCTTTTCTCTATGGCCTCTTCCACAGACATCCCCCTTTCTCCCGGCCTGGGTAAAGGTATTGCTTTTGCCTGGGGATATATTTTGTACAAAGGGGGCTTTTGCGGCCTGGCCCTAAAAAGGTCCCCTGCTACTCCGCGCCAGTCCAGGACAGTCTCCTGGTGATACCTCTCCCCGATGCTCCTGCTTTTTTCTTTTTTACTGTCAGTCCCAAATACGACAGCCCCAAAAGCAAAAACAAGAATGCAGGCAACTGAAAGCAGCAGCCAGCCTGTTTTTCGGATTTTTAGCGAGCGCTTCATTTTTAAGTTCTCAAATAGGTGATCCGTCCCCTTATACTTATGAATAGTGCCGAAAAAATACTGTTCTTCCCGGCCCTCACCTGTCATTCCCCGCGAAGGAGACTGTGTCACAATCCCAAAGACTGTCATTGTCCGGTTTAGCCGGACAATCTCCTAATTTTGATATAGCCTTATTCGATCAAATAGGCCACAAACAAAGTAGGAGATTCCCTGCATTCGCAGGGAATGACATGGTTTGGTCGCAAATAACCAATTATGGCACAGCCTCGAAGGCGGGGAATCTTTAATTGGCAATACACACCTGTTCTGTCATGATTATAACCAGCTTGAAAAAAAAGTATACTTTTTTTTCGAGAAAGTATTAATAGATTCTAACACAAATATGACAGCACCTTGAGATTCCCCGCCTTCTCGGGGAATGACAGCAATGAACGATGAGGTTAATCCAAATCCATAAAATAGTTACTCAAGTATGGGGTCTCTGAACCTGGCTGAAACCCTGGAAAAGATAAAATCTTTATCCTACTATGCCGGCCAGATTAAAAGCGATGTCAGCCGGCCAGGACAGCAGGGAGAATTCGCTCCTTTTCCTGAATTTCTGGAAGCTCCCCTCGTCGAGGCAATGAAGGTCCTGGGAATAGCGAAACTATACAGCCACCAGGCCGATGCCATACGGAAGATCCGGGAGGGAAACAACACTGTTATCAGCACCGCTACCTCATCGGGAAAATCCCTGTGTTACTGGCTGCCCGTACTGAATGATCTTTTAAAAAATCCCCGGCTTCGGGTGATGGCCCTGTATCCCACCAAGGCGCTGGCCCAGGACCAGCTTCGCAAACTAGAGGAAATCACCGGATCGTCACCCGAGTTGATGGCCTCAGTCCGTCCAGTTGTCTATGATGGAGACACGCCGGCGGGCAAAAGGAAGCTCATTCGTTCCCGGAGCAACATCATCCTGACCAACCCGGACATGCTGCATACCTCTATCCTGCCGGTGCATGGGCGCTGGGGGGATTTCTTTTTCCATCTGAAATACGTCATCCTCGACGAAGCCCATGTGTACCGGGGCGTGTTCGGATCCCATATAGCCCTGGTGCTGGCCCGCCTCAAGCGTCTGTGCTTGAGGCTGACAGTGAAACCCGCCTGGATCATGTGTTCAGCTACCATTCATAATCCCGGTGAACTGGCGGCCAGACTGGTTAAGGAGGACTTTATTGGGATTAATCATGACGGCGCTCCCCTGTCTCCCAAAAGGTTCCTGACCTGGAAACCTGAAGTCCTGGAACAGGGAAAAGTCAAAGCCGGTAGCATGTACGAACAGGCCCGGCAGGTCCTTCGCGACCTGGTCCTGGCAGGCCACACAGTTATAGCATTTACCCAGACCCGCCTGCAGTGCGAGCTGCTGGGCAGGTATTTGCGGGAAGCCTTCGCCAGGCTGGCGCCGGAACTTAAAGGCAGAATAGCCATATACCGGGCCGGATACACTGCCGCCCAGCGGCGCGCCATGGAGGCGGACCTCGCCGGAGGAAAAACCTCGGCAATTATAAGCACCAGCGCACTGGAGGTGGGTATTGATATCGGACATCTCGACGCGGCCCTGATTTTCAGCTTTCCCAGGAGCATGGCTTCCTTCAGGCAGCAAGCCGGACGGGCCGGGCGGCGGGGGCGGGAAAGCCTGGTGGTGTTCGTCCCCGGCCAGAATCCGGTTGACCAGTACATCGCGCACCATCCGGAATTCATATTCGAAAGCCCGGTGGAGGCCGCATTCTTAGATCCCGACAATCCCTATTTAGTGTCCGCGCACCTAAAATGCGCCGCTCACGAATTCCCCCTCAGTGCAGAAGATGAAAGCTGCTTCGGCGCGAATTTTTTCCCTGTGCTGGAAATTTTAAAACAGGAAGGGCTGCTCAAAGAAATCAAGGGCAAATGGTATTTTCCCAAGAGCGGTTCTCCAGCCCATCGCATAAGCCTGCGAACCCTGGGCGAGGACTCCTACGACCTGGTGCTGGCAGACTCCCCCCAAACGCTTATCGGCCAGCTTGACAGCCATCAACTCTCCCACCAGATATTCGAAGACAGCATTTATCTTTCCGGCGGCAGGACATACCGTGTGCAGGGCGTGGTTGAAAAACTCAAGCGGGCCCTACTGGAAGAAATCGAATGCGATTATTTCACCATCCCCGTCATCTCAGGTTTTCTGGACTGGCAGGATACTCTGGAAAAAAAAATGGCCGGAACCGGATCATTGGAATACGGCACGGTTACCAGGCATTCGTCAGTGGAAAAGCTGAAACGGATACAGTTCCACACCGGGTACAACCGCGGCATTATCTCCGTCCACCGCGACCTGCCGGACCTGGAGACTACAGCAGTGCTGTTCCTGCCTTCGGAGCAGACCTGGAACATCTGCCGGCAGCAAAAGCACAGCCCTTTGTCTGGCCTTTTGGGTTTAAAAAACCTGCTGGAGGAAACCATCCCAGTAACCACGCTCTCCGACAAAAGGGATGTCCAGGTACTTCTTGAACCCAGGGTAAGGGAAAGACCCTGCATTGCAGTGCTTGACACGTATCCGGGCGGCATCGGCCTTGCGCAGAAAGTCTTTGAATTGTCTCACCAGGTCTTCAGTTTTGCCGGCAAAGTAGCCTTTTCCTGCCCCTGTACATCGGGCTGCCCCAGTTGCGTGGGATACGACGCGGTGAGTATTCAGGATTCCAGGGAGGTCTTTCCGTCTAAAAAAGCCGCGCTCATCCTGCTGGAACAGTTCCTGTCCCCCTGAACAGATCCTGAGCACAATTTACTTATGCATAATCTTGGTCAGAGGTTCCCTTTAATCTTGCTTCCGTAGGGAAACTGTCCTACATACATCCCGTTTTTCTTGTCAAAGAGAAGTCCGACTTTGCCTGGTTTTACGCCGTTGTTAATCAATATCTTTGACTGAAAAAACCTTGATTGGGTTTTTTTATTTCTGCTTACGGTCACCGCGCTGCCGTCATTTGTCTTCACCGGTTTTATCGCAATCTTCTTGTTTTGCTTGTCGAGATAAACCTGCACGTAATTACAATTCTCCGGCCAGTCCTCTATCAATTCCTTGGATAATATGACATTATGCTTGTTTATGGATATGACTATCCCCTTCAGTTTCGCCTTCCCCCTGTGCGGTTTTAGTAATTCAAAAGCCATGGTGGTTTCCTTTCATATCCAATTGATCCAAAACAAATACCAATTATATAAAATCGCGTTCCCTTCCCGTAGGCGGAAATCGTGAATTCCGGTTACGGGAAGGGGCCATTCTTCAGCCCATAAAAAACTCCAAAAAACCAGCATATTGGCCTGGTACCGTCCTTAGGTTATCTTTGAATTCGCAAACAGGATAAATCAATGGAACGTCTGCAAAAAAAGCTCGCCCAGCTCAACAAAATCCATTTGAAAAAAAAAGCACAACTGAAAAAAACGGGTGAAACCGGCGAAATGCGTTTATCCCACTCCTCCTTTTCTTCCTCCCAGGTGCGGGAAGAAAATCAAATCAAGGATTCTTCTGTTAACTGGCCGGAAATCAGGGAAGACACCGAGACCTTTTTACGGAAATCCAGACCAGGCGATAAGCTTGAAGAAATCATTTCCTGCCTGAAACCCGCTTTCAGGAGGGAAAAATGTTTTTTCCGGGTTAAGCGGGACATGAATAAATTCTGGAAACAGCATCGCAAGTTCGCAGAGCTGTTCCGCCATGAATTCGAATCTAAAGGCCGGGAAAGCAGCCTGAAAATATCCTGCCCACCGGAAAAACTCTGCTTCCTGGATATTGAGACCTGTGGATTTTCCGGCAATCCCCTGTTTTTAATCGGAATCTGTTACCTCAAAAGAGAAGAGCTCATCCTGGACCAGTTCTTTGCCAGGGATTATGATGAGGAATCCAATGTATTAACGTCCTTCTGGAAGCTTTTTAAAAAGTTCCACACCCTGGTCACGTTCAATGGAAAGTCCTTTGACTGGCCCTTTATCGAGGAACGCACTTGCATCTACGGTGAGCGTCCCCCACAGCCCCAACAGCACCTCGACCTCCTGCTCGAGGCCCGGAGGCGCTGGAAGCACCGGCTGCCAAACTGCAAACTTCAGACCCTGGAGAAGGTCTTCTGCCGCCGCAGCCGAGTGGGGGACCTGCACGGCTCTCAAATCCCCCAGGCTTACCACGATTTCGTCAATAATCCCGGGGAGCCCGCTGCCATGGGCGCCGCCATCCATCATAACGCCCTGGATATCATCACCCTGGCCGAACTGGTTCTGGTGATAATGACTGATGAAGAGTGTGTGGGCAAGTATTGATGAGAGCGCTCAATGGGGCTTTGAGTGACCGTCCTGGCTCCGCCCACGGTCGCCTGGCCAGGGTGAGAAAAGGCAAAGTCCGCGTCACCTCGACGATAAAGACGCCATGATAATTTTATTTTCTTTTTGGGGCGTTTGGGCTTTTTATCTTGATAAACTTACCCTTTGAGTTGTCTTTCAATAGTTTACCAAGGACGTCGTACTGTCCCGCAACAGCACCGCCATTTTGCCCGCTTACATAAGGTGACAGTTTCACACCGGCGGGAGGACCCGATTCGTAGGCGCCAATATCAATCCCATCGTTTCTCGGTCTTCGAATAGTTTCACCCTCTCTGCCTGCTGATTCTACAGGGGGATGATAAGCTGGGGGAAAAAGGGGATCGATAAATGGAAAGGTTGAATTTGTCTGGGGGGTGTCATTACCCGCATTAATTAACGAACTGCCTGATGCCAGGCTGAAGTCATTATTAGAAGCATTTACGAACCCGGGCGAACTCCCATCAATGGTACCAGTCCATTCATCAGAGCCTGGCACACTGCCGGCGCTGGAATGCACCCAGTTATTACTGCCGCTCACGTTTCGTCCATCAACCCAATAGGCATCAGACTGGTTGATAAGAGAAAATGAACTGCCTGAGCTGCTGAAAAAAATATTGTTGTGCATTTCAATACTTTCCACACCATCAAATATTCTTATGACATCGCCACTTCCTTCCATGATACATGTGTTGTTGACAAAGCGGTAGCGGCCGTTGGTCATGCCGGTGCCATCGCCTCCAATGCGGGAACAGGCCATCCCCGATTGACCGAAAATAACATTGCCCACCACATCACTATCTTCGCGCTTGGTGTCTTCGGTAACCTGATTGTTATCACCAGGGTCTATGCCGATGAGCTCCAGGGTATGGAAAACGGAGGTCTCCAGCCAATTGTAGTAGATTTCATTGCGCCCAGCTCGTGATTTTACGTTATTACCGCCATTGCCGTCATGCAAATAGCAGTACTGCATCCTGAAAACGGCATCGGGATAATTTTCTTCATCCGTGGCCATATATACTTGGTGGGCATAGGGACTATTGCTGGAATTACCGCAGTGATAAATTTCCGTATACTCCAAAAGAACATCACCTGTTCCAGGAGCGTCCTGGCGATAAATGTCCCCTCCGTAGCCCAGGATACCCTCCCTTGGCAGATCATGGATTACTAAATCACTTAACACCACGCTGTTTCCGTATACCCCAACGCCCTCTTTTGTGCCGCCGGTAATTTCAAAACCTTTAACGGTTAGATAACTGGAAGTTATTTCAATGCAAGACCTGGCTTCCCCGGTAAGTAATGGCCGCATATTGTTAACACGAATTCCCAGAATCGTGATTCGGCTTGCCTCTGTTCCATCAATGTTAAAATAAATCCCGCATGGGTAGGAGGCGTCCCCATCAACCCGGACAACATCACCCGGTTGCAGTTGCTCTGTAATATCCTGCAACTTCTCATAGGGTTTATCAGGACCTACCTCATAGGTCAAACCCCATAAGTTACCTGCCACAAAAAGCCCCGAATAAAGGATTAATTTAATTAGCATAATTCCCCCCAGCCCTGGATTTATATAAGATACTGGATATTTTTTATAAAGGTATACGTTTTTACAAAAATCCTCCATAAGTTACAGCGTAATAAACCCACATCGTATAAGACACGCTTAAACCTAAAAACGGTGTTACGATTTTCATGGCTCATTAAGGTATAATCGATGAGAACCCGGCCGGGGACATTGTCATTATCGTTTCCCCAGCCATGAGTATACATGGCTCATTTCCCGTGGTCCGGGCCATAGACGTTATGTAAGCCCCGATATCCTCACGCCTCATCATCCTTCACTGCTGACCGGAGTGATTTGGCATCTCCCTTCCGGCGCTTGGATTCCAGTCTTCGGCGCCTGGATGCCTGTGTGGGGACGGTTTTCTTTCGAGGTTTCGGCTTTTCGCAAGCCTTTGTAACCAGAGTCGCCAGCCTGCCCCTTGCGTCCTGACGGTTTCGTTCCCGGGTACGGAACCTGCGCGCAACTATCACCAACAGGCCATCTGCGGTCATCCGCTTGCCAGCCAGGCGGATGAGATTATCTTTTGCCGGCTTTGGCAGACAGGTTGAGCGCCCTACATCAAAACGGAGCTGAACGGCAGTGGAGACCTTGTTGATGTTCTGACCGCCAGGTCCGGAGGACCGGATGAATTCCTCCTTGAGTTCACTCTCGTCTATGGAGATAATTCCGGTGATGCGGATTGCAGACATTAATCACTTCACCATTCTGCAGTTTGATATTCGATACGTCACCCTGAGCCTGTCGAAGGGCTGCGGTTTATTTCGTCCCTATGCTTCCGGCCTGATATCCCGGCTCATCAGGTCCTCAATAGCCTTCCGCACGGGCTTGTCCTCAAACAGCACCTGATACACCTGTTCGGTTACCGGCATTTCAATTCCGGCCTCTTTGGCCATGCGGTAAATCAGCCGGGTAGTCCTCACGCCTTCGGCCACCGCTTCCATCCTGGGCAGGATCTCAGACAGCTTCATGCCTTTTCCCAGGTGCTCCCCCACATAATGGTTCCTGCTCAGAGTTGATGAACAGGTAGTGATAAGATCCCCCATTCCCGCCAGGCCGTTAAAAGTCTCTGGTTTGGCTCCAAAATTGACTGCGAACCGGGAAATCTCCACCAGACCTCTTACCATCACCGCTGACTTGGCATTATCTCCCAGTTCCATGCCGTCAATAATGCCGCCGGCGATGGCGATGATATTTTTCAGTATCCCGCCCAGCTCCGTTCCGATCACGTCAGTATTGGTATACACCCTGAAATAACGGCTGTTGAACAACTTCTGTATACCGGCGGCGATATGGTTGCTGCGGGAGGAAATTACCGTTGCGGAGGGCTTCCGCAGGGCTATTTCCCGGGAGATATTAGGTCCTGAAAGAACGGCAATTTTGTCACGACAAGACTCTGGAAGCCCTTTATATAGAACCTCAGATACTCTTTTATTGTCTGCCTCATTCAGCCCCTTGGTGGCTGAAACGATAAACGCCGGAGGCCTGACAAGGCTTTTCATCCTGTCGACCATGGAAGCGTAGAATTTGGAGGATACCACCAGCACTATCAGCCCGGCCCCCTCGCAGGCCTTGTCAAGCGATGTTGTTGAAGTCACTTTTTCAGGCAGTTTTATTCCCGGCAAGAGGGCTTTATTTTCATGCTGCGAGTTGATACCATCGGTTATGGCCTGGTCGTGAGACCAGATTAGAACCTCGTGTCCATT
>JBHPJW010000110.1:0-6438 GCA_042567505.1 Fibrobacterota bacterium
TAGGAGTGATAACTGACAGTCCGATATCAAGCAGCATGTTTGCCGGGCTCAAAGGCAACAAACAGGATTTGGAGCCGGTACGCAAGGAAAAGATCGCCGCCCTGATAGAGAAACCGGCCGCGGTATCCGTGCGCAGGAAGATCAAGAAGGACTTAAAAAGGGAAGCCCGGAAATCAATGAAGAAAAGGTTTGCCGGCGGCATAAAATCACTGGTGCCCAGGAGTGCCGGTGTTATTGGAAACGTGGCATTGGGATCGGAATACCACCTACCCACGGCCCCGAAGAACACCACTAACCATGATATTATAGACGGGGCGGACACGGTAAGACCGGGTGAGCAAATCACCCAGGATAATCTCATTCCCGGATATTATCAGACCGCTTCTGTTTTTTCCACCTTTGAAATGGGCAGGTATTCTGTTGATGGAAATCTGGACCTCAGGTGGGATGAATGGGGGGGGGTGCAGCTGGACGCCTTGACAGCAAAAAGCACCATAGGGCCCCAGCATTTCGGCGTGGGTGATTTCAATGAGAGCGGATCGGAAATATCCATTTCCAGTCTGCCTGTCAGGGGAGCGAAATACGGTATTGGTTTGTTTGAGAACAAACAGAAAAAGCAGCGCTTCAGTGTAACCGGTCTCATGGGCGAGTCGGAACGCCCCTATGATGAAGGGGAACGCGTGCTTGGCTCCTACGGCGAGCACAAGACTTCGGGTTCAGCTGTGGCCCAGAGGGTTGTGGGGCTTGTGAAAGCTGATGTCATGGCTGCCAGAAACTGGGACATCCATTTTCATTATGTGTATTCAAATGATCTGCGGGATGCCATATTGCGGCCGGATCTTTCCCGTACTGCGGTCACCTCTCAAGATCTGCTGAAATCCAACATGATAGGGGTAGAAAATGAGTGGCGGTTTCTTAAGGACAACCTCACCCTGACCGCGGAAGTCAATGTGGGCACAGTGGATTCCACAACCCAGGCCTATAACCTGGCACTGGATGAGGTGCTGGAAGACCGGGGATTGACAGAACAAACCGGCAACCTGCTGAATGCCATCCTGCAGCCCACCGTTACCACCACCTACAGGGACTCAAATCTCGCTGACGCCATGGGGGCCTTAATCGCGGCGGGCAGCCTGAGGGATTCCACTGAAATCATCGATTCCCTGACCGCCGCGGGAGAAAGCAGAAGCGTTATTAATGAGGCGCTGTACAATTACCGGATGGAAGAGCTTCAGTCCCTGCGCGGCAATGTCGAACGGCTGGAACCGGACATGCAGGACCAACTCGACGCCTCCAAAGACTATGGTTTTCGATGGGAAGACCAGGGGATGGCCGCCAGGCTGGCCCTGACTATGAACCTGGGAGGAACTGCTCTGGACGCTGCCTACACTTTTATCGGGGCCGGATATTACACGGGAGGGAATGCCTTCCTGGTAAAGGACCAACGGAAGTATGATGTGTCTTTGAGCAGGGATATTTCCAAAAAGCTCAATATTAATACGGATTATTATCTGACTGTGGAAAACTCCTCTTCGGGGGGGAAACATAAAAACCTGCTGGGTTTTGGAGAGGGCAGCGAGCTGGGGCTTCTGGCGGACGGGGACTTTCAGAAGCAGATGGAAGGCCTCGACGGCCTTCGTCCCAAGTTCACGCATAACTGGGACTCAAAGGTCCGATACAATCTTTCTTCGGTGGTGGAATTGAATTTCCAGTATGGTTTACGGTTTAAGATGGAAGACAAGAGCAGTGAACTGGACAGCGACAGCTCAATTATCTTCGCTGATCCATATTTTGACGCGACCGGGACGGATACATCCACTTTTATTTACAACAACTTCAGCTATTACCGGGATCCGGGAACCATAACTGATTACAATCAGGCCTCAAATAATGATTCCATACCGCTGGCAAGGGTCCTGCAGGACCGGGAACTGGTTAACTCGCTGGGATTGAAAACCAAGATTCGTTTTTCCAAAATGGGTAACGTGAGCCTGGGAGGAAAGTGGAAATGGACCAATGACTATTCCTCATACAAACAGACGGGCCTGCTGGACAGCTATCAGTTCCAAGACAGCACCCTGGAGAATCTGGGGTATTTCCGGGACGGGGAAGATGAATTCAATCAGGATTATGATCTGGCATTTACCTTAAAGACCAAAACAATGTCCAACAAGATAGACACGAGGTTCGGGCTGAAAACCAAAGTGAAAGATTCAGAGGATCAAATCTCCTGGAGCGTGAAGGACGTATTCAAGTGGAAGATCATTCCCAGGAAATTGCGCTTGACCCTGTCCGGCAAGGTGAAGAGCAAAGTGACCACCGAAGACGACACCAGGTACTTTGTGGATGACAACGGCCAATCCAGGTATTTTTACATGCTTAATTCAGACAGTTCAGTTACCCTGGTTGATGATGTCAAACACTCAAAAGCTATAATGATGGGAGAACCGGACACCCTTATCGATGTGACCCACGCCGAGACGTTCCGTCCGAAAATCAGGGAAAATGAGTATTCCTATGAGGTAAAGACAAGGTACAGTTTCAACACCAAATTGTATACCGAGGCCCTGTTCAGCCAGCTTTGGTATCTCCGTCCTGATCAGCTTGAATACCAGTATACCGATATCTTCGGCAAGGTTGAATTCTTTTACTCATTCTGAGGAAGGCTGGAGCAATCCGCATTCCCTGTGCAGGGACTTGTTTGGGGGCGCAAGATCAGCCAGAACCAGGTTCTCCGGTTTGATGGTGGCGGCAGTTCTGCAGCCGGCCAGGTGATATACGCCTGAATGTTTACTCCAGTAATACTTAAAGGTCTGGTAAGAAAGGTTGCTTTCAAATATCCGGTTCAAGGTCCGGGCCAGCCTCAGGCCTGCCAGTTTAAGCTGTTTTTTTAATAACTTCAGGCTTTTGGGGCTATAGGATGCCGGAATAGCTGTTATACCCGTATCAGCGAGCATGTTTCCTTCAATGATATAACACCCCCGGGTAGTTTGATGTGATTCGTTGAGCCAGTCGATGATATTGCTCCTGCCTACTGAATCGTATTCATTGGCATGATGGTCTATGAGGCCCATGATTTCATGACTGAGATTTTTAGTGTTTTTATAATGGGTCGTAATGAGCACGTTTTCCCATAGTTCGTGAAGATTCGTCCTGGTACCACGGTATTCCAGCAGGATTTTCCTCCCATGCCCGTCATGATTTTCACCCACCTGCAGGGGTTGATGCAGGTCCGCAACCAGGTTCACAATCCACTTGACCGCCTCTTTTTTCTGGGGTCTGGTGGTGAAAGCATGGCCCAGGATTTTAATCTGGTTATCTAATGCGATGAGCAAATTCACTCTTTTTCCATGGGTCAGGGAATCATAGCCTGACTCATTCAGTTGGATGTCCACCGCATGCCAGTCCCTGGTATAAGGCCGCTTTTTACCTCTCTGGTCTGCCCAGTTGGCAAGGGAAGGCAGGACGTTTTTCTTTTCAAAGAGCGAAAGCAGAACTTCCTGTGACCTTAGGCTGAGGTGGGCCTGGGCGACGGTAGCGACTATGATGTTTGCTTCTTTGCCAAATGCGTGGAGCTTTCCGGGGTGGAGGCATAGAGACAGGAGGGTTAGTAAGAGAATTGAGGATTGAGGATTGAGGATTGAGTTTATAGAGCCGGCCGCGGCCTTTGGGAAGCCAGCTTGTTTGGAGCTCTGAGGAAGGAATATGGATCCGATAGAACGAGCCAAAGCTAATGTGCGCACATATTGCGTCACGGAAGCCGGTGGCCAAAAGTTACTGCGGCGATAGCTAAAACTCAATCCTCAATCCTCAATCCAAATTTATCCAAATACCATGTCCAAATTTACATCTTATTCCGCTTTCAGCCGCCAGCTCAGCCAGGGCGTGATAACCAGGGCGGTTATCAGGCAAGAGGTAAAACCGATGATGGCCATCGTTCCAATGGATTCTATGCCCTGGTGAGTGGTAAACATCATGCCGGCGTATCCAGCCAGGGTGGTCACAACTGAGGCGGTTACCAGGGTGGCGGTGACGCTGAAGAGCTCGTGGAGCTTCCCGGGTCCGTAGCGCCGGTACGCCATGGTCAGGTGGATGATGGAGTCTATGCTTACTCCCAGGATGGTCGGGATAACTATCAGGTTAAACGGCCCCAGCTTGGCGCTGGAGAGTCCCATGAAGCCCACGGTCCACACCGCGCCGCAGGCGAGCCCTGCCACGGCGATAAAAATCAGTTTCCAGCTCCGCAGGGTCAGCGACAGCGTGATGATGATGATGATGGAAATCAGCCAGGCCATTTTCCTGCTGTCCTGTTTTACCAGCCTTATGATATCGCTGTAGATAAAACTGGATGAGTAGAGCTGAATGTCCTCGTCATTCAGGCGGAAGCGCCCGTAACGGTCCTGAAACTTTCCCGCCTCCCTGGCGTCGGAAGAACGGTAACTTCCATAAATAAAAGCAATCCTTCCGTAAGTGCCGTCTCTTTCCTGTACCAGCCGGAGTGCCCATGGGGGAAGTCCCTCAGCGGTAAAGGGCTCAATGTCGACCATGTCCCTCAATTTCGCTATCATGGCCGAGTCATTTCCTTTGGACCTGTCAAATACCCGGGCGTTTATCAGATCCCCGATTTCCTCTATTACCTCCATTCGTTCTTCCTGCTTCTCCTCCGGAGGCAGAAAGGTTGTCAAAGTAAGGAAACTCCGCAGCAGGGTGTCTTTTTCCACGGTGAGCCGGTAAAGCAGGGTATCGTGCAGGGCGTTCATGGTTTCGGGATGCAATGCCAGCGCCACGATGGGCTGGCTGCTCTTTCGGTTGCTCTGGACTGCCACGCCGGTATGTCGCTTGCTCTCCGGCCCTTTGCGCGTATCCCTCAGGTTCCTGAAGTCATGCTCAAAGTCGGCCCTGGGTATGAAGCAGGCGAGTATCACGGTGATCACCGCTATGCCCGCGGTACCTCTGTTCAGGCTTTTCTTCCAGTCAATGATGTTTATAAAAGACGGCAACAGGGGCCTGGGGGTGCGGGTGGGAAGAGCCAGCCAGGAAAGGGCCTTGACGGACTTCCATTTTTCAAACAGGAAGATGAAGGCCGGCAGAACCAGCATGGCGGAAAGCAGGCTCAAGGTGATGCCGGCGCTGGCAATCACCCCGAACTCATAGAATCCCACAAACTCGGCCGACAGCAAGGTGAGCAAACCCGCTATGGTGGTGATGGCGGCAAGACACATAGGATGGAAAAGGACCTTCAGGGTATGGATGAACGCCTCTTGCCAATCTGCGCCTTTCCGGGCCTCTTTCTGAGCGTGTCCCATGATATGAATTGAGTAGTCGATTCCCATGCCCAGGAGAATGGCGATTACAAAAACGGTATATAAATTTAGCCGCCCGTAAATTATACCGGTCAGTCCCAGTGTATAGAGAGAGGTAATGGAAACCTGCAGGAGAATGGCTATCAGGGCCCCGATACTCCGGAAGAACGCCAGCACAACTACAATTATTAACCCCACCGAGATGCTGGTGGCGATAATCCCGTTCATGGCGAGAGATTTTACCTCCTGAAGCTGCTGATAGGAACCCTCTATACCAACGTCGATCTTGTCCCCGTATCTGGCCCTGATGGGCGCCAGCAGTTTTTCAGTCCTTTCTAAAACCTTCTCAACGTATTTTGTATCGGAACTGGGAAATTTGAGTGCGGCCTGAACCACGCCATTGGTGGTTCCGTCTCTGTGTTTGCCTATCAGCCTGTTTTTTAATGAGTCCGGCAGGCCGGCTTTAGGGTTCCATTTTTTCTGAGTGTTCCCTTTTTTATCGCTGGATTTTTTTGTATTCAGGAAGTTGGAGAAAGCGTCGGCAGCCTCGTCCGGAAGTCCCAGTTCCTGTGGTATGGAAGCGTCGAACCAGACTCTTTTCTCTTTTATTGAAGGTTCTTCCACGGCAACATCAGAAAGCAAATCAACGCCAAACGGGGTGCTGGTCATTCCCAGTTCCGCCTGGATGTCCGAAAGGTTGTCCACTACCCGTTCCAGATGGGGGACAGGCAGGTAGAGAAGAGCGTGTTTAATGAAGAAGGAATTGTCTCTTTCCACCTGTACATAGAGTGCGTCGTCCCAGTTATTCTCGATTTCCTTTTTTATTTCATCCTGTACCCTGGCGATTTCCCCGGCGTCGTCCATCTGAATGGCGATAGTGAATAGGTCAGCGCTGCCAAAGCGTTTATTGGTTTCCTGCATTGCCAGGATGGTGGGAGTGTTTCTGGGGAGCAGGTCGTCAAGATCGGCATCCAGACGCAGCCGGAAGATAAAAGGCAGCGCGGCCAGGACCAGAACAAGGGTTAGACCAATAACACGAAGGGGATGACGCTCGGTGAACCTTATGTAGGTCTCAAAAAAGATATCTAATTTCTTTTTTAGCATTTTTGTAATTTAATTCTATAGGAATGTCTTA
>JBHPJW010000111.1:0-6406 GCA_042567505.1 Fibrobacterota bacterium
TGGTACAATGTATGATGTGATATTTTTTTCTGTTTAGCTATTTTGGATATTTTCTACGGCCATGAATAAATCCCTGAATTCTATTTCCTTGTATGCAGGCGCCTTTCTGGTCATAAGCCTTATTTGGCTTGGCCTCTTGTTGTTCCTTTTTAATGATTTTTTAGCAGCGGGATTCTTCCTTGCCATTTTTATCGGGGCTGTATTTCTTAGATATCTGGAAAGGGAATCCCAAAAGGACAAGTATGAGATTTTAGAGCGGAAAACAAAACGTATGGAAGCAAAATCCTGGTACTTTGAGTCCATTGTTACCAATTCCAAAGATATTGTGTTTACCACTGATCTGGACCACCGAATAGTAAAATTCAACAAGGGATCTGAGCAGACCTTCGGTGTGATGGCCTTAGAGGTGCTGGGAAAACATGTCCATACCCTTTTTGAGGAACCTGAAAAAATTGACGCCCTGCTTGAAGAAGTTGAAGAAAAAGGCAGGGCAAAAACCATAGAACTCATGGTCAAGAATAAGGAGACGGGAGAAGAATTCTGGGTCTCAGTCGGGGTCTCAAAATTGTTCGACAGGAAAGAAGGGACCACCATGCTGGCCAACAAGCAGTTTATTGGTGAAATTTTTACCTGTAAAAACATTACCCACCTGCGTCTCCTGGAACAGGAACTAAAAGAAAAAAATGAGCAGCTTACCCGCCTGTCAATAACTGACAGCCTCACCAATTTATACAACGTCAGGCACCTGAAAAATGAGGCTTCCCGCCTGCAGAAGATGCATAATCGTTATCCCGACCGGCCCCTGTCCATCGCCCTGATTGATGTGGATAAATTCAAAGATTATAATGACAATTTCGGCCACCTTGCCGGCGACAACCTGCTGATTATCCTGAGCAACATCATCAAGGCCCAAATCCGTAAAGAACTCGATTCCGCTTTCCGGTACGGTGGCGATGAATTTGTGCTCATGTTCCCCGATACCAATGATAAAGGATGTAAAATTATCTGCGACCGTATTTTATTCGATTTTATCGGGCACAGACTGGGAGACACATCCCTTTCCATCGGCATAACCCAATACAACCGGAAATGGGGATTGCTCAGCGCGAACCTGCTGGTCGCAAAGGCGGATGAGGCCATGTATATGGTCAAATGCAAAGGCGGCAATGGAATCCATATTTATAATCAGCCACTTTCAGAGGAACTGTTGAGACGGGAAACCGTGAAATCCGTCAGCGATCTGAGGTGAATGAGGCCTGGATTCCCTCAATCCCGTGATTTCCCGGTCTCCATATATTTAGCACAGTCATCCACTTCTCCACCATTGTCCTTTTCCGCCAAGGAGACGTTGCCGTTATTCCAGATGTTGTCATTGCCTGTGAAGAGGAGCAATCTCCAGAATGAGAAATTCTCATATTTTGAGTGATTTCGATACATATTTTCTATTAGATTGCCCGCCTTCGCGGACAATGGCAGGGGCGGGGAGCTTTTCTCTATTTGTTACCTCTCTCCAAGGCGGGCAATGAAAGTAGTGGGGCGCTTTTATCTCATTGTTACCTGCCTCGAAGCCTGGAAATGGAAAAAAAGCCTAAGCTCAGGTTGAAACTCTTTTTATTTTACATACATACATGGGCCCGCTTCCCAGGCAGATGTCGGGGTAGATCTGCCAGCCGTACCGGGTTTTCTCTCCTTGAGCAACGATTATGGGAAGTATCTCTATTTTCCCCGCTCGTTTGGCGCACGCGCGGCCAATAACCCCATCGTTTTCCGCAGGAGTCAGTGCACAGGTGCAGTAGAGAATTGTCCCGCCGGGTCTGATAACTTCCAATGCTGACACAAGCATTGCATACTGCTGCCGGGACAGCCGCTTAATCCTGGAAAGAGACCATTTACCTAAATGGTAAGGTGAATTAATTACGTGCCTCTCAGAAGAACAGGGTGCATCCAGTAAAAGCCTGTCGTAGGCATTTTTTTCCCTGAGGCACCATGAAACAGCGTCCCGGCCGGATATGCTTACCCTTTTCCGGACGGGTTCAGGTAAATGCCTGTTCAGTACTGTTTTCAACCTGATCCGTCTGGCCGTTGAGCGATCGTTTGCCTGAAGAGTACCGGTCTCTCCCATCCGGCCGGACAAAACCAGGGACTTTCCCCCGGGGGCGGCACACATATCCAGTACTCTGTCTCCATCCCTGACATCCAGCATACAAGCGGCTATAAAGGAAGCGTCATCCAGGAAATAAGGCTCAACCAGCCCATCTTTCAATTCCTTGTAACGCGGTTTTGCCAGTAGTGACTGCTTAAGGTCCTTCCACCTGCTGCCGAAGACCTCCCGGTAATAATTTTCAAATCCTTCCGGACCCTTTGTTTTCATGACCTAAATATTGAATATAATCATGTTATCAGTGATTAATTTGTAAATTTGTTTACCTTTATTATCTCCAGGTTTATCTGGAGTTCCACTTATTGAGACTTAATGACCGAGACGGCTGAGATCAGGGAAAACCAGGCCCCAGGAGAACCGGATTCTCCAAATCCCGGCCTTGTGCCGGAATTAGCTTCTCCCATCTCAGGCGACCATCCCTGTGGAGAAGATCCCAAGTATTCACAGGAATTTGAGTCTGTAAAATCAGAGATGGAAAAAACCGGAAGTACGGACTATGAAGTTGTCCTGACAAATTGCAGAAAGATACTCACTAATCAGGCCAAGGATCTGAGGGTATTGGGCTTTTTTCTGCTGTCAGCGGCCAAAAGGGAAGGTATTCAGGAATTCTGCCGCGGTCTGATAACCTATCACCATCTTCTGGCCAACCATTGGGATGAGGTGCATCCCAGAAGGGAGGCGGCCAGAATAAATGCTTTTAAATGGCTTAATCAGGACAGAGTTGTCACCATCCTGGAACACTGCCTGTCCGGATTAGGTGATTATAGCATGCTGGAATCCGCCGCTCAGGCCCTTGATGGCATAAAAAGCCTAATAATTAAACGATTTCCTTCTGATCCCCCATCTATTAATGGATTGCATAAACTTGTAACCACCTGGACGGCTCAAAAAAAAACTGATTTAGATAAGGCGGAGGCACAAACGCCTGAGGCCCTTCCCGACGCGACTTCACGAGCCGCTCCCCCTGAGGACTCAGCAACCGAACACGGCACACAGAATCAAACCGGTCAGTCCCAGCCTGAAGCAACCTCGGAAAACATTCCCCCGGCAGTGGAAATGCCACGCCTGGTGCGGGAATTAATTGAACCCATTTCCACGGAGAACCCCTGTGGCCAGGATCCGAAATATTCGCCTGAGTTCGACGCAGCCAAAGCAGAAATCGAAAAAACCAGCGGCACAGACTATGAGCTGGTGGCCCAAAATTGCCATACTATCTTAACCAGGCAAGCCAAAGACCTGCGGGCGCTTGGTTTTTATGTGCTCTCGGCTGCAAAGACAGGGGACTTGATGCTTTTTAGTGACACAGTCCTTGCTTATCGAGAACTTTTTTCCCGTTATGCGCAAGAAATCCATCCACAGAGGGAAACAGCAAAACTAAATGCTGTTAAATGGCTCAATCAGGATAAACTCCATTCTATTCTGGCACAGGTGCGTGTGGGCCCGGAAGAACATGAGAGCCTGAAAAAGGCCCATACTTCCCTGGTGGAGATCAAAGACCTGGCCGGCCGGTTGTTTGCGGATTCACCGCCCTCCATAGGCGCGCTCATCAAGACGGTGGAAAAATTGGTTAAGGAATCTGAACCGAAAGAGGCCCCGGACCCTGGACCATCTGTTTCACCTCACCAGGCACCAGTCTCACCACTGGCAGCTCAACAAGCCGTACCGCCCTCCCCCCTGCCCCAGGCGCAGCAGGACCTGACTGACAGGTCCTCCGCCCAGATGCAGATACAAAAAGCCGCTGTGTTCTACCTGAAGAACTTGCCCTCCAATCCAGTTGGATATAAGATTATGCGTATCCTTAAATGGGGAGAAATAGTCAAAGCCCCGGTCACGGCCCAGGGTGTCCTTCGAATTCAGGGGCCCAATCCAAAGCAGGTTGAATACTTCGCCCAGATGATGCTGGAAAAAAACTGGAAGGAAATTCAGACCAGGGGCGAAGATGCCTTCACCAGGCCGGGAATCCATTTCTGGTTTGATCTGCAGTATTATATCTGCCATGCCCTGGAAGGCCTGGGCGGTGATTTCACAAAATGTGCGGAAGCCATCCTAGAGGAACTCATGGCGCTGGTCGGCAGGGCGCCGGAACTTCCACGTTTGAAATATCAGGACGGCACTCCCTTTGCAAATACGGTGACCTTTGACTGGATTCAAAAAAAGCTGAACGAGCGCGGCTCAGGAGGAACAGAACCCTCCCGTCAAAACCAGGATAAGCTGATGGAAGAAGACAGGAAAAAGGCGGATGAACTGATGAGCCAGGGGAAACTGGAAGAGGCGCTGGCGGTATTACAGCGGCATGCGGAGGGTTCAACTCCCAGGCCCTCAGCGGAGAGAAGGCTGATGATGGCTGAACTCTGCTTTCAGTCGCAGAATCTGGACCTGGCCGAAGGCCTCCTGAACGGCCTGACCGCCCGGATAAGCACCGTTTCCCTGGAAGAATGGGACCCTGATTTCTGCATTTCTGTATATAAGCTGGGCATCAGGGTGTTTCGAGGCCTGTCAGAGCAGAAATCCGCCTCCCCCGAGGAAAAGGCCCGGTTTTCCGCCAAAGCCCGGGAATATTTCAATAAGCTTGCAATAATAAATCCGATTTTAGCTAAAAATGAGTTTTAATTTACTTTTGTTGAAAACATTTTTTAACTACTTTTATCTTTCTTCAAACAGCATCATTTAACAAAGGAAAAATTATGTCCGGCAGTTTTCAAAATGAAATTCCTCCAGCCCGAGTAAATATCCAGTTGAGTGTAGATAAAGGCGGAGCCCAGAAAAAACTCGAGCTCCCCATGAAAACCCTGGTTATGGGTGATTTCACTCTTAAACAGGACGGAACCCGGGTGGCCCAGCGGGAAAGGATAAATTTGAAAAAAAATAATTTTAACCAGGTGATGGAATCCATGGATCTGGGGATGGAAACGACTGTGGATAACAAGCTCAATCCCGAAGGAGGAGCATTGAAGGTGAACCTGAAGTTTAAAGATATGAATTCCTTTTCTCCCAATGAAGTGGCCAAACAGATCCCCGCCCTGACCAACCTGAAGGCGGCCCGGAATCTCATCAAGGATCTTGGTTCCAATCTTCTGGACAACCGGGAATTCCGCAAAAGAATGGAAGCTATTTTAAAGGACAACACTGCCATCGAAGGTTTGAGAGAAGAACTGGAAAAGATTGCCCCCATGGCCAAGGATTCAGGAAACGGTGACGGATAGGTCTTATAACATCGAATTAAAACAGGAAACAGGAGAGATTTTTTAACTAACAAGAGGTGCAACAATGGCAGAGAATGAAAAAAGTTTGCAGTACATTTACGAAACCATGGAGCTGGACGTACCGCAAAAAGAGGTGGACATCTCCGAGTACAAGGATGTGGAAGCCCTTTCGGAACACAGTGCCAACGAGCGCATGGGAGCAGCCCTCAGGGTCTTTATCCAAAGCGTTCTGGATTCAGCGGCTTCTATAGAAAAAATCGATAAAACTGTTATCGACGCTCAAATCGCGGCCATAGATGAAAAGATTTCCGCACAGCTGGATGAGATTATCCAGAAACTGGAAAGCTCCTGGAGGAGCCTAAAGTTCCTGGTAGACCGCACAAATTTCCGTAAAAATATCAAGCTGGAGTTGCTGAATGTCAGCAAGAACGACCTGCTGGAAGATTTTGAGGACTCCCCGGAAACCACACAATCGGGGCTCTATAAACATATATATACCAGCGAATATGACACCCCTGGCGGAGAGCCTCTGACCTCGATGATTTCTAATTATGAATTTGATTCCGGAGCCCAGGATATAAGCCTCCTGCAGGATGTTTCCAGGGTCGCCGCATCTGCTCATTGTCCCTTCATCGGTTCTGTAGGCACTAAATTTTTTGGAAAAAACGATATTACCGAACTTCCTCAGATAGAAGACCTGGAAAATTATATGGACAGGGCCGAATACCTTAAATGGAAATCCTTCCGGGAGTCAGAAGATTCCCGTTACGTCGGCCTTACCCTTCCCAGGTTCCTGCTGCGGCAGCCTTACGGAGAAGACAACAAGGTAAAAGAGTTCAATTACACGGAAAAGGTCACCGGAGAAGAACATGAAAAGTACCTCTGGGGCAACGCTTCTTTCGCCTTTGCCACCAACATGACTAGGTCTTTTGAAGACAATGGCTGGTGCGTCCAGATTCGCGGGCCCGAGGCAGGCGGTAAGGTCGAGGACCTGCCTATCCACACCTTTGATGTGGGACGGGGCAATCAGGTGAAGATCCCC
>JBHPJW010000112.1:0-6273 GCA_042567505.1 Fibrobacterota bacterium
AATCTCTGCTGAGAGCCAGGGCCACGAAACGGGTTGTTCCGTCCGCGTTTCTGAAATTATACGAGGTGATGTCGGGAAAATCCGGATCGATGATGGCCACCAGTACATTTTTTCCGGTAAGCCCAGCCGCGTGAAGTTTGTCTATGCCGGTTTCAAAAAAGGTTTCGCTGACAGCAAAGGTGCTTATAGTTAAAGAAAGAATTATAAAGCACGCCTTAAACATCATTCAATGAGTAATTTCTTGACAAAGAGGTCATTGTCCGTTTTGATTTTTATGAAATAGGCCCCTGCTGTCCGGTTGGTTATGTCCCAGGTAAGGGAAGCGCTGTTGATGGCGTCAAAGTGTTCGATCACCTCTCCCTTGGCGTTATACATCCAGGCGGACCGCATGGTTACGTCTGACCTGAGTGAATAGGTGTTTTGAGAAACATCGCCGGCAAAGGAAGCTTCTTGATCATCAGGAACAACCACAGGAACGGCGTTGCATTTCTGGGTTTGGAGCCAGGACAGATTGCCCGTCGAATACACAAGCCAGTAATAGACCTCTGAGGGAATCTCGCAAAGCCTGTTGCCGGAAATGCTGAACGCGCTGTATTCCATGTTCGTTATTCCGGGATCCAGGGAAGATAAATCGTTTGAATCAGCCTTAACCATATCCAGATATTTCAGGTTAATAATTTCTGACCCGATTAAGCCTATTCTGTTGTTATTGATGAAAAGCCTTTCCAGGTAGAAAATCTCAAAGATTCCAGAAGGAAAATCGGTTAAGCGGTTATTGCTGATATCCAGAATGGAGAGGCTGCTTAAATTGGCGATTTCCCGGGATACGGTTGACAGGGCATTATCAGAGACACGGAGCTCTATAAGATTACTTAAGGAAAACAGTTCCGGCGGCAGAACCGTCAGACCGTTATCAGAGAGATCGAGATGGGCTAAACTTGCCAGCTGGCCGATTTCCGGGGGAACGGCTGTGAGCCGGTTTCCGGAAAGCCTCAAGACAGTCAGATTGATCAGGCCTCCGATATCCCCTGGCAGAGAGGAAAGATCATTTTTAGAGAGGTTCATCGTCGATAAATTCACCAACTGTCCGGTTTCACGCGGCAGAGAAGTCAGGTTATTGTTATCCAGGTCCAGGACCTTTAAATTTCGCAGTTGCCCGATTTCCGGAGGCAGGGTGGTCAGCTGGTTCTGTCTGAGATTCAATACCTCTAATTTGGTCAGCAGACCGATTTCCGGAGGCAGCATTTTAAGGGACGCATAGGAAAGATGGAGGGCGATAATTCTGTTTGAGGAGTCTCTGGTGGAAAAAAATTCCTGAGAATAATCAATACCGGCCAGGCCGTTGTTATCTATTATCGCCTGCACGGCGATGGAGTCTGTTTCCCAGCTGCCGGCCTGGCTTTCATTGCTGAAAGAGCTCAACGCAAAGCTCATGAGCGCGATTATGATGGTCCTCATATTTATACCCTTCGAAGTTAGTAGTCCCGGGAACTCTTTTTTTTCTTTTGGTTGCTGCTTCATCATTTCACTTATGTTAAGTTTATCCTGCCTTCGAATCGTTTTCCACTTTGTGACGCCTACCCATCCGATTCCTACCATTCAGACAAGCTTCTATTTATATATATACAGACAAACCGGTGTCGCGTAAAGAGAATGTTTTAAAAAAAACTCAAGTAAAATCGGGTAAAACCAAAGAATTCGTTAAAAAACTGTTAGGTTTACCGAAAGGAAATGTTTTCTTTCGTAAACGAAATTTTTAGACCGATTTTGTTTTTCTGAAAAGAAGATATTTCTTTCTTAAAAGAAATATATGGATGGAAAATATCATGAAAGTGTAGGCATGATCCGGATGTATAACAGAATCAATGTTCACTTTTCCGATTCCTCAACACCCGGTTTTCCAACATGGCTCCGTCTATATGTATACCAGTGATGCCGTCGTTTTCTGGTAGCCAGTCACGGGTGGCAGAGATCCTGGAGAGCCGAGTCTGCCGGCCTGGCAGAAGGACAGCTTGCGTCAAGCGCATGTCAGGAAGAATTCCCAAGGCCATTTGATTTGCATCACATACCGCCGTCATAAGTGACTTTTATCACGCATTCCCCTCCTCCGGATCCCGATATAATGAGAAAAGGAAGGAGACAAAAAATGGAACAGCTATCGTTTGTGAAAATCATGGCGAAAACTAAGAAGGGCACACAAGAAACCTTGAGCACCATGAAAACAGCTGGAAAAAGGCGAATTATCTCTGAAGTAACGGTTGGAAAAACCAAAACTGGCAATTTGCCGGTCAGTTATTGCGTCATTCCCGGTTATAAAATCTGATTAATTAATCACCTTTAGGGAGGATTATTCGCAATGGTACTTTTTGTTATCATATTCTGGGAATGGCTGCAGGACTTAAGGTAGCCCTTCCCACCACCTTCTCTGCAGGCTTCATGGATTGCTCTTTTTCCTGAGAGACCGTTATCAGGAGACCCCTTAAACCCTGTATTTCCCGATTCTCCTAAACTTATAGAAAGTTTAGAAAATATAGAATTTTGCCAAAATCGCGTCTTTGTTGAGTTTTTTGGGAAAATAACCGTTCTATCCTCTCAATTAATGATCTTAACTGAAGCGGAATCTGGATGGCCAGGGCCGTGTTTGTTTCTTTTTGATTAAAGAGTAAAAGCTCGCACCCCGATCAACCTAATAGGGAGGACTATATCCATTCGTTAAGAGTGGATTATGCCCTTTTTGGCGGAAAGGGATTTTCCGCAGGAAAACAAAGGTTTCATTGAAACAAGGAGGTCGAATAATGAAACTTATCCAAGCCTTTCTCGACGTTAAGCTGTTTTTCCGGGGTGCTTTTTAGATGGAGCATAATGCCCTTTACTAATGGCAGGTACGGGAACAGGTAATGCGCATTAATTTTAATGCGGGGGCACTTTTCGCCCATAACGCTTATCAAAGCAATTTTTCCTCTTTCAGGAAAACGCTTGAAAAGCTTTCCACGGGTATGAGGATAAACCGGGCCAGTGATGACGCTGCCGGGCTTTCAATCTCGGAAGAATTGCGTACTCAGGTAAGAGGGACTCATCAGGCCATACGAAACGTACAGGATGGGAAGGGTTTATTCCAGATTCAGGAAGGGACTTTGCATGAAGTGAATGGCCTGCTCCAGCGGATAAGGGAACTCTGCATTCAGGCTTCGAATGATACTCTCACAGAAACTGAACGGACTTATCTGCACCAGGAGGCGACTGCCCTGACAACGGAAATTGATCGGCTGGCTTCCGTCAAACCATACCTGGATTCCTTTCAGATGAATGGAACCTATGCGGAATATACCAGAACGACTGACACTTCGGATGAGGCCATTGCAGTAGCAAATAGTGTTACGATTGTTGATCCTGTGGCATTTGAACCCTACATAGGTAAAGAACTTGAAATCGAAATACTTCAGGACGCAGCGGCTCAGGAGCTTGAGGACGCATCAATAAGATCCGAACATATTCAGGAGACCAAGACAGGCGTCGCCGATTCTATTCTCACTGGAAATAATCAGATAACAGGTACATCGGACGGGACCAGGGCCACGGGTGACATGGTCAGCCTGACAACTTCTCTTTATAATCCCCTGGATAATGATGTGCAACTGGTCAGGTCCCATGATGGAGGAGTGGTTTCCGCAGGATATGCCATTCAGTCGGCCCTTCCCATTACCGAACAAACAGCTTTCCAGATACAGGTGCTGGCCGGCATTAACGGCACTTGGTACCAGATGACGAATGTGGCCTATAGTACGGACGGCGCCGGGCAGAAAAGGATAGGTGACACGGATATCGAGAGTATAGACCAGGTCCGTGACAATCTGGGGGCTGTGATTCAGGAAGTCAGCGGCGCCGCCATCGGCCTTACGGCTTACAGCTGGGATTCAGCTAATAATCTCATTACCATAGGAATCAGCGATGGCGCGGGAGGATTTTCTTCAGTTCAGGCCGGTTTTGATTTCAGGGTGGACTATAAGGGAATAGAAAACCAGTATCAGTATTATTATCAATCATACAATAAATATCAGCTCAATGACGCGGCTGCGGTTACCAGCGGCGGGGTCATTCAGTTTGCAGAGGACCTGTACAGCGGCACGGACGTTCCTGCAGACACCAATGGCTCTACCAAAATGGAAGTTCGTATCAACGGTTCCAGTCCCGAGTCAAACTACACCTTTTTTGATAGTTATAATGGCGTGAATAACGTCTTGATATTCAGGACCGGGGCCGCTGTTGGCGGGGATCGGAGCGTCACCGGACCCTTGAATGGATCGGCCCTCACCATTGACTACGCGACTGCAACGGGAAACGGTGTGGATTGGGAAAACGGGACCCTTGGTGAGGACGCCTGGAATGATCTTACCATAGATTTGAATGAAGCGGCCGGTAAAGACGGAATATTTAATGATTTCTGGAGCGTACACAGCGCAAAGACAATTACCATCCAGCAGGCAAATCGCAACAAGACCATGACGTTAACTGTTAATCCGGCCTGGACGCCTACGGATTTCATCAATGCCTTCAACGCGCAGGCGCAATCGGATGATGTGGAAGCCGAAGCTTACTGGGACGATACTGCAAAAGAAGTGAGGATACGGCCCGGTGCCAGCGGCTGGAAAGAGAGGAATGAAACCCGCTGGGAAGGACCGTATTTTGAATTGAGCGGCTCGGTGTCCCCAACCATCACCAACCTGGGACCCGGAAGCACAGGCGACAGGTTTTGGACTCAGAACAACTTTCGGGCCAGTGAAACCTCAGCGGCCACAAACAGCATTGTCAGGATTACCCTGGTCGAGACCGGTCAGGTACTGGAATCACACAGCAGCACCTGGAACTACCATACCCTTGCCAGCGTAGGGCTTGGCGTTAATGTTTTACATGATGCAGAAGTGGGGGATAAGTCCCGGTTTTATATGGCTGGCGCCAAACTGCAGGCAGGTCCGAATACGGGTGATACTGACGGTCTGACTTTTTCCATTCCGGATATTTCCATAGATATATTGGGAGTAGATAATCTCAACCTCCAGACCGGCGGCGGGGCAAGGACATCCATGGGCCTGGTAGATACAGCTATCCAGACCATTAACCAGAAAAGATCCTACTTCGGCGCCCTGATAAACAGGTGTGACCATATTATCAACAACCTCTCAAACTATGAGTTTAACGCGGCGGACAGTGAATCCCGGATACGAGATGCCGATTTTGCCCTGCAGGCAACTCAATTCGCAAAAAAGCAGATCCGGCAAAGGGCGTCCCAGGCTGTGATTGCTCAGGCAAATGCCGTCAGCAGGAACGTGCTGAGCTTACTGGATGCTCTATAAGAAGAATTTTTCCTCATTCGTCAGCCCTGATTACCTTTAGTCGCTAACATATCAAAGCATGACAATGCCTGATTTTACTACCATTTTATGGGTAATGTATTCCTACAGCCAGCATCTAAAGAAGCGATTCGGACAGCCGGTTCTCAAAATTCCGGTGAATGGCGGATTCTCATGCCCAAACCGGGATGGTACACGGGGAAGGAATGGGTGTATATTCTGTGATAACCGGGCCTTCAGTCCGGTTGCGGAAACCCGGGAACCTGTCACGGCTCAACTGGAGAAGGGAATAGCAAAAGCGCCGGCACGATATAAAAAGTTCATAGCCTATTTCCAGCCCTATTCAAATACATATGGTAAGGTACACAAACTGATGGAAGTGTATGAATCGGCCATTAGTTTTCCCCGGGTGGTCGGCCTGGCCGTGGGCACACGTCCGGATTGTATTTCACCTGAAGTCCTTGAATACCTCGCTGAAGTGTCGCAGCGAACTTATTTGAGTATTGAATTGGGGATTCAGACGGTTCATGACTCCACGCTCAGAAACATAAACAGGTACCAGGCCCATGCCGAAGCAGAGGCTGTGATTTGGGAGCTTGACAAAAGAGGAATAGAAATTGTGGCGCATGTAATACTGGGGCTTCCGGGGGAGAGCAGAGACATGATGCTGGAAACAGCTGATGTCCTGTCCCAACTGCCGGTGCACGGCGTAAAACTGCATCAGCTGATGATACTGCGGGGGACAGATCTGGAAACGAAATATCACAGAGGCAGTGTGTCCGTGCTCTCGCTGGAGGAATATGCAGACCTGGTTGGGGATTTTGTCCTGCGCCTGGGACCGGGAAAGTGTCTTCACCGCTTGATGGCGGATTGCTTTCCCGGTTCCGGTCTGGTTGCGCCGATGTGGAGCAGCGGGAAGGGAAAA
>JBHPJW010000113.1:0-6220 GCA_042567505.1 Fibrobacterota bacterium
TACCAGGCCCGCAAGCATGATATTGATAATGAGCGCGGCTGATGAAAGCAGATATCCATACTGATCCATGACCAGTACCGAAGTGGTGAGAACGGCAGGGCCGGCAATCAATGGGACCCCGATTGGAACAGCGCCCAGACTGTCCGGATCAACCTGCCTCTGGACTTTTTCAGATCGCAGGATGTCGCTTATGGATATAACAAACAAGAGGACTCCTCCGGCAATCATAAAATCAGCTACGGTTATTCCCAGAAGCCTCAGCAGGGCTTTGCCCGCAAAAAGGAATATCAGAGAAACAAAGGAAGCAGTAGCAACCGATTGCCTGATAATGCGTCTTTTTTTACCAGTCTCTATGTCTGCCGTAAGAGACGTAAACATGGGCAAAACACCAAGGGCGTCAACTGCTACAAAAAGCGGTATGAAACACAGCCAGAAGTCCTTCATTAGATAACCTCGACATTATTGAAAGCTAATTTCATGCCATCTTAAGCATGTCCAATAATCAGGTTATATGAAAGGCACAAAACAGCTGAATTTGTAGAATTTCTGATAAATCATTACATTTTCTTGGGAAAATTAAGTCACTAAAAATGAGACCTCCAAATATTTTAATAGTAGAAGACGATGATTCCGCGGTTTTCGGATATACCCAGGCTCTTCAGGAAGACGGTTATTCTTTCAAGACAGCATCGAACCTGAAGGAAGCGGAGGAGGCATTGAAGGAAGAGCAGTTTGACGCCGTACTCCTTGATCTAAATCTTCCGGACGGCAAATCAATTCCGCTTATTGGAAAAATCAAACAAAATTCGATTTCCTCGGCCATTATAGTAATTACAGGGGACAGTGAGATTTCCACGGCTGTGGAGGCCATGAAACAGGGGGCGGACAATTACCTGGTCAAACCCGTAGACATGGATGACCTGCAGGTCCAATTAAAGAAATTTCTGGAAATAGGCGGACTTCGGAAAAAAGAGGACGTCCAAAAGAACATATCGAGGAAAGGAGAACCGCACTGGGGGAGAAGTCCATCCATGCGCCGGGTCCTTGACCAGGTGGAAACTGTGGCGGGTTCCGATACTCCGGTTCTTATCCAGGGGGAAACCGGAACGGGGAAGGGGGTCCTGGCCAAATGGCTGCACGCGAGAAGCAAACGTAGATCAAGCGTATTCATAGACCTTAACTGTTCTACGTTTAAAGGCGACCTGCTGAGAAGCGAGCTTTTCGGTCATGTAAGAGGCGCTTTCACTTCCTCGATAAAGGACCGTATCGGATTGATAGAGGCGGCTGATGGCGGAACCCTGTTCCTGGATGAAATAGGGGACATGGATAATGAGGTGCAGACGCAGTTGCTCAAGGTAATCGAAGAAAAGACCTTCCGCAGGCTGGGCGAGAATAAAACCAGAAAAAGCGATTTCCGGTTAATTTGCGCCACCCACAAAGACATTAATAAGACGGTTAAGGACGGTTCTTTCCGTGAAGACCTTTTTTTCCGTATCAGCGTTTTTCCCATTCACCTTCCCCCGCTGCGGGAGCGGAAAGACGACATCGCCGGATTGTCGGAACGGCTGCTGGTGGAGCTCGGCTATACCCATGGGGCGTTGGATAATGAGGTCCTGGAATTATTGAAAAGCTATGACTGGCCGGGAAACGTCCGGGAACTCAAGAACGGCCTGGAGAGGGCATTGCTGGTTTCAAAAAGGAACAGGTTGAATTCCTGCCATTTTCCGGATTTGCACAATGCCCCGCAAATCAGGGTTGTTTCCGATGATAAATTATGCAGCCTGGAAGAGATGGAGATTATTTACATAAAGAAAGCGCTTGAGTTGTTTAATGGCGATAAAAACAAGGTTTGTGAAGCGCTTGGCATTTCCATGTCCTCACTCTACCGCAAGATCCCCAGGTTACAGACGGCAGCACACTGAATTTTTCAATTTGAAATTCTGATTATTATTTTGGGAATTATCTCCATCATTTCTCAAATAATAATAAGGTGATTTTTCAGGTTTTTCGCCCCTTCCACCATTGGCAGAATTATTGCTATTTGTTTGATTCAACAGACATTTAAAAAGGGCAGGGCCATATTATGGCAATAATGAACGACTATGCGTTAAAACTGCTTTATGATTGAGGTTGGCGCCATGAACAGGGTATTGCTGGTGGATGACGACCGGGCCGTGGTATTTGGATACAGGACGGAAATGGAAATTGAGGGGCTGAAGGTCGACAGCGCCTATACCTTGGATGATGCCGAGCAATTTATCCGCGCGCATATTTACCGCGCAGTTATCACCGATTTGAACCTTTCTGGAAAAATGGATCTTGAAGGCATTAAAGTCGTTAAGTCGGTACGGCAGCATCAGCCCGAGTCAGTGATTATTGCGGTCACGGGCATAAGCGACGAAGATGTAAAAAAAAGAGTTCTTGACGCCGGCGCACGGCACTACCTTGAGAAACCTGTTGAGGCCAGGTCCATAATAAAACTTATATAATCATGAATTAAAAGGGGTCCCGGGAGGTAAAAGCTCTCGCCTTACCCATCTGGAAGGAATAAGCATTGAAGAAAATACCGCCGGGATACATTTTACCAAGCGCCGCTTTTACCATCAAACCCTCGCAAATTTGCCACTACGATTTCATTGACAAGCCTCCGGAAATCGGAGATGTTGTCTATGGCAGTATCATCCGCATATGCCAGCATTCAGACCTTGAAAACAAGTGGGGCAGGATTCACCGTATAAATGACGGCACCCGCGCCATCTTCGTGTTTGGAAACCGTTATGCAACCGATGCCTTTGAGGGGATCATACCGGAATCCTTTCAAAGCAACGTGGATTTGATGGCGCGCTCAGGCATAATCGGCATGGTACGCATAAGCAATACCAGGATGAAAGACCCTTCGCGCGTCAAAATCCTCGGCTACGCCTGCGATAAGGAAGGCAAGAGACTGAATACCAGGGAATATCCGTTAATCAAACCGCGCATACACAAAAAAAAAACAAGCCGGTCAAAGCTCATACTGGTGGTGGGGACCGCCATGAACTCCGGCAAGAGCGCCAGTGCGGCAGCCTGCTGCTGGGCGCTTTCGACCATGGGCTACAAGGTGAGAGGCTCCAAAATCACAGGCACCGCCGGACTTAAGGACATTTTGCACATGGAAGACGCCGGGGCTGGAATTGTTAATGATTTCTCCTACTTCGGGTTTCCGTCAACATATTTGCTCGATCCCAAAGACCTTATGCAAATATTTAACGATCTCGATCTTAAGTACGGAAACAATTTGAAAAATTACTGGGTGGTGGAGATCGCAGACGGTATTCTGCAAAGGGAGACAAGCATATTACTTTCCGACAAGACGGTTACCGGGCGCATACACCGCCTGATTCTTTCGGCTCAAGACACTTTTGGCGCTTTGGGCGGCCTCCACCAGTTAAGGGAGCATTACGGCCTTGTGCCGGACGCGATATCGGGAGTATGCTCTTCTTCACCGCTTTCTATCCGCGAACTCTCTCATCTTACCGACATACCCGTGTTTAATAACATTTCCTGGGATTTAAAAATGCTGTCAGACATTCTTATTGGAAGCAAGTCCTGACTCCGAATATGCTGACCAATGGTCAATGTAAGGCGCAAGGCTGCCCGTTTTTTCAGGGGGCCAGGGGAAGCCTGAATTCCACGGTGAGGCCGGGACGAGGGGTGTTGTTATACACCTGAACAGCTCCTCCGTGCCTTTCGATGGTACGCCGGACAATAGAAGTGCCCAGGCCCGTGCCTTCTTTCCTGGTCGAAAAGAAGGGCTCGAAAAAGCTGGGCAGAATGTCATCGTTCATTCCGCATCCCCGGTCAATTATTCTGATAACGGCTGATTTTTCATCAGACTTAAAAGCCCTGATCCTTAATGGCTCGCTCTCAGGGGAATGGCTGCAGGCGTTTTCCAGGAGGTTAATGAAAACCTGCTGTATCTTGGGGAGATCAACATTGATTCTGTCTTTGTTAGTTAAACCGCGGACATCGGGCCTTACCGTGTGGCGGGCAAAGCCGGTGGATGCTTTCCAGGCCTTCAGGCTGCCAGCGACCAGATCCGGTGCGGACACAAGGCTTAAATTTTCCTTTCGCAGCGGCTTGCCCAGATGGAGCAGGTCGCCCATGATGGAGGAAAGCCTTTTTATCTGGTTGTTGATGTGATTCATGAAGGGCTTCAGCTCCCTGTCGCGCCCCAGTTTCCGGAACAGGGCCTGGCTGACCGCCATGATGGCGTTCAGCGGGTTTCTGACCTCATGGGCCACTCCTGACGTTATTTTGCCCAGGAGCTCCATCTCTTTTGAGTTCACAAGCTGTTTTTCCATTCTTAACCGGTTGATTTCGGATTTAATGTAATGCGCGAAGGTCTCGAGAACGTAGAGGTGGAATTCCTCGAAGATCCGTTTTTTCTTGTCAAGAACATATATCGACCCGACGCCTTTTCCTTCTGTATCCATGATTCTGTGGCACAGGGCGGCCTTGTACGGCAGTACGGCAAATGAATCCGGAACTGAAAGCTGGCGGTTAAGGTTGCCGGTAAATTGGACGGAATTTTGGTTTTGCATGTCCTTGGGTAGCGTCTTAAGGGAAAGCAGATTGGCATGGGAGCATTCACCGTCGCTGAACTGGGAAAAAAAGCTCTGGTCAACGCCGTCCTCCGCGGAAATGGAGACAAAAGGCGCTGAAAATAAATCAGCCAGCTCAATGGTTATGCGGTCGCATATTTCCTGCAAATCCGCATTATGGGACACGGACAGGCTGTAAATCGCCTCAAGCGCCTTTGACCTCCCCGCCAGCGCCGTTTCAGAAAAAATCCGCAGGCTGACTTCTTCCTTCAGGCGTCTCTTTGAAGCGCTCTTGCCCTCCTTGAGGGCCTGGATTTGCCTGAGCGCCTTTTCAAGTTGTTTGTTTTTTTCTCTTACTTCGTTCCATGAATCAATGACTTCCGAATTCAGCCTGCTGAGGGCCTCCGTGGTGGACAGGCCAGGGAATAAGGCGAAGTCGTTTTTAATTTTTCCAATCAGTTCTTTGGAAAAAGCGGACTTTCTCTCCAGCCATTTCACAGCTGATATTTCAGGTTTTTTAACATTTGAAGTATCAATTTTGACTTCATCTATCAGTTTATCGATACTTTCCGTCCATTTGGAAGAGTCTAATAAGGGTATGCGGCCATCAGGCAATGTTGCTTGGTCTGCGTTTGGTTTGTTATAGAGCCCTTTAATAACAAGACCCGTATGCCCTTCATTTCTTGTAAGCTCAAATACGAGTTTTCCCTCTTTAAAAAACTGAGCGCCGATTTGAGACAACTCATTGATCACCTCCACCAGGTTTGCCCTTGTTGACTGGTCAAACCCAAGCCAGTCAAAACAATTCATGGCAGCCTGATGCGCGGCCGCGATCTCTTTTTCTCCCTTTAATTCGATAGTCCCTATTTCCATTTTTCATTCACTATCTGTAAAATCTCCTGACAATACATTCTATTTATTTGATGTTTATTTTAGTTATCATATACTTTTTTTTGTCCTTTGTCTTACCGATGCCTCTTGTTAATACCATGTTTTTTGCAAATAAACCGGTGACACGGCCCAGTCCTTTAGGAACTTCGTCAAGGACTCCCCATTTATGCCGTTCTTCGAATGCGGAGAATTCTAAAGTATCATGTGCAAACCTGATAAATTCCTGGGATTTGCCAAGTTCTTTTGGGATTAGCCCTTCCACAGCATTCTTAGATCCCCTTACAGAAATTCCTGTGGTAGTATTGACGTTTTTTGTGTTACACACGAAAACAAAACCGCCTTCAATGTCTTTGGAAAGGCTAAAATACCGTATGCCCCTGCTATATATGTCAGTCGCAAGATCACTTTGATAAATGTGGTCAAGATAACCAACGCCAGATACATTCATGGTGTCATCGTTTACGGCGATTATGCCTTTTACCTTTGAATAAGGAAAATGGATTGTGAAACCTATGTGGTTTCCCTTTTTCATGCGTATGCTTTCAACAGAGGAAAAGCCCTCGGCAAAATCGCTAAAAGACAGATCTGCCAAGTACCTGACTTCGTTCTTATTTCTATAGAATTTTAATCGTTGCGTTTTCTGATTGCCCGATACATTGATGTTTTTATGGAAGAGGATTTCATATCCCTTATCATTTTTTTTACCGGAGAAATATTTATCGGCGGGATATTGGCAGGTCACGTAC
>JBHPJW010000114.1:0-6201 GCA_042567505.1 Fibrobacterota bacterium
TGTCCCGAAACGACTCAGGTGGCCTGCCGGAAACGGCCGGCATATTCATAGGCCTAACCGGCTGGGAGCCGTAGTTGGGACCTTAACGAGAACGAGGCTGTTTTCCGGTTCGAGATTATTTCTGCGTAGAAGAAGTGATCTCTTTCTTCACGTCAGGTACCATCAATGTACCTAAGATCCGAATTCAACCACATCCGCCCGCACGGATAATTTTACCTGGGTGTATAACAACAAGTTCAACATATCGGCGTCATAGCGGACATTTACCAGGGCCAGTTTCCTTCCCTCGACGCTGCCATGCTTTTCCTCATAATTTTTCCAAAGGTCCGCGAGGGCATCCTGATACAATTTGCCTGAACCGCTTACTCGGAACAGAGCGAGCGCTCCCGCTTTGGAGCCAATTGACGCGCTCACCCCCAGTATATAACCGGATTTGGAATTACCAGAAACGTTAGTGGCGGTCACCTGATAATTGGCTTGAGAGAGCTCGACATTCGTGCGGTTCGAGGACAAAAACATTCCGCTGGTTGAACAACCCGAAAAGAGGATGGCTATCACAATTACAATCGCAAAAAGCAATTTTTTTTTATTCATACTTGATTCTCCTTTTTGTTAATACAACAAAAACCGCGGCAGCTACATAGTATTAGAGCCATGGTTTTCATTCCCGTTACATGCAGCACAAACCTTTTTAAAAGCAAACTTCGTGCCAACCCCGAATTATAGTGATTCATGTGAAAAAAGGAAGGAATCACAAATTCGATTTGAATAGAGAATAAAAGAGGGTGTGAATATATTCACAGTTTTCCATAAGGAGGGAAAAAAGGCCCAATGCTTACAAAATGAACAATGAACTTTCCGCTGACTTGTTGAGGAATTGGGCGGGATCTAAATGCGGGTACTACTTTACAGGAATCGTGTGCAAGGCGACTTGTAAACTATAACTCAAAAAATATTCTGCAAAATTGGGGCTCTTTCCCGGGGGTGGGAGAGTGAAATTTACGGAGTAAGCGCGAAGCAGTAGATGCCTCCGTAACCGCCGCTGCATCCCACGCAATCGCCGATGTTGTTCTCCGTGCCCACGTTCACCCCGGCCCCGCAGCCCGGGGCGCTCATCGCATTGATCCAATGCTCGGAAGGTCCTCCCGGCCAGGAATGCCCGACTCTCGGCCGCCCCGCGCCGCCATCATCATTCGTCCAGTCATCGCAGGTTACCCCCGGATCTGTGTCGTACAGCTCCCCCCGGCCATCTGAACCGGTAAGGACATCGTGGTTGTCGACCTCCCGCCCATCCGGCGCGTGATTCGGGATGCCCCACTCATTGGGCAGGTCTTCGATAATAGCCCGGTCTGCGCCCTCCGGCCTGGTGTTGGCCAAATCGTCCCTTGTCATGCCCACGACCCTGCCCAACCTATCATACCAGGGTCCGTCTCCCACCCGGTCGATGGCGTGGACAGCCTCGCCCTCAGATCCTTCGGTCACACTCAAGAACGCCCGCCACTGCTTCCGGGCTGCGCCGGGCATGGAAAGCTCCGCGATCTCGGCGCAAATCTTGTCAGCCCCGGAAAGACCGTTCGCTTCACCGTACCGCAGATCCCCGCCAAAGCCGTCTTCGCTTCCGGAGACCTCACGCATGGACTCGAGGCTGGTCACGAAGAAGCTGAAAAGATCAAGTTCCACCTCCTCGGTCATCTCTATCTCAATCCCGCTGGTATCGGGATTTGTGATGTCCATCCGGTAATCCAGATAGCCGTTGGCTGTCACCGTGAGAACGTCATTGAATGACTGAGCGGCCGATGACTTCTTCGGTAAAGCAGCAGATGAAACAGAACCCTGAGTTGATACGGCCGATCCCCGCCATACCCCGCCTATTGAATATCCCTTGAACACAAATTCGCTCCCGCCTGACTTCACCTTGTAGAAATAGATGCCTGCGTCACTCTGAAGGAGCGTTATGGAGTGGGCTCCTTCATCCAGGTGCCGGCGTATGGTCGAAAGCGCCTTGCCGTGAAGGGAGAAAGTCGTAATGGATACGGCGGACTTTTCCGCAACATCGATAGATAACAATGCCCCATTATTCCGGCACCTGATAGTGGTAGCGCCCCCCGTAAGGGCAAAGCTCCCGCCTGAACCGGTGGTTGCCGTCAGTCCCTCAGTTTCAAGTTCGACTGATGCCCCGGCTATTGCCGCGCCGGAAGTATTTGTTACCCTGCCGCTGATATTGATGCCCTGGGCTGTACAGACCGATACCGCCGTCAGCACCGCAAATAACCTTGTTTTGCCCCACATAATCCCCCTCCCCCTGGATAAAGTGTGCTGCCAGGAAATTTTTAACACCTTTATCTGTATATATAATAAGCCCAAATAACGATTCCCACAAAGGGAAAATGAACTGTTGACAATTTTTCCGCCTCTTCAGGCACCGGTCATGCAAATCGCATTAGTTTTGAAGAGCTATACCCCGGCCGCAGGCAAGGCCGGCCGGAAACTGCCGGCCTTATTCCTGTCATCAATTCATCTTAAGATTCAATCGGCCAGGGCCGCAACTGAGATCTTCTTAACCCCGGCCAGGTTGCAGGCGTCCATCACGCTCACCATGCGGCCGGTCTGGGAGTTCTTGTCTGCAATAAGCACCACTTCCCGTTCCGGGTTTTTCACCAGCATCTGCTTGAGGATGTCCTGAAGAGCCTCGTATTCCACCTGCCTCTCATTGACATGTATCCGTCCCTCCCTGGTGATGGCGATAAGCACGCTCTTGCGGCTCACCTCGGTGGCGGACCTGGCCTTTGGCTTTTCCACTTCCACGCCCGTCTCACGGGTAAAGGTCGATGTCACGATAAAGAAAATGAGCAGGATGAACACCATGTCCATGAGGGGGGCGATATCGACGTTCACTCCCTGCTTCTTTTTCACCGGCATTTCGAATGGATCCATGTGACTAGTCCTCTGGGTTAATGTTGGAGTACTGAAGTACTGGAGTAATGGAGTAATGGAGTAATGGGCTCCTACAGGCGTTAGGTGTGAGGAAGAAGCCGTCACCCTGAGCCTGTCGAAGGGTGACGGAAGGTAATGAGAAATCAATACAGACGCAAGGAGCAGACGTTACCTGAACCGATAGCATCGAATGCGGGTTCTGGGGGTTCCTTGTCGTCCTTGTTGACTTCTCGACTCGTCCGAAGTAGTGGATGTATAGCTTCCGGGCGGCTCGAAGTGACGGACAGCACAAAATATTTAAATCCGCGCCGGAGGCGCCACTCTTGCTACCCAACACTCCATTACTCCAGTACTCCATTACTCCATTTTCTCCTGGTTACTGCCCTCACTATAATATCTCTGATTAAAAAACCTCGTCAATCCCAGTTCCACCTGTTTCCGCGTCCAGGAGATCCTGTCCTCCAGCTGATGTTTGAACAGCACCAGGGGAAAGGCGATCAAAAGGCCTGACTGGGTGGTGATGAGGGCCTCGGAGATGCCCCCGGCCAGTAGGATGGGATTGGAATTTCCGAATTCCATGATAATCTGAAAGGTGTGCACCATCCCGGTCACCGTGCCCAAAAGGCCCAGCAGCGGGGCCACCGCGGCCAGCACTCCTATCAGGGGAAGGTGCCTGTCAACGGGATAGAGTTCCTTTCTCAGTTCCTGGGCCAGCAGGTTTCTGAGCGTTTCTTCGGACAAGCGTCTGTTCTTAATGGCGAGTTTCAAGCTGTGAGAAACCATGCCGGGCCGCCTGTCAAGGCGGTGAAGAACGCCCTTTAAATCATTTTGTTTCAACTTTGAAAACACGTCCTCGAAAAACCCGTCGAACCTCCGCTGGAAAAAATCGTTCTTCATTTCCAGCATCACCAGCCCGGCCAGGAAAAATCCCGCTCCCCCCACCAGGAAAATGGGGATGATGACCCAGCCTCCGGATCGTAAGGTTTCGTATAAGTAGTCTATTAACATAAGCCTCTGAGGATTGAGGAGTAAGGGGTAAGGGGTAAGGAGTAGGGAGTGGGGAGTGGGGAGTGAAGCAGAAGTCCGTCACTTCGAGCGTAGGTCCCGTAACGCGGGACCGAAGTCGAGAAGTCAGCACAGACGCCGGGAACAGGCATTGCCATAACTAGCAGCAACGGATGCGGATTATGCCGCTTCATTATCGGCCTCGTTGACTTCTCGATGCGTTCGCTTCGTTCACTTACTCGAAGTGACGGTCGCACAGCGTTCATTCCCTCAGACCTCATATCTCACACCTCACAGCTATGATCCCCATAACTCACCGTCCTTCCGACCATATTTTATTCATCACTTCCATGCTGTTGGCGGTAATGTCGTTTTGAATCCGCTCCATGCGGTCGCTCAGGTAACCGTGGATCAACAGTATGGGAATGGCGATAATGAGCCCGGTCTGGGTGGTTATCAGGGCCTCGGATATTCCCCCGGCCAAAATCCTGGGATCATTGGTGCCCACATCAGTAATTACCTTAAACAGGGAAATCATGCCTGAGACCGTGCCTAAAAGACCCATTAGCGGAGCCGACCCCCCTATGGCGGCAATGAGGACCATGCGCTTTTCCAGAATGGGCATTTCCCTGAGCATGGTTTCCCTCGCGGCCTTTTCCCCGGACTCCCGCGATCTCCCGGCCTGGCTGATAATATTGGCCAGCACACGGCCCAGGCTGGTGCGGTACCGAGTGCATACATCGGCGGCTCCCTTCCACGATCCGCTTTCCAGGTGGGGATTGAGCTTTTTCATGAACCTCTGGGAATCAGTGGACCTGCGCATGAGCACAAACAGCCTTTCCAGCGAGAACAGAAGACCCAGGAGGGCGGCCAGCAGCAGGGGATACATCACCAGCCCTCCCTTTTTAAACCAGACCAAAGATTTGTCCCAGCCCGTAGCGGTGCCGGCGCTGGTGAAGCCGGATCCCAGACTCCGGTTCTGCAGGACGTCCAGCGTAATTTCAGCCGCGGCTTTTCCTCCCACCGCGTCCATGACCGCTTTTGAGATCCTGGTGTTGTAATCCTGTGCCAGCCGGCTTCTCCAGGCGAACACTTTTCCCTGCAGCTTTCCTGTCCTTAAAAGTATCTGGGTCTTGTCGCCGGCGGTCTTGGCCAGCTCAGCGATGAATACCGTTCCCAATTGCAGCCGCCACACAGGGTATTCCTGTTCCTCCATGAAACTCTGTCTGGCCGTTAATGTCTGTTCCATGGTCATTTCATACCTGCGTTGGTAATAGCCGAAATATCCATCAAGTACTTCTGAAATGTTGCCCCTGCCCGAGGTGATTTTCTCTGACATGGCGGTAACGGCCAGGGTCCGCTCCGAAATCCCCACCGGGATATCACTGGATATCCGTTCCGCCGCCTTCTCGATTGACTGGATAATCAAGTTTTCAAACGCCGCAGCAGTGGCTTTGGCGTCTTCCCACTCGAGCTTAAGCTCCCGGGCGACGTTTCCTTCCCGCACCAGGTCGTCCTGCCGCCTGCCCATGTCCGTGGCCAACCGGTTATAAGCGGTTTCAAGAGCCCTGACCCTGTCCTCATGCTGCTTCATTTTGGCGGACTGCCGGTAACGCTGGTCCCACCTCTCCGCTTCCGCTTTTTCCAGGGCCTCCAGCTTTTCCAACTTCAGGTTATGCAGGGAGGTGAGCTCCCGCTTGAGTTCTTCAAGCTCCTGCAGGCGTTGGTCCTTTTTCGCCAAGCCGGCGGGAGCAAACAAACACGACGCCAGAAGGCAGATTGTCCATCTCATTTTACTTCCCTCCTTTTGCCTGGGCCTTGAGCGTGAAGGTGATGGGAAGGTTAACCAGCTTGGGCGGCTTTTTGGCGTTCTTCACGTCCAGGGCGTCCCGAATCGCCTCCCTTTCTGCAAAGGAAAGATTCTCCCGCCACTTGTACTGAATGCCTTCTTCACCCAAGGCTCTTTCCAGCACCCCGTATTTTTTGTCCTCCTCATCGGCATAAACCATCCACTGGTTCCCGATTTTTAAAATTCTGGCGTTTACCGTTTCCCCGTTTATCCGTGTGACTGGCCGTTCCGAGAACTCCACTTCATCCCCGAATTTTATCTCTTCGGAATAAAGCGCGTTCAGGCGGCCGAAGCTCTCTTCCAGCCCGGCATTGCCTGCCTCCAGGTCTCTCTTTAAAACACGGACTCTATCCAACCTTGCCTCAAGATCCCAGGGCAGTGAATTCTTCACCGCCTGTTCAAGGATTTCACAA
>JBHPJW010000115.1:0-6173 GCA_042567505.1 Fibrobacterota bacterium
GATCCTGCAGCTGTTTCAGGTGATCATTGAGCATAGTCAATTTCGGGTCAGCCGGGAATTGCCTCAGCCCCTCCTCCACTTCTATGGCTGCCTGCTGCCTGCGGCCCTCGATGTACATTCCGGACCCGGAGTGATAATAATCGTCTGCTGATTTTATGGAAAAAGCCTGACTTGTAAAAATCAGCATTGTTATGAAAAACAATCGTCTAATTTTAATATTGGCTTTGTTAGGATGGAGGAAGCCCAATACTCCAATACTCCAATACTCTTTTACTCCTTGCGTGCTTTTGTTCATATGCTAAATAACTCCAAGGCCTTGCTGCTGACTTCTTGGATCTTGAGCAGCAGGCGGTTCCGGGGGCCGGCCCGCCAGGATGTTGAGAATATCATCTATCCGCTGGACGTGAGCCTGAAAGCTGACAGCGGTGGCGTCTTCCTGAATGATGGCTTCCAGCAGTTGTTTGGCTTCTTCATATTTTCTCTGCTTCACCAGCTGCATGGCCCGGGCCAGCACTTCCCTGGCTTTCTCGCTGGGCTCGGGAGGGGGTTGTTGTTGCTGCTGTCCGTCCTGCTGTTGCTGTTGTTCCTGCTTTTCCAGCAATTCCTTGATACGCGCCTGCACCACTTCGATGTTGCGCTTGGCGTCGGGGTTATCCGGATTTATCTCCAGTGATTTTTTATAGTTGGCCATGGCAGAGCGGTAATGCTGAATGCCCTGCTGGTCGCCCTGCTGCACCGCAAATTCACCTTTGCGGAAGTAGGCGTTGCCCATATTGTAATAGGCTGACGCGGCGACGCCGGTATTCTCGCCTATCAGTGACTCCTTGTAACCCTCAATGGCCTGGTCGTATTTTTTCTTTTTATACTGGGCGTTGCCGATGTTCATGGCCAGTTCCTGGGACTGGGGCCGGTCCAGCCGGGCTTCCAGGAATTTCTGCAACGCCAGGTCATAGTCCTCCTTGACATAGGCCTTTTCCCCTTCTTTGACGATCGAAGGGCTTAATCCCAGGAACCTGAGCGTTCTTTTCCACCAGGACTCACCGGAAACAGGCCCTTCCGTATCCAGTTCGTCCAGAATATCCCCCTGTGGTGTCTGGGGAACCGGCAGGATCTGCGGAGCGGCGGAGTCGGGATCCGCTGTCTGTGCCTGACACAGTAGGGGCAGGGCCGTTACAAGCAATATAACACTCAATAAGCTTTTAATGCTGGCGTCACTTTTAAAACTGTCATTCCGGCGCATGCCGGAATCTTTCCACAGTACACTCAAGCCGGAATTCAGTCCGGTAAGACGCCGGATCGAGCCCGGCGTGACAGGCTTCGCTCGGCATGACGTCAGTATCTCTCTGGCTATCATCATGTAAACCTTCCTGTCCATTCCTTTCTCACTTTTTTCCTGTCAGAGATAAGTATTTCCATTATAAGCAAAACCAGCGCCACGGCCAGGGGAAACTGAAAGCGATCCTCATACTGGGTGAACCTCTCCCCCTGCAGCTCCCGTTTTTCCATTTCATTAATTTCCTCCACCACCTGGTCCAGTTCAAAACGCCCCGGTGCGGCATGGAAGTATTTTCCCTGGGTGGCCAGGGCTATTTTCTGAAGGGTGAGTTCGTCCAGCCTGGTGGATACCACGTTTCCCCTGCGGTCTTTCTTGTAGGTTATATTGCCATGCTGGTCCTTGATGGGAATAGGCACTCCGCTTGCGGAGCCTATTCCCACAGTGTATATGGTAACACCCTGCCGGGCCGCTTCTTCAGCCCATTTTTCCGCTGTGCCGCTGTGGTCTTCGCCATCAGTCAGCAGCACCAGCACGCGGTACTTTCTTTCCTCAGGATCAAAGGCTTTGAGGGCCGTCTCAATGGCCGAGCCGAGGGAGGTGCCCGGAGTTTGTATCAGGCCGGGACCGAGGATGTCCAGGAAAATTTTAGCTGCGCTGTAGTCCAGGGTCAGGGGACACTGCAAAAACGCCTCCCCGGCAAAGGCCACCAGACCCACACGGTCCCCTCCAAGCAGATCGATAAAACTGGATATTTCATGTTTGGCCCGTTCCAGGCGGTTGGGTTTGATGTCTTCGGCATACATGGAAAGTGATACGTCCACGGCTATCACGGCGTCAATGCCCCGCCTTTTCATCAGTTCCATTTTTGTGCCGTACTGGGGCCGGGCAAGGGAGAGGATGCAGAAGAAAAAGACCATGATGATCAGCAGGGCCTTAAAATACTGCTTACCCCGGGAAATCCTGCCTATCAGCCGGTTGAGCATGTCGACCCGGGCAAAACGTATCATGGCCCTTTTCTTCCTGCGCAGGGCATAAAGGTAAAATCCCAGCAATATGGGAAGGCCGAAGAGCAGCCAGAAGAATTCGGGAGATCCAAACCTCATGGTATTTTCATAAACCTCGTATTGGTGAGCACCACTTCTATAAACAGAAGCAGCAGGGCAAGGACCAGCAGGCCGGCGAAAAGCTCCCGGTACCTGGTAAACTTACTGGTTTCGATTTCGGTTTTTTCCAACTCGTCTATTTTCTCATATATCTGTTTCAGGGCCTCGGGGTCCTGGGCCCGGTAATAATGGGCGTTGGTCATATCGGAGATTTTCTTCAAGGTCTTCTCATCAATCTTTGTCGGTACGGTGACTATGCGTTTTCCAAACAGCGGGTCGTCTATTTCTATGGGCTGGTTCCCGCTTTTTCCCACTCCAATGGTATAAATTTTTATTCCCAGGGCCTTGGCGGCCTTGGCGGCGGTGAGAGGGCTTACCTCTCCGGCGTTGTTTTCCCCGTCAGTTAAGAGGATGACAATTTTGCTTTCGGCCTTGCTGTCCCTCAGGCGGTTGGAGGCGTTGAGAAGAGCCGTGCCGATGGCTGTGCCGTCTTCCACCATGTTAAAAGTGACGCTTCTTAAAAACTGAACCAGGATGCCGTAATCCAAAGTGAGGGGGCACTGGGTAAAACTCTTGGAGGCGAACACCACCAGGCCTATCCGGTCAGTGGAACGGCCCAGCACAAATGATTCAATTACAGATTTGGCCACATGCAGCCGGTGCTTGGGCTTGAAGTCCAGGGTGCTCATGGAAGTGGATATGTCCAGCGCCAGCACGATGTCAACGCCGTGGGTGGACACTTCCTCTATGGATTCGCCCTTCTGGGGCCTGGCCAGCGCGATAATGAGAAGGGCGATGACCAGAAGCCTCAGGCCGAGCAGGGCATGGCGTACTTTGAGCGCCCAGGAGGCGGGAATCCTGCGGATGATTTTCAAGGTGGGAAAGCGGATGCTGGCCTTGCGGTTTTTATTAAACCTGAACTGCTGCAGAGCCAGCAGGGGAATCAGCAGCAGAAGGAAGAGAAAAAAGGGATGTTGAAAATGAGGGATCATGTCGGGGCCTCTTTTTCTTTTGTCTTTTTCCCCGCGTTTTCGTCCTGTTCCCGCCTTGGCCTGGTCTGATGCACAATGGTGTCCACCGCTTTGAAGGCTTCAGCAGCTTCTTCCTGTGTCAGTGAAAAGTCAGCGAACTTTACCGGGTCAGTCTTCCGGCAGAACCCGTCTATGCGGTCTCTCTGGGCCTGTGTTAAGTCAATGGACGTGATTTTTTCCAGGAACTCTTCCGTGGTGGACTCGAGCGCGTCTATGGCAAAGCGGCGCGTGAGATAGCGGCGCAGAATTTCAGAAAGGCGGAAGCAGTACTGTTTGTGCAGCTGTCTGGCCGGAAGGCCTTCCTTTTTCAACTGTTCCAAAAGGAGCACGGCTTCTTCATAGGGCGGTTTTGGGGGAGGCGTCATGTTCCTGCTTTGTTTGCGCCTGTGGTAAATCCAGACCGCCATGGCGCAGCCGCCGGCGAGCACTACCAGCAGAAGTATCCAGAACTTGTTGATGCCTGCCTTGAGTACGGCCAGGCCGGTTATATCTGCTATGTCCTTTACCGTTTCCGGGCTGGTTCTTTTGACGTTGATGACAATGGGTTCCGTGTAGATGACCTGCCTGACAGTGTCGTTTTCCGGCGTGTATTCCACCAGCTGGGGCGGGATGGTGTACTGTCCCACGGTAAAGGTGGAAAGCACAAATTCCCAGGTTCGTTCCCGGCCGGCGGCGGTTTTTGTCGGCTCGGACACATCGTATTGTTTCACTTCAAAGCTTCCCAGATTGCCCAGCACTGAAGGCAGCTCCAGTATTCCGGAGGCCGGGTAGTGCACGTTTATCTCGTAGCGGAGCCTGTCGCCAATGGTTATCTCTGATTTGTCCACCCTGGAATCAACAGTCAGTTCAGCTGTCTGGCACCAGCAGGTCTTTCCATAACCGCTGAGTACAACCAGTATGGCCAGGCAGAGATAACAGGATCCTTGTCTCTTCATATTACTCTATCATCAGTTTCAGCCAGTGATCGCTTTCAGCGGCTTCCCTGCGGTTTGACTGGATGTCATGGATGCGGTGGATGTTTCCGGTCCTCCTGGCGTTCAGGCCATTAGCCCGGACGGTAAGGCACGCCCGGATAGCCTGGCTAATTTCAAAAGAGCATGCACATTCCGAAAAATTGCATGAGTCTTTCTCTGAAAATTTATAATTCATAATCCAGAATTTGTTATTGTGGCCGTGCCACTTATTCAGTTCCTCCTCCTGTGCCGTATATGCGGACCAGGTCGGACCTCAACAGTTCAGAAACGTATTCCTGATATTTCTCGTTCTGTTTTTCCATTTGCCAGTCCTTTTGCACCTTTGGGAGCAGCTTGGTAAAATCAGACAGGGAGTCCGGGCCGGTCAGGTACCGCTGCTTATGGGCTTCGAAATAATATTTCAGATCATTTTCCGAAGGACTGGGGACATTGAGTTCTTCCTTCAGGCTCTCCTGGGCCAGCATCTGGTTCTGTACGAATTGCAGCCTCTTTTTTACTTCAGGCCGATCGCCTATGCCTTTGCGCCGGGCGGCGTCGGCGATTAAAATCTGCGCAACATATTGCGAAACGAGCTGTTCCCTTTCCAGCGGAGCCTCGGGCAGGGCTCCCACCGCCTGTTCGATTTCATTAAGAGAGATCTTCCTGCCGTCAATTTCAGCAACAATTTTTGCTCCAGCCACGGTATCCCGGGAAACCGGGTCCAGGTCGGTAATACTGGACAGCGCCTGTTTGGCATCCAACCTCCTTCCGGCCTTTTCCAGGCAGAGTACGATTTTTTTTCCCAACTGATTGTTGAAGGTCTCATCCGGGAAGAGCGCTTTGAGCACTGTATAATGACCAAGCGCGGTTTTCGGATCTCCCAGATTGTCCAGGTATATATTGCCCATCTGGTATAATACTTTGGGAATATCCCGGGAAGGTATGGACCCCGAGTGCAGGTATTTCTCGTACATGAGTGCGGCTTCCTTAAACAATTCCCGGTTATATAGCGCCGAAGCGGCGGCGCGGTACTGCTGTTGGTCCCAGGATGACGGGGAGGATTTGTTACAAGAGACCATCAATGGCAGCAGTAACAGGAAAAACACCAGGGCTGTTTTATGATGGTTTCTATACATGATGTGTCCTTTGTTTTTTCAATTCCTTAATGACTGAGCCATCGTCACTTCGAGCCGCCCGGATGCTATGAATCCCTTGCTTCGGGCGAGTCGAGAAGTCAACACAGCAGACAAAGAAACGCCTTAACCCACCCACATTGCTTGCAATCAGGTTACCACACATCCAGAGCCATAAGCGAGTCAATAAGTTAACACATACGCTCAGTAACATTAATCTTTCCTCTTGTTCCTGAAAGCTTCTTAATCTCTTCAAAATCTCCTTTGATAAGAGCCTCTTTTTTTGCTTGCGACCACTTCTTTATTCTTCTCTCCATGGTTATGGCATCATTTATATCAGAAAATTCTTGGGAGAATACCAGTCTTACAGGTCTTCTCATCTTAGTATAGCCCGGAAAGTAACCCGCATAATGCTTGTTCATTCTAGCTTCAAGATCAGTAGTGCAACCGGTGTAATAAGTTCCACCTCTGCACTTGAGCATGTATACCCAGGATTTTTTCATTATTTTTCAGCTTCTCCAGCTCTTAGTCATCTGTTTTGACTTCTCGACTCCGGCCCGCTTGGCGGTCCTTCGCTCGAAGTGACGTATCTTGGCTTCGGTTCTTTTAGCTACTCTCATTTCCTGTCATCTGTTTTGACTTCTCGACTCCGGCCCGCTTCGCAGTTCTCCGCTCGA
>JBHPJW010000116.1:0-6161 GCA_042567505.1 Fibrobacterota bacterium
TTTAAACCTGTCCTGGATAGAATTGATAATTATATGAAACGGCAGTCCGGGCTGGTTACCGATTCAGTAGAGACACCCGATTCCATCAAAGCAGTAACGGATATCTTTGGCGATGTGGTTGAGAAAGCCGAAAAAGCTTCTCTCGAGTCCATCACACAGGTCCCGGATACCCTGCCGGGACCGGCAGCCGATTCCGCCCTGGCGCAACCGGTTGATTCCGCGGACAGCACGGCTGGTTCCCAGGTGGCTCTGCCCGGAACGGATACCGGAGAAACGATGCTCGAGTCAGAAAGCTTAGAATCCTTTCGGTCACGTCCCTTTGGTTCTCTGTTGGTGGGCCTTCCCTGGGGCGGTGTGGGAATCAGGCTGGAAGACGTGCAGAAAGCTAAAAAGATATTAAGCGCTCCTGACATCAGTTCATTAATACCTCGGAGATTTCATTTTCTCTGGGGCAAAGAGATCATTTCATTGGGAGGCGGAGCAAAAGCCCGGGAACTTTTTTTTCTGAAGCGGCGGGCGGAAATGACGGGAGAATATATCTCTGATGCCAATGTGCAGCGTTCACCTACCGGAGAAATTGAAGTAAGCCTGTCTTTTAAGGGACGGGGCCCGAGGGAGTTTGGAAGGATTACCGGCGCCAACATCAAGCGCAAACTGGCCATTGTTTTGGACTCAACGGTTTATTCCGCCCCGGTCATTCAGGGGAAAATTACCCAGGGACGTGCCGCTATCACAGGTATCGGGGATTTTCCCGAGGCCAAGCTCCTGGCTACCACCCTCAGAGCAGGGTCCTTGCCCGCGCCCATGGAGATTATCGAACTCCGTTCGGTAGGGCCAACGCTGGGACAGGAGAACATACAGAAAGGCCTGAACGCCGCACTGATAGGTCTGGCGCTGGTGGTGGTTTTCATGGTCATATACTACCTGGGATCGGGCATGATAGCCATAGGGGCGCTCATCTTTAACCTGGCGATTATCGGCGCGGTGCTCTCCATGGCCCATGCCACTCTTACTCTTCCCGGCATAGCGGGTATAATCCTTACCATCGGAATGGCCGTGGACGCCAATGTTATCATATTCGAAAGAATAAGGGAAGAACTGCGGGTGGGAAAATCCATTCGCGGCTCAATTGACGCCGGGTACAAAAGGGCTTTCACCACCATTTTTGATTCAAACGTCACTACTTTTGGAACGGCCCTTATTCTCTTTAATCTCGGCAGCGGCCCCATCAAAGGCTTTGGACTGACGCTCATGATAGGGATTGCCGCTTCCATGTTTACGGCCCTGTTCGTCACCAGGCTGATATTCGACATTTTTATAGACCGGGTTGATGTTAAAGCGCTTTCCATCGGCAGCGGAATCAAATTCCTGCTCAAACCGGATTTGAAAATTATCGCTCAAACCAGGTATTTTATAGTTATATCAACGGTTGTTATCGGCGGAAGTTTCATTTACATCTTCAGCACGGGAGGATTCAACTGGGGCATTGATTTTACCGGGGGCAATGTTTATCAGGTTGCGTTCACATCTCCTCCGGAAGTGGAGGATCTGCGTTCCCGGATATCGGCAAACGGCATCCAGAACCCCAAGATTCAGGCCATCGGGGCTGCTGAAGACAACCAGGTGCTCATCAGCATCGACAAGGCGCAGGACGATTCCCTGGCCAGGGAAATTATTCAGAAGACTATTGGCGAGGCAAAAATTACCGGAGAGGAATCGGTCGGTCCCAGGATAGGGCAGGAGCTTAAATGGGACGCGGTAAAAGCCTGTGTGCTTGCCTTGATCCTCATAGTTATATACATATGGATCCGGTTTGGTAAAAACGGCCTGGGTTTTGGCATAGGCGCGGTGGTGGCCTTATTACACGATATCCTGGTTACCTGGGGCATTTTCGGGATACTGGGACTTGAACTTTCACTCACCTTTATCGCGGCCATCCTGACTATTGTGGGTTATTCGCTGAACGATACTATCGTGGTGTTTGACCGGGTAAGGGAAAATATCGAGATAACCGGCAAAGAAGGTTTTGCCAACAAAGTCAACAGGGCCATAAATCAGTCTCTTTCCCGAACCTTGATAACATCACTGACCACGCTGTTTGTGGTGACTATCCTGGCCGTCCGGGGCGGGGCGGGAATACAGGCCTTTTCCGTAGCCATGATTATCGGCGTGGTGGTCGGCACCTATTCTTCCATGGCCGTCGCCTCGCCTTTTGTGGTGTGGTGGTCGGGCCGCACCACTGTCGGCATAGCCGGTAAGAAGAAAAAGAAAAAATAGGCTTCTTCTGTTTGAGTTTTTTTCTCGAGTTTTTAAAACTATTGGGAAAAAGCCACGAAATCCTCCAGGGTTTTTTTGGCTGCCCCTGAGTCTATAGCTTCCTGCGCTTTGTTGATTCCATCAGGAATATCCGTTGCCATGCCGGCCACATAAAGGGCGGCGGAGGCATTAAGCACCGTGATGTCTCTTTGCGGGCCCTTTTGGCCGTCCAGGATAGAGGAAATTATTTCCGCGTTTTCCCGGGGGCTGCCGCCCTTAAGGTCATCAAGCGAACACGGGGTGAATCCCAGCTCGGCTGGATTTAATTCATATTCATCTATTTTTCCGTCCTTTAACTCGGCCACCAGGGTGGGGGCCGACAGCGAAATCTCATCCAGACCGTCTTTGCCGGCCACTATCATCACCTGTTCGGACCCGGTCCTCTGCAGCACGGTGGCCAGGGTGTGGAGCAGGCCGGCGTCGAAAACCCCGATTATCTGCCGTTTGGCTCCGGCCGGATTCAGCATGGGCCCGAGAATATTGAAAATGGTCCTCTGTTTCAGCTCCTGCCGGGCCGGGCCCACGTGTCTCATGGCGCTGTGGAGCTTCAGAGCAAAAAGGAACCCGATGTTGTAGCGGTCAATGCTTTCACCCACCTGCTCAGGGGTGAGTTCGAGATTGAGCCCAAGTTCCTGCAGCACATTGGCGCTGCCGCAGGAACTGCTCATGGCCTTGTTTCCATGCTTGGCTACGGGTGCGCCGGCTCCGGCGGCCACCAGGGCGCCGGCCGTGCTGATGTTAAAAGTCCCGGAATGGTCGCCCCCCGTCCCGCAGGTATCTATCACGTTGTTTTTGAAAACAGGGACGTGCGTAGCTTTTGCTCTCAGGGTTTCAACAGCCGCCGCTATCTCCTCGGGGGTCTCTCCCTTGCTGCGCAGGGTTGCCAGGAATGCGCCGATCTGGGCGGAGGTGCATTTTCCCTCCATCACCTGTTCCATCACTGCCTTCATCTCGTCAAAGGCCAGGTTTTCACGCTTGATTAACTTTCCCAGAACATCTGTTATCATAATTTATCTCCAAGGTTCAAAAAGTTCTTAATAATCTGTTTGCCAGGTTCGGTGAGAATGGATTCGGGATGAAACTGAAGGCCGAAAATGAGTCTGGAGCGGTGCTGGACGGCCATGATAATCCCATCCTCGGTTTCGGCGGTTATCTCCAGTTCCCTGGGCAGGTTTTCCCGTTTTACTATCAAAGAATGATATCTGGTCGCAATGAAAGTATCGGAAATACCATTCAGGAGAGGCGAGGATTTGCAGATAATTCTGGAGACTTTACCGTGCATCAGGTAGGGGGCCCGGATTACTTCTCCTCCAAAAGCCGCGGCAATGCACTGATGCCCGAGACAGACGCCCAAAAGCGGTATGGGCCGTTCCAGGCGCCTGACCAGTTCCACGGATATGCCCGCCTCTTTAGGCGTACACGGCCCCGGAGAAATAATGATATGGGAAGGTTTTTTTTCAAGCAGTTCTTCCACCGTGGCTTTATCGTTGCGCACAACCTCTATGTCAGCAGTGTTCTCGCCTATGTACTGCACCAGGTTAAAGGTGAAGGAGTCGTAGTTGTCTAGGACAAGTATCATGAGGTGTTGGATTCCTTTGCCTCTTGTGCCCTGGGGTATTGGGTTCTTATAGAGGTGAGGTGTAAGGTGTGAGTACATTGGCGCTGAGCCGCCGTCACTTCGAGCCGTCCGGAAGCTATACATCCATTGCTTCGGACGAGTCGAGAAGTCAACAAGGATGACAAGGAAACGCCATAACTTGCATATGTTGCTATTAATTCAGGCAATGTCTGCTCTATTCGTCTGTATTGTCTTCTCGACTCCGTACCACCTAAGGCGGTACTCCGCTCGAAGTGACGGTATAATCTCCATTTTTTCCAACTCCTCACACTTATGCCTCACCAGCCATTTCCACCGCTTTAAAAAGCGAGGCGGCCTTGCTTCGGGTTTCCTCATACTCACGGGAAGGCACTGAATCGGCCACAATTCCAGCCCCGGCCTGGACGAGCGCCTTGTTATCCTTAACCACCATGGTGCGGATGGCAATACAGGAGTCAAGGTTGCCGTTAAAATCCAGGTAGCAAATGGCCCCTCCGTATATTCCCCGCTTATGAGGTTCCAGTTCGTCAATGATTTCCATGGCCCGGATCTTAGGCGCCCCGGAGAGCGTACCGGCCGGAAAGCAGGCCATCAGGGCGTCAAGACAGTGCATCTCCGGCCGCAGAATGCCTTCCACATTGGAGACGATATGCATGATGTGGCTGTAACGCTCCACCGTCATGAACTGGGTAACGCGGACGCTTCCATATTCAGAGACCCGTCCCAGGTCGTTTCTTCCCAGATCAACCAGCATCACATGCTCGGCCCTTTCCTTCTCATCGGAAAGCAGGTCTTTCTCCAGCTGAAGATCCTCTTCAGCGTCCCTTCCCCGCGGCCTTGAGCCCGCAATCGGCCTGGTGTCCGCTTTTCGGTTGTTCACTCTTACCAGCATTTCCGGAGAAGCGCCCACCACTTCCAATTCGTTGAATTTCAGGTAATACATATAGGGAGAAGGGTTGATCGTCCTCAGGGCCCGGTAGATCCGGATGGAATCGGTCTCGAGATCGCATGAGAAGCGCTGGGAAAGCACGATTTGAAAGGCGTCACCGGCCTTTATGAATTCCCGGCACTTTTCCACAGAATCCTCAAAGTCCCGGCGCACAAAATTTGAGCCCCATTCAGGATTGGCAGAGGTGTGTGGAGAAGGAGGGATGAGGGGCGCTGACAGCTCCTGTTCCAGGCGGTTAATATTGTTCAGGGCCACTTTGTAGGCATTTTTCACACCGTCATAAACATCAATAAGCACGTTGGCTACTATATACATGCGGTGCTTCACGTTGTCAAAAACGATAAAGGCGTCATACATGCCGATATGTATGTCGTCCAGGTTGAGATCATCCCGACCTGTTTCGGGTATTCTTTCTATGAGCCTGACAGCGTCATAGGTGATGAAACCCACACCGCCGCCGGCGAAATTGGGCAGATTGGGATCTTTGACTCCCCTGAATTTCTCAAAAAAAGCCTTGAGTTCTTCAAGAGGCTCTCCCTGGTAACTTTTCGTTTCTAGTCCCGAAATATGTATCTGACGCCCCCTGGATCGGAAAATAGAGAAAGGGGTCTTTCCCAGGAAAGAATAACGGGCGATGTTTTCTCCTCCCTCCACGCTTTCTAAAAGGAAGATTTGTTCTGCGCTCTTATTAAGCTTTAACAGCGCGGTGATGGGAGTTTCCAGGTCGGCTGAGAGTTCCCGGTATATGGGGATGACATTGCCCTTTCCGGCGAGTGCTTTAACCTGCTCCAGGGATTTCATAGTTGCTCAAGTTCTTAAGTCATTTAGTGTGGAGTAGGGAGTGGGGAGAGTGGAGTATGAGAAACCTGGGCACCGAATAATTTTGGATTTTGAATTCTCAATTCTAAATGGAATTAGTGAATGCCTCCTCGTCCTCCAAATCCCGCCTCTGGAGGGAGAAGGAGGGCGGCATTCTGTTAGTAATTGGGCGTTATCGTAATTCAAAATTTAAAATCTAGAATTTAAAATTATTAGAACTTCCCCCTTCTCACTTCCTACTTCCCACTTTAGTTCATCAACTCAATTCCGCAATAGTCGTCTCCAGCTTGCGGGCGGTTTCCCGCTGGGTTTCCAGCTTTTGCCGTTCCCTTTCTATCACGTTTTCCGGGGCGTTTTTCAGGAATTTCACATTGGAAAGTTTGGCGGTTAAACTTTTTATAAAGCCGGCGGTCTTAGCAAGTTCTTTTTTCATCTTGTTCCGTTCAGCTTCACAATCGAGTATTCCCTCCAGGACCACAT
>JBHPJW010000117.1:0-6105 GCA_042567505.1 Fibrobacterota bacterium
CCAAAACTTGAACCTTTGACCGCTCCTGAAAATGCTTATGGGCAATGTGATCCCTTCGGTTCAACCCACGCGACTCTTTGCCAGAATGGTGAGACTCCGGGAACCACTTGCAATTCCGGGGCTAATAATTAGGTTAGTGGCAATTCTACTCAGAGTCACTATCTATTCTTTCCAGCAATTAAAATCCTTAACATTCCAACACAAAGAGGATTGATGAATAATCCTCAATCTGGACCTCCTGGTTATTCCCTTATCCTGGGTGAAGGAATAGAGTGGTGGATGAGCAGCGATACGGCACTAAGCCCCTGGTTGAAAAAACTGGCCTCTATTCTGGAATTGAATCCGTGCAGATCCCGGGGCTCCCCCAAATTCATATTTACAGCAAGTGGGAATGGGTCCTGTCCGAAAATTTGTCACGAGCTGTTGACCGGGGACCAGAATTTGGATGATAGTGACCACACCTGGTCAGAACATGGCCGCCGATCATTACGGTTTTGGCGGAACAACCAAATAAGTGATGTGGTATGCGAAATACGTGACAGATCACCAGGTGAAATGGAATACATAAATATGTTGGTTTCCCTCGAGCCTGTTTATCAGCAGTGCGTGCAAGCGGGAGGACTGCCGTTTCATTCAACACTGGCCGAATTTCGGGGGGGCGGAATTCTTCTGGCCGCTTCGGGAAACATGGGGAAATCAACCTGCTTCCAGCGCTTACCAGAGCCGTGGAAACCCCTTTGTGATGATGAAGTTCTTGTGGTTAGAGAACCAAGTGGGATTTTTTTTGCTCACCCTTTTCCAACCTGGAGCAATTACCTGCGCTGTGTGCATGATACCACTCAGGCCAGCTGGAATGTGCAGGCTGGCGTGCCATTAAAAGCGGTATTTTTTCTTGAGCAGTCTGAAACGGACCAGATTTCAGCTCTGGGAAAAGGGGAAGCTGCCGTGCTGATGACCCAATCTGCAATTCAGGTAAGCCGTAAATTCAAGCGTGACAAGAAATCCGCATGGAAAGCCCCGGAAAAAAACAAGATGTTTGACAATGCCTGCCTTTTGGCGAAAAAGGTACCCGCCTATTGGTTAAAGGTCAGCTTAACCGGGAACTTCTGGGAAGGCATGGAGCGGGTTTTAGCAGCATAGATTATTTTTTCACTTTCTCAAGCGGCTTGTGCCAGAGTATAATGGGAAGGGGAACATTGGATTATGATAAGGAAACGGCCTCTGCCTGGCACCAGTTACCAGCATAAAGGTTTCAGCATGAGCCCGCTGCTGAAACCGGGTGACAGGCTGATTTACAGCCCATGCCATTCTGATTTGATAAATAAGGGGGATATACTGCTTTTCAGGGAACCGGGGAAAGGTTCCTGTGTTGTCCATCGTGTGATCAAAGCCAAACCGGACGGAATCAGTACCCGCGGGGACAGTAATTGCCTCGGTCCTGATCCCTGGCTGTTACGAAATGAGGACATTATCGGCAAAGTGGTTTCCGTGAACCGGGCAGGCCGGTTGAAAAAGCTCAGCGGGGGCTTTCCGGGATTAATGTTTGCGGTTATGCTGAGAGCCTTCAAGCGGCTTGATGTTTCAGTATCCAGATTCCTGCATCCCCTTTACCAGTGGCTGTCAGTTGCGGGACTGTTGCTGCCGGCTCGTTTTCTCTTCCCTGAAATCAGACTCCTGCGTTTCGATTCCTCTAGGGGAACGGAATTCCAGATCATAATGGGTAACCGGGTAATAGGCAGGAAAAAGACCGGGGAAAATTTCTGGCGCATCAGAAGGCCCTTTCGGCTGATTGTGCCGGCTCAAATCCTCAGGCAGGTTTATTGACTTGAAATAATACAACCAGGATTGGTTCCAGGTTATATGGCGATTTATGGGATATGAAGATGAGAACAATGGCTCCCTCAATCCTGGACAACCAACCTCTCTCCACCAGTTTCCGTTCGGAAGAAGAACTGCTGCTCTGCTGCGCCAGGTGTGATATTGGCGGTGAGAAGAAAGACAGGATACGGGAACTGGCACAGACTGCCATTGACTGGGAATATGCAGTTATCCTGAGCCAAAAACAGGGCATTGCGCCTTTGGTTTACCGCAACCTCAACAACATCTGCAGTCAATACATTCCAGCTGCTGTCAAGGGCGAACTGCGCCGGGCTTTTCAGTATAACCTCACACGGAACATGGTGCTTTCCCGGGAACTCGCCGGAGTACTCGGTCTTTTTGCCGGAAGCGCAATTGACGCGGTTCCCTTAAAGGGTCCTGTGATGGCGCATGCACTGTATGGTGACCTATCCCTGCGGGCTTGCGGCGACCTGGACCTCCTGGTCCGCGAACCAGACCTTCCCAGGGCAGAAGAACTCCTGCTGAGAAAGGGGTACGGGCCACTGCAGGAAAAGGATCCGCTTCCCCACCCCTATCACAGAAGTTTTGTGAAAAGGGATTCATACATTACCCTGGACCTTCACTACGGATTCACCAAAAATCAGTTTTGCTTCAATTTTGATTCTGCCGGTCCCTGGTCAAGACTGGGGCACACGGAGTTTGAAGGCCTGCAGGTGAACTGGTTCAGGCCTGAGGACCTGTTCATGTATCTCTGCGTGCACCTGGACCCCCATTGTTCGCCTTATCAAACGGTATTGAAATGGCTTTGTGACCTGTCGGAATTCATGGCCGGGTATCCAAACGCGGACTGGGACTGGGTGTTTACACAATCAAGCTCTCTTGGCAGACAGCGCTTTGTCTGTCTCCTCATGAAGCTGGCCGGCAGCCTGCTGGATGCACCACTTCCTGCGCAGGCCCGGATAAAAATTAAAGAAGATCCGTCACTCCAATCCATTCATGACACGTTTGTTGGGGAGTTGTTCTCACAAGGCGGTAAAATGATGCATATCAACCGGTTGTTATTGCTTCTGAGTTACCGGGAACGATTAGGTCACAAAGCAAGGCTTTTACTTGGTTATGCGGAACCGGACGGCAATGATGTTGGATTTATCGCCCTTCCCTCGCCATTGTTTATTCTTTATTATGTCATCAGGCCTTTTCGGCTGTTGTGCAAATACCGGCTATCCCTGTTCCAGCCCTTTGTTCGATGGATGACCAGGGGTTCTTCTCTTTAGCCAGGGCATCAGGCAGATCGCCTGAGATTACGTTGCTCCCAAACTGTTCTGACACGCAAAGAACCATCGCATTTGAGCCTCGCTTCCCAAATATCTAATTTACCTCTCACCAGACCAATTAACTGCAATGGAACCATGAACTTCCTTAAAACCATCTTCCTCACGTTCTGGCTTGTCTGCGTTCCCGCAAGGGCGCAGGGCGAGTATGACCGAATAGGGTTCTCTGGTTTTGCCGGACCGGACATCAGGTACACTCTCATGAACGGCCAATGGCATGGGATGCTGCTTGGCGGCCGTGCCGGCATGCTCATTCACCATGCCTACGCCATCGGTGTGGCGGGCTACAGCCTGGTAAATTCCATAGATGCTGATGCTCCGGATGATCAGGACCTTTCTTTGAGTTACGCCGGGCTGGACCTGAACTGGATTATCAGGCCGCATGAACCCGTCCACGGCGGTTTTAAGCTGCTGGTAGGAGGCGGCTATGTGAGCCTGAAGGACCGGTCCGTGGCCGGAGACTATGTGAATGTCATTGAGCCCGAATGGTTCTTTGAGGGCAATGTGCGCAGATGGCTGCAGATCGTTTTAGGCTTCAGTTACCGCTTCATGTACAGACAGGACCGGTATGTCAATGACTGGGACCTGAATCAGCTCTCCATAGGAATGATGGCCAAGTTCGGCTGGTTCAAGATAGCATACGATTAAGCCTCCCAGAATACAAACACTTCCGTCCTAACTTAAAGAGAACCTTTACGTTACATTTCATTTTTTATGGACTTACCTGGCCACAGCCCATTTAATCACAGCTTCCGCGCCTACGACAGTGCGTAACCGTATAAAATACAGCCCGTTTGGTATGGAAGGCAGTTCTACTGATGTTTTGCCTGTCGTTGGGATTAATAATTGGGTACGGCCGCCCTGCAGGGTGATGATGTCCACGGATTCCAGGAGCTGCTCTGAAAGGAGCATATTGCTGATGATGGTAAAAAATACTTTGCCCGGTTTTGCATATTGCCCGGGCCCCACGGACACGTTGTGCTCTTCATAATCCAGCCAGGTTGAATCTTCCTGGAAACCATCGGGGACGTCTATCCATACCCATGGCCACTGCAGATTTGCAGTTCCTCCCTGTTCAGGGGACACTGCCAGCGCTACCTGCAAATAAGTGGAGTCCTTGAGGTTTATAATTGATACACCCTCGCGGTTGGCGGTTCCGCCCGTGCGGTACGCATGCAGGGCTGCCGCGGCATAGTATGGGTGGTTCGACCATTCGGGGTCGTCCCATACCAGGGAAGAAATAGTCCCTGGATCGTTGAATCCTTCCGCGGGCGGGGACCGGTAGCTCTTCAGCACGCGGTTGTCCGAGTCCCCTATGAAAATGAGCTGGTGGGAGTCATAAGGTTCCCCTCCTCCCAGGTTCATGTTCCGGTAATCACCGGTCATGAACGGATAGCCGAAATCCACATACATCATGGCGTTGTTGAATTTATCTATCCGGCTGGAGGAAACGGAAGCATTGCAGACCTGTGAGGCCACCACTGAATCGTGGCCTGTGGACGGGCTGTTGAAGCTGACCACGTGCAGCTGCCGGGAGGGTGAGCCCGGGGCGTTCAAGTCGAGTATCCTTCCTTCCGGATAGGCCGTGACAAGGAACCTTCCGTTCCAGGACAGGCCGCCGATATAACTTCCTCCGGCATACACGGTTTCTTCTATTCCGGATGGCGCACCGTCCGGCACAGCCATTTTCATGGTCTGCCCCACCCCGTCATAAATATTGTCAAATCCATCCTGGGTGGTGTAGATGACCGTGAGGGGCTCTGTGTTCTGGAGGAAGCGGGGCTGGCAGGCTTCGCCGGCTTTGATGGCCGCAGGTGCCGCAGCTGTGTCGAACCCGCAGAGATAAGCCGCGCTCGCTGCAGGCATACCGTCATTGCTGGGGCCCACCGCATAGACAATATAGTTGCCGCTTCCAGAGACGCTGGGTAATATTGCTCCTGAGGCGGCGGGGATTTCACGGACTTCCGGAAGGCCGGAGGTTACGGTTGTGTAATCCACATAACAAAGGGCGAAAGCCTCTCCAAAGGGCTTATTAATAAAAACCAGTTTCACGTCCCCTGTTCCGCAGAATGCAGTTATCTGTTCTAGTGTGGCCGTGATAGTGATATCATCAACCGAGGCTGAAGAAAGCCCGAACAGTGATAACAAAAGAAAAATCCAGCGCCGGGGCCTCTTCATGTCATCTTGCCGGTTCATGTTCTTAAAACCTGATTTCATGTTTTGTCAGTCCTATTAAATAATGTAATCACTTATCCGGCTTTTTCCACAATAGCCGGCTGAAGGCTGACACCGCGCCTTGGAAATGGAGGTGAGCTGATTTCAGGCGATGGGCACCAGCACTTCCGTTTCCAGTTCTGAGGATGGCGTTTCCCGGGGGTCGTTAAGGTAGAATTCGATTGAATAATTATTTAATTTCAGGCTTTTTTCCGCGGCATAAAGTCGTATTTTCTTATAGGTGTCGCCCACCTTCATATACGGCCCCCTGTGGACAGTCCGGATAAACCTGCCTGCCGCCAGCTTCATTTTTTTTATCCGGCCCTCCCCGGTGGCCGATTCCGGGCAGGGAATGCCTATGTCCATGTCCCATTTATGCAGAAACATCATGTGGATAAAAGCGAATAGTCCCTTTTTGTCAAGGTCGTCCCAGATGATATGTTTATACAGGGTAAAAGGAATGTCTTTTTCCGTCGTCGGAGTGTTTTGACGTTTCAGCAGCTCCATAATCGACTCGTAAGCCGGGCCCATGACCTTCCCCAGTTTCATGGTCCCCACCTTTTCCGATATACAGAGAGCAGGTTGTTCTTCCCTGTCCTGCACAGTGATTTCTTCAGCCATACTTCCTCCTTTATTAAACTCTGATAATGTAGCTATTACTGCACATCCGGGCAGCTTATTTTTGTATGATTGACCGGGTCAATAAAGGATACTTGCGTAT
>JBHPJW010000120.1:0-5841 GCA_042567505.1 Fibrobacterota bacterium
CCATTTTCATTCCCCAGCTCACCTCAGACGCCACTTTCGGAGGCGTGGTGCTTGCCAGTATCAATCTGGAGGCCTTCCTGGATACCCTTGGCAGGAACCTGCCCAGGCCGTTTTTAATACATCTTAAGGAAGATGAAATCTATTCACAGTCCTGGGATCACGCTGATGGCTTCATTCAGAAACCCCTTCAGATTCCCGGCGCCCCTGACCTGTCTGTGAGCTACTATTTCAGCGAGGAAGACAGGGAAACCCAGGCCACCGCCGGCGGTCCAAGAAAAAACAGGCGTTTTACCGCTACCGAAGCTGTGAAAGAATACAATAGCGGCGGGAAGGAAAGTGAAAAAACCGCACCCCCTCCCCGATATGCCGCGGGACGGGAAACGTCTCCCAAGGCCCGCGTCAAATCTGTCTTTTCCGGAGTATTTTTCGGGGTACTTTTCCTGGGGATCCTGGTGGGGGCCGTGAGCACCTACCTGCTGATGCAGGGCCGGAGGGAAAAGGACAGTATACTGTAGGGATACTGAAATTTTAGATTTTGAATTCTGAATTTTAAATTAGAGGCCTCGTTCCCCTGTATCATGAATACTGGAGATTCTCCTCTTCCCTGTTTTATGTTATTGGCGCTTAGTCATTTATAATAAATGCCGAAGGCATTCACTCTTTTCATTTAGAATTTAAAAGTTGAAAATTAAAAATTATTATGACCTCGGTTTTAGAGCCTCAATACTTCCACCACACCGCCCCAGCGGCCGGGACATGCAACTTGGTTATATCCCGGGCTGGTTTTTTCGCGGCCGCGGCCGCGCCGAAAGCGCCCAGGTCCCTGAGACCGGTATGAGCCTCCAGCAATACTGAATCGGGAATTACCCCCGCCATGTCGATATAGGCGCTGAATATATCAGATACATCGGCCCCGGAACGGCCCTGAAGGAAATCCAGGTATTCCTGCCTGTGAAAGGCGCTGCCATCGAAAAGCTTCACAAACTCCCCCAGCAGCCGGTCCAGAGTCAGCGTGTTTCCCGAAGCCTCCCGTACGCGGAGGTCCATCAGCATGCATGCCTGGGCGCCCTTGGTATACACCAGCTGATACAACCAGTTCCGGGGGCCCCCCGGCCGGAACAGATTGTCCCTTACATATTCATCAGACAGGCTGTAGGCCATCACGTTTGTGTCCCCGGAAAGGTCCACCACCAGGTTGGTGTCCAGGTATTCCTGGGTTATCAGCCCGTTCCTTAAGGGTATGAGAAATCCCAGGTAATTGCTGGTCCCCTCCTTCCACCAGGGATCATCGTACTCACCTACCCGCAGGCCTATCCAGCTGTGGACCATTTCATGGGCCAGGACCATATTATTTCCGATTGCTACGGTGGAAAAGGCATACATGCCCTCCAGCCCGCCCTGGCGGTTCACCCCCAGGATAACGCTGACAGGGGCCTGTTCAATGATCCCGAACACCGGGGCGATATCTTCCAGCAGCACGCTGAAGCAGGCCACAGCCGTGTCCAGCAGCAGGCCGGCGGTCGTGTCATCGGCAAGCACGGTGACTATCCGGAATTCCTGTCCTCCTCCGCCGCCCTGGGCGAGCACCTGGCCCCCAAGGGCCGAGGTGGAAAACATGAGCTCATAGGCGGAGCGGAAAAAAGCTTCCGGCTGAGGATCGCCATACAAAGTGATCCCGGATCCCAACTGGTAACGCACATATATATCATAATTATCACGCCATATATCCACGGTCTCGGTATGATGGCAGGGAATGACAAATACATAATTGCCCTGCAGATATCCCCCCGCCCCGTTAAAATGGGGTCTGGGTTCATTGGCTGAATCGCTGTAAAGGAATCTGACATCATATTCAATCACGGCCGGCAGCCCGGACTTGGCAAAGGCCAGCGAAAAGCAGTTGCGCCATCCTACTTTGACGCTGTCCCCTGCATACTCCAGGGGAGTCCCTGACGCCCCGGTAACCAGCAGATTGCGGAAATTCTGTCCGGTCTCTTCTGCCAGGGGATTGTCCGCGTAGATTGGAGGCGCAATGAGACGCACAGAGTCCCCGTGCTCCCAATCCGTGATTTCCAGTGTGACATGCAGGGAATCCAAGGCCAGGGAGGGTATGGCCAGCGTGTAACGGAAGGAATAATCGGCCTCCTGCCTGACCGGGTTTCTGGTGCAACAGATAATTAAGAACGGAACAATTACAAAGAGCGCTGTTTTCGAGTTACCGGACATAACAATTTATATCCTGAATCTATCTGTCTTGCCCGCGTTCTTAAAGCCGTTTTTTAGGTTTTCGATTCTTTTCTTCAGGTTATATCACCCATGACATGAAGCCACACGAGCCGTCATTGCGTGCATCTGCTTTGTAAATAGGACTATGCGGAGGAATCTCCCCATGGTACGCATTGCTTCAGGGAGATTGCTTCACCCACCGTCATCCGCCTTTGGCGGACTTACGGCCAAGAGGGCCATGCCTTAGTGCACTGAATGCGGATTCGCAATGACGGCCTTAGTGTCTCTGGGGAAAAAAGATCGCTCAGATATGCTCAACTTTTTCTTACTCGGGCGGGTATTGCAGAAATTTTCCCTGCAGGTCGAACAGTTCATCCCCCTTTCCAGCCCTGGATTTCACCACCAGGGGGCGGAAAGACTTCGAATGTTCCCCCTTAATTCCCTTAATTTCAAAAGACGGAGTTCCCTTTAACCCGGCTTTGGCGGGAAGCTTAAGAGTGCCGACCTGGGATTCGGGAATAAAAAATTTCAAGTCGTCAAATTCGGCCATTCCTTCATAATAGTTGATGTGGGGGTCTCCGAAAATGAAAAAATCAGGGTAGGCGGAACCCTCTGGCCAGGTAGAATAGTCTTCTCCCCCATAGGTGCGCACCTGGTTATAATTGGCGGGAGTGTACTCCTCCGCGGTCTGGTTGTAATGCCAGGTAACCGGATCCTGGCGGAAAGATCTTGTGGCCGTATAGTTGCGCTCCCCGCCATGATAAAACCTGCCTGTGACCGACATGGTATAACTGTCATCATACCGCTCTATGGCAAAAACATAGCTCTCGCCATCCAGGTACTTATCCACAAACGTCGGGTTTGTTTTCCAGCCATCCGTAGTATAGCTTACGAATTCATTTCCCGTCATGTCGCTGCCGAAATCCTCTCCGTTGAGCCATACCATGCTGATATAATGGGAGCCGTCTTCAACCGCCCGTTCCTGGACCGGATCCCAGATCATCGACCAGGCGTTGCCGTTGTTGTTATTGTTATCGGTGTCCATAAACACTTTACGATGATGATGAATAAAGGCGTTGTTATGGGGGGCCGGATTGGGATAATCGGTAATGCATAAGAAATACACCCCGTTCTGGTCATAAGCGTTGCCGGGGCGCCAGGGTTCGGGCGATTCATCGCCGTCATAGCCGTTAAACCTGCCCCCGTATTCCCAGTCTCCGTTTATCTCCCCCCCGAAGTTTATATTTGACACGGTCACTTCCACGCGGTATTGGGCGGGCAAAGCCCTGGTGGGCCTGATAAGGCCGCCGTCGTAATGCCGTGTGCAGGTCAGCAGGGCTTTTCCGTCTCGACTGGCAAATCCGCCCCCACTCTCGGGAACCCCGTCCCGGTCAGAGTCCCTGCCATATAACTCAACCGTCAGCCATCCCTCCTCTCCATAGGCGTAGGACTTGCGGAAAGAACGAAAGCTTTCCAGATCGTCCTGAAATCCGGATCCCTCCTGGTCAAAGAAAAATTCGCCGTCATCATCATGGGGCCCCACATGATAGGGACTTTGTTCGCCATGAACGTCCTCCACCCACTGGGCGGGTTCATTGAACGAAGCATCAAATGTCTCGTGGTGTACCAGGACCCATGGTTCCTGGGAGGAACCCGGGGAGACCGCGGCAATAAGAACACACGACAAACAGGGGAAAAAACCGTAACGAAATCCTTTGTCCCTTAAAGCTCTTTTTAGAGCCATAAATGCCTTTCTCTTAAGAATTGTTCCTTATTCTAATATATGGCAAAGTTAAAAAATGAGAAAGCCGTTTATTTTTTAAGATAATTTATCCTTCCTTTTGTATTCTCATTATGACCCATCAAATTAAACGGCTGAAAGCCGCTGCAACCTGGCGCCATTGACTTATATTTTAACCGGAAACACTTAAATAAAATGAAACTGGCCATACTACAATTCGACATATGCTGGGAGAACAAACCCGCCAATTTCCGCAAAGTAAGGGCTCTGGCTGAGGGAATCGGAGACAATATCGACCTGCTGGTGCTGCCGGAACTGTTTTCCACGGGATATACCATGCGGTCCCGGAAACTGGCAGAAGATTTGCAGCGGGGAGAAACACCCCGGTTCCTCGCCGGGTTGGCCAGGGATATGAAGGCCCACGTATGCGGATCTTTTATCGCAAAGACCGGAGAAAAACCGGAAAATACCGCAGTCATGTTTAATCCCCGGGGAGACTCCGTGCTGCGGTATTCAAAAATCCACCTGATGAGCCTTACCAAGGAAAACCGGCACTACAGTCCCGGCCGGGAACTCCCGGTGGTTGATTTTGAAGGAAATGGCCTGGCAGTCACTATTTGCTACGACTTGAGGTTTCCCGAACTGTTCCTGCATCTGGTCAGGAATGAAGCCGCCTGTGTCATTAACCTGGCCAACTGGCCGGCCGAGCGCATCGCGCACTGGGACATCCTCTTAAGGGCCAGGGCAATAGAAAACCAGATATACATGGTCGGGGCCAACCGAATTGGAGAATCACCCATGGGCGCCTGTCCCGGACACTCCGCGGTCATAGACCCGGCCGGCAAGCTCGTCGCCTCCGGGGCTGAGGAGATGGATAAGGCTGTTATCGCTGAGATTGATTTCGGCTATGTGGCAGAGGTGAGGGAGAGGTTCCCGGTGCTAGAGGATAAGAAGCTGGGTCTATGAATAATTACGAGTTCGTAATTATTTAAAAGCCCTCGCCTTCAAGCCTCTGCACAATCCCGCCCCGCTTGAGATGGTCGCGGTGTTTGCTTTCATGATCACCAAGGATATACTTGAGATAATCGATGTTCTTGTCCAGGTACCAGGTATACAGATCCGCGTCCATGTCCCAGCGTTCCTTAAAGTGACGCGCCAGATACTTGTAAACGCCGCTGAGCTCATCATCCAGGCGCTTTTTTATCAACTCATAAAATCCAAGGGTCTTCTGAAGCAGGTCCAGTTCACTGGAATAATCCCCCACCCCGCCTTCCTTGAATTCATAATACAGGAACAAGAGCTTTTCCAGGTATTCCCGGTCCGCCATCTGTCCCAGCAGGTCGGCAGTGCCAAGCATTTTGCCCAGCAGCTCGGTTTCAGACGACTTGAATTTAATCCCGCTTATGTCGGTGTTTAACCCGGTACAGTTAATGATGTCCCGGCCGTTTTCAAAATCTTCCCGGGACATTCCCTTTTCTTGAAAATATTCCCTCATGAAGTTATTACTTCGGTCCACATGGGTCAGGGTATATTTGGCGCCGGTCCCGGTAGCGTCCCCTGCTTCCTGTATATACCCGGTATCATGAAACAAAGCGCAGATAAGCGCCAGCCTGGCATTCGATGAGGATATGGTTTCGCCGTCAAGCACAGCGCCGTGAATCAGCCTGGCAGTGGCCAGCAGGGCGTCTGTGGTATGCTTTAGGTCGTGATACATGGCGTTGCAGGCCCTGAAACCCTGATAATGGCCCCCGAACAGCTTCTGCGTATCGCCGAAAACATCATTGAATGGTATAAAGTCAAACTCAGGAAAAATCCTGGAAATGATGATCTGCACTTCTTCAGCCACGGCCTCAGGTGTCCTGAGGTTTATCAGA
>JBHPJW010000118.1:0-5854 GCA_042567505.1 Fibrobacterota bacterium
CAATACCCTGGGAATACGTTTCCACTGTGCCCGGTTTCCCTGAACCCCCCCCGGTATGATATGAGGGAACACGGCTCACTGCCTGGCAGTTAACCGATCAAAGGGAAAATCCTATATTATTCAGTTCATCATATTGAATTAACCCACCATGGCCAATCCCCAGCTTGACTTCATCATCCCCTTCTTTTCCGACCCGGCCAACCTGCTGACCGTTCCCACCGGGCAGGCCACTACCCTGGTGGAAAACGCCAACGGGCGGTATAACCTGACCCTGAAGTACGGGGACGTTGACGCCCTGTTCAGCGATGGGACAAAAATCAAGGGCAGGCAGGAGCGCATGATGGCGCTGGGATTTTTCCACGGCGACATAGACGGGAAGGACGGCCCTGTCACCAAGGGCTGCTGGAAATATATGCGGGAGGAGTTTGACGCGGAACGGAAGGCCTGCCTCACTGATGACGGGTTTAATAAGATGCTGAAAGAAAAGCTGCAGGCCATTGTGCAGAAGGACGACGGGACAAGGAAGGTTGAGGCCGACCCTTTGAAGAACGCCAGGATCGTATTCCCCGGCGGCTTCTTCATTACCCAGGACAAGCACTGCAGCGGCAGCGTTGCCTACCGGTACAAGGCTGAATCAGCGGCCTGGAGGAAGAACCTGGGACTGGGGCGCATTCCCCTGGTGGTGAAGGTGGAAAGCCGGGCCACCGGGCAGCCTGCGGCCAAGGTGAAAGTATGCTTTGAAATGGTATCGGCCTTTGATCCGGAAGCCGATCAGAAAAAGTATCTCACGGGCATATCCAACGCTTCGGACGACACCTCCAATCCCAGGAGTTATATAGACGGCAAGCTGACGCTCAACGACTCGGGGCCGTTCTGCTACAACTGCGAGACCGGCAAAGGGGGGCGGCGGCCAACGGAAGTGATGGGCAGCCTTTTCGCCAAGGGAAAAATCCATGGGTTCCCCCATCAGATTACCAAGAAGGGGAGGGCCGACAAATTCAGCACGGTATGCGAAACCGACGACAAGGGAGAAGCCGGAGTGGTGTTCCGGCCGCCGCGCACGGCCGGGGACGCGTTCAAGATCCGCGTCTTTGTGCTGCGGAAAACTCCCAAGCCTGACAACAAGGAAAATCTGACCACCGGGCTCCTCACCGTGTGGCGAAACCTCCGGGTAAGCCGGATTATAGAAAAACCGGCCTGCGGCGCCTTTACGGGTTCTCCCGCGCCCGGTCCTCTGGGTACCGCCAGGATAGGGCACCTGGGCGTCATCTCCACGGATTTCATGATAAGGGAATACAAAAAGGCCTTTTTTGATTTTATCCTGGACAGCAAGGCCGCCAAGGTGACCAAGCTCACTGCCCAGACCTACAAGACCGCCATCGAGGAAGCGCGCAAGAAGGCTTCCAATCCCAGGAATTATGACCTGGACAAACTCATTAAGACAGACATCAACAGCCCTTACCTGTTCTGGCTGGAGGATCCGGCCGCCTACAACGCCAATAAGGGGGCCGGCAAAAGGACGCTGAATCTTACCGTGGTTTCCGGGTGGACAGACATGGACACCATAATTTCCTCGCTCACCAATGAGTTCCTCAAGTACTGGACCATAAACGCCCACCCTGGAGTTACGATAGTTCGCGCGGAACTGGGGGAACCCTACAGCTACATGGGACACCCCAACCAGCCGAACAGGTTTTTCATGACCACCAGCGGACTGGCGACCCGCATGAGGGGCTGCTACCTGTGGTACTCGCTTAGTTTTTATAACAATAACATGCCCTATCCCCTCACGGTGAATACTCTCCATGAGGTGGGACACGTGCTCTATTTCAGGCACCATTATACCAGCGGTTCGGCTGGTTCCGAGACGGGCGGTTTCCCGGCGGACCACGACCGGGACGACTACTGCCTGATGGGTTACCTGAGGACGCCTTCCAAGGACCACTGCGGCAAGTGCCTGTTGAAACTGCGTGGATGGAATGAGAGAAAAATCTAACATGAAAGGTAGCCATGCTATTAAAGTACCGGAGGCCGGGCGGTCTCAGGAGCGCGCGCTGTCTGTTGCTGGCCGCTGCCCTGCCACTACTGCTGTCGGGATGCAAGGAACAAAACATGAATAAAGGACCGGAAACACCTTACAAAATCACCTGTTCCCTGAACCGGCAGGACGGCGTCTATTCCTTTCAGGAACACGTGGTCCTGGATGTGGCTGTCCGGAACAACGGGGACTCCGCCATGCGTTTTCCCTCGGTCCGCGACCGCAAAGACGTATTCATCGACCTCAAGAACCTGGATGACGGCCGGGAGGGCTCTTTTCCCACCTATATCGATTATCCCGGCATGCCCTATATACCGGAAACCTCGCCGGTCGCTCCCGGAGAGGAAATTCTCTGGCACCTGGTCCTGAACGGCCGCGCGTCACTTCTGGATCACGGCAGGTTTGAGGCCTCCCTGAGGATTGAGGCGGATGAAATCGCCTACACCTCTGATGTTTTTCCCTTCACCGTGCTGGAGCCGGGCGCGGATGTATACGCCGCGGCCCCTTCCACCTACAACCTGCCCCAGTCGGTCTACGTCCTCTGGGCCGATCACCTGGCTTCCCCGCCGCGCCTGATAAACAGGCGTTATTTTTTCGGCCGGGAGGAGGAGCTCGTGATGAGCAGCGCGGGTCTGGCCCAGGCGCCGGACAGCGTCACTTCTCTTGCCTCCTCCACTTCGTCAGGGGAAAATGATGCCGATCAGAGATGGACCGCGTATATATCCAAAGGTGCGCTCCACTGCCTGGCCCACAGCGAGACAGCGACAGAGAAAAAAGATCCCGTGCCACTGGCGGGAGAGGGGACCATCGTTTCCCCGCTGCTCTGCCACCCGGACAGTACGCTTGATCGTTCCGCCATGAGCCTGGCCCTGGCGGAGCAGAATGGGCCCGGATCTTTTGTGTTGCGCGGCCTTCATTTTGGAGACGGCGGGACTCCCCTCAGCCAGCACTCGGCGCCGCTGCCCGGGGAGCCGAAGCCGGCGGCCGCCGCCCATCTTTCCGAAGACCGCATGTGGGTCATGTATGCCTACGCCAAGAATGAGGCGCTCCAGGGCATAGTGCTCCAGCCCTGGTCGAGCAAAGATGGGTTCGGGGAGGCCAGACCTGTTATGGATATTCCGGCCAGGATATACGCACTGGCATTGCACCCGTCCGGCAACAAGCTCATCGGCGCCGTGGCGGCATGGATGCCGCCGGAGGCAGAGTCCCCTTACGCGGGAGGCGCTCTGGTCCGTTTCCAGTGGACCCAGGGAGAAAAAATCCTGATGGGCGGCACTCCCAAAACCACCGGTCTTGAGTTTCCGGAACAGCCCTTCACAGCCGGGGCGGCCTGCGACGAGGAAGGCGGAATATGGGTGTGGGTGAAAGACGTGCACGGAGTGACCGTGTTCAGCCCTGAAGATCCCATGACACCGGTAATGGTCCAGACTCCCGCGGGTTCTTATCATGAGAAAATATATTTTAACAGGCATAACGTACCCGGGCTGCTGTATTACGACCCGGAAAAGGGGTGGACGACAATCGTCCTGTCCGCGGATGAATAATCTCCAATGGGAAAAAGGCGCCGTTTGAAATAGATAGGCAGATGTTGGAGGTTAAAAAAAAATAAGGAGGCTGTCTTAAAAGTCCCAACCATGTGTCACCTTCCGCCCCCGCCATGCAATGTCGTTCCCCGCGAAGGAGACTGTGTCGCAATTGCCCAACGATAGTCATTCCCGCAAGCCCTCCGAATCCCACCGAAGGCGGGAGAAGGTAGGCGCATCGGGAATGACGGGGCAAAGCTACTTTTGATACCACCTCTTTAAATTAGAGAAAGAGCGTTATGCCTTGTTCCGATATAACTTCCTCTAATGCATCTCAGCTTCACAGGAGCCCAGTCCGCCCCGGAAGATATTGAACTGGACGTTGGGATGGTCTGACAGCAGGGACATGGGACAGCTGGAGTCCGCTATCTTTTTGGATATCATCAGGGACGTGAGCCGCATGCCGAAGGGATTGTCATGGGTGCCGGCGTGCCAGATGGAGACTTTTTCCGATTTCCATGTCTCCACGGGGCCGACGGTCATGGCCTGGGAAGGGACGTTCTGCACCACGCCGCCCCCCGAGGTCCTGGCGTTCTGAATAAGGGTAATGGGATGGAGATCGACCACCCGTGTGGGCAATTTCCGGTATTCCTCGGGAGAAGGGGGGGCGTCCTTGTGTTCACCGGTGCGGGGCAGGGGATCATTAAAGGCCCAGTGCTTCACCTCGCCCTGGCCCCCCTGCATCACTCTGCATTTCACGGTATCGTAGGCCTGGCGGTATTGCTCCAGAGTGTCGATGCCCGGGAAGTGGATATTCTCCCGGGGCATCTTCAAGTCGTCCCGGATCCGGTTGAAACAGAGTTCCATGTCCGCTTTCGCGAAACTGAGCGGATGGGTGATGGGCACTTCCCGGCCGTCTATGACCCACTCGTCCATTCCCCAGAAGTGGCAATTGCGAAGATTGAGATCCATGGCGTTCACCAGCTGAGCCACCAGCGGAAGCTGCTCCGTGGGCCCGATGGGCCCGCAAATCCCGGCCGGCTCGTTTTCCGTGGCGGACTTCCATGCCTCGATATATTCCAGGGCCTCCGCCAGGTAGAACGACTCCAGGGTGTCGTAAAAGAAAATTTTGAATCCGTCCCGGGAAAGGCCCGGCAGGTCCTTCTCAGTGAGCTTTGCCGCGTCGTCCAGCAGTTCCTTATCCAGTGTCGTGTAGTCCCACCATTCCGGGGCGATTTTGCTGAGTGGTCTCACAATTCCTCCTTATTGTTGAAAATAAATAATATCAAAAATGTCCGGTTTAATACTTGTAATATGTTTGACAGGGTTAACATGGTATTCCCCAAGTACTTTTAATCACAAAACATACTGTCAAAAAAGGGGCCAAGAAGTACTAGTAAAGGCAGAAAATACGGGCCCATGTTATCTCTTGAATTCATCCACCCGCACCGGTTTGCCTGTCTCGGCCGACTTATCCGCCGCGAAGATGACCCTGTGCGTCTCGAATGCGCTCTTGAGGCTGTTCCTGGTTTCCGTCCTGGTTTCCAGGCATTCCGCAAAGTGGGTGAATTGCTCGTTGAATGAGTGGTGCGCCACGTCGCCGCTGTCTACCCGCATCACGTCAAGCGTGCTCCAGTCAATGAGCCCCTCGATCTTCCTGCTGTAGAACTTGTCGTTGTTGATGGAGCCGTGGGAGCCCAGGATATTCATGTTGAAAACATAGGGCTGCATGCAGTCTGTCACCGAAGCTACTTTGCCAAGCGTCCTTCCGTTTTTGAATTTCAACATCGTCACGGTGGTGGTGTCGTACTCATAGGGCTTGTATACCTCATGGGGATTCTTGGTGGAATAAGAGAACACCTCTTCCACTTCCTGGTTTAATAGGAACAGCATGATATCCAGTGAGTGGCACCCGGCGGTGAGCAGGGAACTGCCCCCCATGTCCTTTTTCACGTTCCAGGCGAACTGCCCGTACCAGGGGCCGATGCCGTGGTAATAATCGCATTCGGCATAATAAACATCGCCAATCAGACCCTGGTCTATAATGGACTTCATGGCCTTGGACACCGATATCAGCCTTACCCAGAACCCTATGGAAGTGAGCAGGTTGTTCTTTTCCACCGCGTCGAGCATACGGACGACGTCTTCGAAATTCAGGGCAAGGGGTTTTTCAATGATAAGGTCCCTTTTGGTGTCGGCGGCCTTCACCGCCTGATCGGCGTGGAAGGGATGCGGGGTACAGATATCTATGATGTCCATGTCGTGCTCCAGGAACTCATCATAATTATCGTAG
>JBHPJW010000012.1:0-50916 GCA_042567505.1 Fibrobacterota bacterium
ACAGCCGCCATATCATCTTGAAAGATGTGGGCATAGAAGGGCAGATAAGCATAGTAAAAGCCGGAGTCTTGATTATAGGGGCCGGTGGTCTGGGTTCGTCCGCCGCTCTGTATCTGGCGGCTGCCGGAGTAGGCACCATTGGCATCGCGGACGCCGATAAAGTTGATTTGTCGAATTTGCAGCGGCAGGTTATTCATTTTACCAAAGACCTCAACGTTCCCAAGGTGGAATCAGCCAGAGAGAAAATGCAATCGATAAATCCTGATGTTAAAGTAAACACGTACCATGAGTTTGTGTCCTCGGCGAACATCAGGCCTATGGTGAGGGATTATGATTTCGTAATTGACGGCACTGATAATTTTACCTCGAAATTCCTCATCAACGATGCCTGTGTTCTGGAGAATAAACCGTATTCACATGGCGGTGTGTTAAGGTTCGATGGACAGACCATGACAGTAACTCCCGGAACCTCTGCCTGTTATCGTTGTGTTTTCAACGCCCCGCCTCCAAGGGGAGTCGTTCCAACTTGCTCGGAAGCGGGCATACTGGGTGTTATCGCTGGCATGCTAGGGACTATTCAGGCCGCTGAAGCTTTAAAATTCATAACTCAGGTGGGGAGCCTGCTTACTGACGCTTTATTGACTTTTGACGCCAAGTCCATGAATTTTCGCAAAGTGAAGGTCAGACGCAATCAGAAATGCCCGATTTGCGGAAGTAACCCCGGCATACATGAGCTCATTGATGAGGAACAACCTGTTTGTGATAGAGAAACGCATGGATAATTGAGCTTATGCACGAGGATCATAGAATCAGCATGCTTGTGTTGCGTCACGAAAAGTCATCTCGTGGCGGTAAAACTCAATCCGTTCCCTATCGATACTACACATGGAAAACGCTCCGGTCTTTTTACCCTCAGGCAGGAGGACCGGGTGGAAGCCGGTTTTTTATTGAAAACACGTTTTGGTAAACAGCTAATGATAGAGCGTATCAACGCTGTGCGTGCCCCTGGCAATATCCGTCAGATACCCCCGTCCGGCGAAGTGGCAATTCTGCATGCAGCCGAAATCCACGGAGATGTAGGGTCTTGATCCGGTGGAGTCCTGGTTCCACTGGAATTCGGTGGAATCGGCCTTAATCCTGAATAAGTGCGTTTTCACATCTCCGATAAATTCTGAAAATGCCTTGGCTGAGAGGCCTATCTGCGGCATATGGCAGCTTTCGCACCCGGGAACAATCCCGTCATGGAGGTCGTACCAGTCAAAATGTTCGGCTGTTTCCTGATGACAGGTCTCACAGCCGGTGTGAATGCCGGTGCCCGAAGCTGAGTTATCATAGCGGACGGAAGAGTGGGGGTCATGGCAGTCCACGCAGTCCATCGTGGCTTTTTTTGAATTCATTAATTCATTGTACTGCGTGTGGTTCTGCATATATCCGCCTTCTATGGGAAGTATTTTACCGTCGCCACGGGAATGGCATTTGCCGCAGGCGTCAGATGAGCGGTCTACTCTCATGGGCACCAGGCCCTCGGAGGCAACGTGATAACTACCGGCGCCGTGACACGCCTCGCACTGGACTCCGGCTTCTTTCCAGGAACCTACGATGCCGGGAAGTCCGTCCTGAGGGCCACCAGTGGAATCATAGCCTGTGGAATGGCATTCCCCGCAATCATACTTCATGAGTGAATCCTGGTGATAAGCGGTAAAGGTGCTGTCATCCACGTTAAACTGGTTTCCGCCGCCCGTTGTATATATATACCCATTAAGGTCCAGAAACAAGGCCTTCCAGGCATATCCCCCAATCACATAACTCACCTGATCCCAGCTGAGCCCCTCGGGAAGTCCAAGGTTTCCCGTAAATGCGGGATATTCCGGAGGAGCACCGCCTCCGATTCTTTTCATCATGTTGGCATGCCCTGTCAGGAGAAAATTTTGATACTGGATTTCATGACAGTGCTCGCACTTATCAGAACCTACATAGCTGAGCTTGCCGTATCCAAGCAGAGAGTCCGCGGCCAGGGGATCAAAAACATAAACCGTATCAGTGGTTTGGGTTACTTTTTCTCCTAAGCAGCCTGTAAAAAAAACCGGACCGCTAAAGAAAAGTCCTATCAAAAGACCGGATAATGAAATCGCTCTTTTCGTCATAGAATCCTCTTAAAAAAAAGTTTACCTGTTCGGGTTTTTAGGATTGATTGAATGTTGATAAGAAATCAGAATTTCAAGTGGGGAGTAGGGAGAAAGGAGTAAAGAGTTTCTGGACATCTGTCCTTTACTTCCGCGGTTTACGCCTACGGCGGATTCGAATGTTCGATGGTTCTGTCTTCTGTCCTATGAAGGTCTTTAACCTAATTTATAATTTATAATTATTCAGTCCCCGAATCCTTGGCCTATATAGTCAAGTCCCTCATTAGTTCCGGGATATCGTGAATTCTGTCTATCTCTTCCTGGACTTCCCTCCGGTGGGAAGCCAGCCAGGCGATTACCTGGCTCAAGGCAAAAGCATCTCCGGCAGGCGCGGGAATGCCCGCTACAGGCCGGCCGTATTTCACCTTTTTTTCGGTGGGCAGGCCCTTTTCAAAAGGCGGCATCAGGTTCACGTCCCGGCCCTTTTTAGCGATGTGATATGCCCGAACCGCGCTTTTAATGCCCCACTTTCTGCGCACCTCGCCGTTTACCCATGCCGATAGCTGGGAGGTATCGATTTTTATATCACGCCATTTGTCAAAAAGAATTTTTTCACTTTCAGCGTTTATCAGGCCTTCCTGCAGCACTTTGCCGAGGTCCTGCACGTCCAGGTTCACGTTGTGGATCCTTCTGATTTTTGTCTCCATTATTCCCAGGGCCATGGAGTTTTTACAGCTGAACCGGTACCAGCTCAAATAGGCCGTGAACCTGGTGCTTCCGTCCACCGAGTTGCAGCAGTCCAGCCTGAGTGCCATGGGACTGTCTCCGGTTGGAGCGTAATTCAAGGCAGGAGGGAGTTGCAGGCTGAGGGCCATTCTTTCTCCATAACTGGAAAGACGCAAATAGGCAAGCATCTGGTTATGCGAAATACCGGCCTGTTCAATGGCCTCAAGAGCCGTGTTTAACACCTTTGAGTGCTGTACCAGCTTATACTGGTTTGAGACAATGCCGACTGGTACTTCTTTTTCTTTCTCTGTGAGGGGAAGTTTTACAATGCATTGATAATGCTTGTTGGATTCAGTCTGGCCTCCCAGGTTGTCTGCCAGCTGGAACGGCCTGGTCTCAAATTCAGGAATCAGTGTCCTTATTTTTTCTATGGGCCCCTCGACCCTGGTGACCGGAGAGCCATGCCAGATAGATGATGGCGCGTCCCGGTCTTTTGAGGATTTTTCATCATCAAAAAGGCCCATCTGTTGTTCAGAGGAGTCATAGGGATTGTTATAGTGAGTGGGTCCCATCATGCGTTAATAAGGAGAAAATAGAAAAATTTGGGTGTCAGGAGTAGGGAGCGGGGAGCAGGGATAAGGATGATGAGGATCCGCCTTCCGCAGCGGTAGATGCATGGTTATCACTCCCTGTTACTGTGGAATGCAGGCGAGAACGATGAGTATCCCGTGCCCCCGGTATTTCGGCGGATAATAGCGGACCCGATTATCAGAGCCAGTTACTCTCATGTAACCAGCCTAGTTCCGCCGACCTTGTCCTCTGTAGCTTGATCTGCACAGGAAGGCGGTGGAGCGAAGACGGTTACTCCATTACTCCAGCCATTGCCCCAAAAGATATCTATATTCCATTGCCAAGAAAGGGCGCCGCCTTGAAGTATATCATCGCAGAAATTGGAAATGAAACCCGGGCCGTGGTTTTTTCTGATTCTTTTACCCATTCAACCGTGGCATCCCGGCTTGGTTTTAAACAGGGTGAACCGGTATCAGCGGGATTTATTGAACTGGGAACAGATGGAAAAGTGAACTGTTTCGGCAAATCCCTGTCACTTCACCTGATGAGCCGTAAACAAGACAGTGCATTCATTACCAGGGAGTTGGCCGCTTCAAATGAGTAGCTCAGTACTCAAACATCATACATGGACACTTGCCACATTCAGGCGCTGGTGGCAATGATACCTTTCGGGTACACCTCAAAACCGTTGTGCTGAGAAAAACATGACTTCCCATCAAATTATTATCGGCTGTCTGGGAGACTCGCTCACAGATGGACATCCGGCATATTCCTGTTATCATGATGCGGGGAAAGAGGCGCAATCCTGTTACCAGTACTGGCTGGGAAAGATGGCAAAAAATGAATTTGGAGATGTGTTTAAAGACGGCGGTATGGAACTTTTTTTTCTGAACAAAGGTATATGCGGGGAAGTTACGTCCCAGATAAATAGCAGGCTCTATCCGGAAATAATAGACCTTTGCAGGGATAAGTTTAATCGCAATCCTGACGCTGTGATTATTATCGCCGGTACCAATGATCTGGGATGGGGAATTGATCCCGTTTCCGTGGTGGCGAACCTGAAGGAAATGCATTTGTGCTGCGCGGGCGAGGGGATTAGTTCTTTGGGGGCGACCGTACCACCCACCCGCTTTGAGACCGAACCGGACTATCATTCCCGCAAGCTCCAGATAAACGTAGACCTCACCAGATTCTTTAAAGAGAATAAGATTGCCTGCGCTGACCTGTATACCAAAATGGGAGACGCTTTCGCGGGAGGGAACCTGAAACCCGCTCTTGACGCCGGTGACGGCCTGCATTTCTCGGTCCAGGGCTATAAACGTATGGGCGAGATTATTTACGAGGATGGGATTAAGGTTTTGTTAAAATCAATTTTAGCAGGCCGTAATGAATAGTATTTTTGTTCAAGTGCATAAACCGGAAGTGGGCGTTTTTCTTATCCTGTTAAAAAATAAAATGGATAAGGAATAGAATTGTCTGTTGCGACAATGAGGACGAGATCGATTGTTGTCATTCTGGCCTGTTCATGGAATATTGGCTGTTTTTTTGAAAAACAGGGATTTTTTCAGGATCTCAGCAAACACTGGGTACTCCCGTAATTGGCGTTTTTCTCTGGATAAATTAGATCGCAAATTGCTTGATTTTTTTCAAAATCAGCCTAAGTTAGTAATGGCGGGTTAATACTGTTTCAAATCAGGTTAATATCTCATAACCGGCAATCATCGGAAAGTAATGATGAACAATAAAGTATCGTCTAAAACAGTCAGCATTTGTCTTGTTGCCGTCTGGCTGGCTGCCAATCCGGCTTTTTCCCGGCCACATAATGGAGAGGCTTTCAGATTGAGGCAGCCGGATAATACTTCTGTGGATGTGTTAGTATGGGGAGATGAATTTTACCAGGACGTTGAGTCCCCGGACGGATATACCTTAATAAGGGATAAGAGAACGGGCTGGATTTGCTATGCCGGTGTCAACGGGCAGGGGACCGAGTATGTATCCACTGGAGTGGTGTACCGTTCCGCGGAATCAGGTGAGGCCCGAAATCTGAAATCCCGCCTGAGGAAACACTTGAGGATTACGGCTGAATCCATCCGCAGGAAAAGCGCTGCCAGGCGTTTGGAATTAAACGTGGAGGACCGCGGGACGCAATTGAGGAGAAGGAGAGCTTTGACAAAGAGCGGCCAGGCGGTGGCTGAGGCCGATACGGTCTATGGGTTGACCCTTCTGGTGGATTTTCAGGATGTCAAATCGGCCTTTTCCCATTTGGAATTGACCAGTTTATTCAACAAAAAGGGATATGGAACATTCGGATCGGTCCTTGATTATTTTGAAGCCGTTTCCAACAACAAGTATACCTACATCAACAGGGTTTCCGATTTTATAACCCTTGGGCATGATAAATCCTATTACGATACCCCCAATGGCTACGGGCCTATTGAAGAGTTAATAGATGACGCCATGGACATTCTGGTGGACAGGGGTTTTGATTTTACCTCGGTTTCCACAGACAGCCGGGACCGGATCATCGCCCTTAACATCCTGTATGCCGGTTCTCCTGATGAGGGATGGGGCAATGGATTATGGCCTCACAGCGGCTCTTACCGCGGATCCTTTTCCCATGTCGGCATAACAGCTAGGAGGTACCAGATGACAGATATCGGCACATCTCCGGACATAAGCACCATTATCCACGAAAGCGGGCATTTGCTCTTCAGTTGGCCTGATTTATATGCCTATGAGGGCAATTCAAACACGATTGGCCGATACGGCGTTATGTGCGCTAATACCTCGAATCCGCAATTTCCCAACCCCTATTTCCGCCATAACGAGGGATGGATAGATATTACTGATATATCAAATGCCCTCCCGGGAGAGGTATTCCATATATTATCCAACAGCCATTCCGCTTTCCTCTATTCCGGGGCAAACAACGGTAGCTCGGCGGAGATGTACTACATCGAAGCCAGGGAGCAAAAAGGGCGGCACGCGTCCCTTCCCGACGAGGGATTATTGATATGGCACATAGACGAAGACGGAATAAACACACGGCCCGAAGGCGATCTGCTGGTGGCAGTGGAACAGGCCGACGGCAATTACGATATGGAGAACGGGGAGAGGGGCGGCGAGGGAGACCTTTTTCACGCGGGGGATAATGACAGGTTTAATGATAACACCTCTCCCAGCGCCCAATGGCACAACGGCAACAATTCGGGCATTGATATAGCCAACATCAGCGAAGTTGGAGAAAGAATGGTATTCACCATGGGTGTTGATGTCAGCCCCTATGTCATGGTTTTTGAACCGGGCGGTCTTGAAGAGTGGGAACATAAAAAAACCTATAAGATTAAATGGCACAGCAATCTCAGTGAAAATATATCCATTGAGTTATTACAAAATGGTTTGCCGTATTCCATTATCGAGAGTTCCATAGAAAACAGCCATACCTATAATTGGCAAATACCGGAAGATGCGCCTGTGGGTTCTGGATACAGCATCCGGATTTCGAGCGCGGAGAATAGTACCGTAATGGGCGAAAGCGAAAACACCTTCTTCATAATGCCTGAGTACCGGATCTTCAACTATCCATACATACAAAATTTCGATAATTTCGCTATAGGAAACGACCTGAGCGGGCACTGGGAGCAATCCACGGATGATGATATAGACTGGACCGTTTTAAGCGGCGCGACTCCCTCCAAATCACACCCCAATGGCGGAGGGACAGGCCCCGATGGCGATCATACTTCCCCTACCGGAACGGGCGGAAAATACATTTACACCGAAGCGTCTACTCCCAATAATCCCGAAAAAACATTGGACTTGCTGTCTCCTGTGTTTGATTTAACCCTTGTGGAAGAACCGGAATTGCTCTTCTGGGCTCACATGTATTCCGCTGACGGCAACATAGGTGAATTATGGGTCGATATCAATGTAGACGGCGCCTGGTCCGATGGGGTCATGCACCTGACGGGGGACCACGGGGACGAGTGGTTCCAGCAGACCCTCGACCTGCAGCCTTATATAGGGGAAAGGGTCCAAATAAGGTTCCGCTCGATTACCGGAACAGAATACGACGGTGACATATGTATCGATGATTTTGAAATTGACGGAATTCCCAAAGTGGTTGGCGCTTCCGGGAAAACAACGCCTGCATCATCACGTGTCCTGCGGACAGGAAGTTATCTGATACTGCAAAACATCACGGGAATGGTATATATTCTCGGTTTGAACGGGGAACAGATGGCAAAGGCAAACGGGAATGTCTCTTCAAGGATAGGCATATCCCATTTACCGAACGGGGTCTACCTGGTAAAAACCTCGGCTCACACGTTCAAGTTTATTAAGTAGGCGTCAGCGCTTTCTGTTGATATTTCTTCGGCAGGTAGAGCGGGCCTTTATTGATGCCGGGGCAATTACCGGCCGTTTCTTCCCACTTCTTCCTGGTCTCGGTATTCATTTTCCAGAACGGCCAGGTGCGGCATTGCCGCGGGCGGTTGGAATATACCTTACAGCCTTTGCCTTTGAAATAAAAAATGCAGTCGTAATCGGCCTTGTCCCGCAGGCTGATACGGCCGTTGCGCAGCCGGTTTGTATACATGCTGATGAATTGAGAGTCAGTTACATCGAGCAGGACAGCCAAGGCGCTTATTTCCGCTTTGGTAACATAAACATAACCGGGCGCGCCCCCGCAGCAATTGCCGCAGCGCTGGCATTCAAAGCGCAGGCCTTTGCGGTACCAGGGTTTTGCAGTCATGTCCATCTCCGAATTTCGTTTAAGCAGTGCCTGCTTAGCATAGTACTTTTTTTTTAAACAGGATAACAGGATTGACTGGATAAAATTAGTACTTTGGTAAAGATTGAAGCGAAAATTGAATATTATTTAAAAATATGCCGATTTCTTTTTTCATAACTCTGATACCGATATTCACCCTTTTCTGTTTATCAAGGGCATCCCACCGTTACACGGTAAAGGATTTAAAAGAGACCTTTCCCAACGCCGTCCTCAGACCGGTAAGCGCTGCACAATTCAAACAGGCAAAATCCGGATACATCGGCCCCGGACAGGTGCTTTTTGACCACACCAGCAAGGATCTTGTACTAGCAAGCGCAGACGATCTGAAGAAGCAGGAAAAAAAGCTAAAGACAGTTTCTGTGGACTCAATGAATAAAAAGATCTACTGCCGACAGGAAGACAGCCTGGCACGAAGGCTGTGTGAGGATAAGCTGGCGGAGATTGATTCGATATATAAAGCGGGAAAAAAAGACACGGTAAGGATGGATCCCAGGACAGAGGGGTATATCATGGGATTCGCCGAGGACATGACCAAAACCGGCACGGACTGGGACGAGTTCGCCACGGTGCTGTATGTGGCCGTGGGCGTGGTGGTGGTGGCGGCGCTTATTATTACCGGCGGGAAAATTGTCTATGACATCATCATGAAACACGAGAGGTTCGACCTGTGGAAAGAAGCGGGAGTGCGGTATGGTTATTCGGGCAACCATATAAAAGAAGAAGAGGGCGCTGGTTATTACGGGAATTCCCATTTTCTGGGAGGGCGGTTCAGCATGGGCCTTACCAGGAGGTACCTGGGATTGGGAGTGACCGCGGAAACGGGATATGTGAACCTGACTGTTGAAAACGAATATAATCCCCTGGAGTTCTTCAATTCCCGTGGCATGTACTGGCTCTTCGGCCCTTTGGTGAGATATACTACCAGGCAGAGCGTTTCCTGGAACCTGGAACTTTTAAACGGAACCTCGAACCGAAGGTCAGTGGGATGGATAAGCAAGGCCAGATGTTTTGCCCAGGTTGATGTAAACAGGTATCTCTTCTGGGGACTCCATCTGGGAGCCCTGTTTGTGGATTTAAGGGAACTGGAAGGACTTCTGATTCAAGACGGCGACTTCAACGACAAATTCAGTATGTTGTTCGGGATAGAGACGGGGGTGAGGTTCTAGCGTGGCTTCTCCATTTCGACTTTCTGCGGTTTGCTATGGGATCTTCGCATTAGCGATACGGCTGCCTGAGCGAATATCGAACCGCAGATCATTTGAATGTCGAATTTCGAAGTGAAATAAGCAAAGGATCCGTGCCCAGCCACTGCCGGAACTTGGCCAGGGTGGCCTGATCGCTGTCCAGCCGCCAATTCGCTTCACCATTATAAGCCTTGTCTTCATTAAACCAGATAAAATTCTCAATTCTGCTTTCAGTATTATAATAGGTGAGGAAGCGGTGCAGCCACTCTGATTTGCTTCTTCCCGCCCACATTTCATTGGGAGCTGATCCCACTTCGCAAATCCACAGGGGCTTATGGGGATAGCGGGATTTGAGACCGGTAATAGTCTCGTGAAAAACTTCCCGGACGCTTTTCCAATCGTGATAAGTAATCATGCTGCCGAAGTTATAGCCGTCCACTCCCACGACGTCTACATAAGCGTCTCCGGGATAGTATTCATACAGTCCCTGATGCAGGGTGAGATCGCCGTAAAGGACGCTGGGGCTGAACACCCATACCACCCGGTCCGCTTCCGCTTCCCGGAACAGTTCCCATACATGTTTCCATGCGAGCTTGAAATGCTCCGGCTGCCGGCCCCAGGGAAACCAGTCCCCGTTCATCTCATAGCCGAAGCGGTAATAGATCTCTCCGCCGAACTTCCGCATTTCTTCAGCCAGGGACAGGAAGTAACCGTCCCATTTTCCTTCCGCAATCTCCATCAATATAGTTGTGTTGTTTTTTTGTTTATAGACGCGCAGGTCCTGGCTTAACACCGTTTTGATGTCATAGTCGGCGTTGATATTGAATATATGGTTTGGCGCGCGGCGGCGCAAGTCCGTGAAATACAATACATAGTCAGGCACATCGCCCAGTATCTCGATTTCCCTGTTCAGTCCGCACAGGTAATTGCATCCGTCCTCCTTGTTCCAGAAATAGAGGCCGAAAGTTTTTTCCTTTTTCGCCAAAGGAATGTCCACGTCAATCCGCCAGGTGCGCAGGTGGGTGCCGGAAACTACGGGTTCCAACGGCGAATGTTCCGCGTTTGAAACAGTCATTTCCAGGCATCCGCTCAGAAGCAGGACGCAAAACAGTAAAAAGAAGCGCATACTTATATTATACCAAAGTATGATGTATACATCCAGAGAGATAAAGGTGATGAAGATCACAAAACCTCAAAGGTTTGGGAATGCGTGGTATAGATGCGTCATGCATGTCAATATGGCATGATTTTTGTTAAGGAAAAAATAACACTTGGAGAGTGAGGGGCAATTGACATTCGGCCTTTTTGAATTTTTTTAGGAAGAAGATAAGAAGGGTAATTTAATCGAGACTAAAAAAAAATCAAAAAAAATTCTGAGAAAACCCTGCGGAAAAATTAATTCCCTCTTGACCGAGGGCATTATCGAATCTCTCCATCATCTCCCATTCATTTGTCAATACAGCGTCCCAAACTCATTTATGGAAAACTGCAGATAAAACCTGTCCTCCCGGTCCAGGGGATGGATTTCTCCAATGTTCCGCAGGCGGTGGTAGTTGTTCTGGATGAAGTCCCGAATTGTCTCAGAATCATAACCCAGGGACAGTTTCATATTCATCAGTATACATGATATGTATATGATGCCGTGGGAGAATTCGCTTCCGTGTTGACCAGTGATAGGGAAGTGTTTGTCAAAATGGGTGGGTATGCCCCGGGTCTGGCCGGTCCATAGTTTGAACCCGGCAGATCCTCCATATATATATGAAGCGTTTCTCAGAAACGTGATATCAACCGCCGCAGTCCGGTACTGGTCCGTGAACAGAAATGAGTACCAGTCGTTTTCGTATTGTATTTTAAAAAGGTTTTTGTCGAGCGCGATGCTGCCGCCGATACCTCCGGAATTCTGACTGGATCCGTCTGTTGATAGGTATATGGCGTAGTAACAAAAAAAATTATACCTGGAGGCATGGTATCTATGAGCGGGCCCGCTGAATATTTGGCGGCTTTTCTCCAGGCCGAGTGAGGGACGGAAGACAAACCGGGTATCCGCGCCGTAACCGGATATGCCGAGGTTTTCCAGGTAGCCCCTAAGGGATCCCTCAGCGGAAAGGCTCACGTGGTTGATGGTCCTGGAAACATCTTGGAGGTAATGAAGCCAGATAAGGTGCAGGTTTGTGCCCGCACCCCTTACATGTGTCCCGAATTGAGCGCTGATGCCCATGGAAAGGTTCCGGAGGTCGCGCCTGCCGGAAAGTGGAGACATACTACTATCAGTTTTCGATGTGTCCTGGGCGGACAACGGCACTATCAGGAGGACCAGGATGAGTAACTGCATTTTGAGGTATTTCAAGGTGAGTTTATCATGGTAAGTCATCATGTTCTGGTATGGTAAGCGGAGAGTGAGGGGCGGGCATTTATGGATATGAATTATGATCAATCGGAAATTCGAACCCTCAAATATTCAAATGACGAAGAGGGAGCCAAGAGAAATGGATAAGGGGGAATCCTCACTGGCACTTTGGAACCAGGGTCGAGATATAAGCGTTCTGAGTTTTAACTCCCGGAAAGACATTAGTCACAAGGAATTTGACCTTGTCCCCGGTTTCAAGGCTCTTGTCTTTTAACAGTTGAACAGAGTTGAAAGTAAATTCCTGGGGATCAGGCGTGTCTATCAGGTTTACCACAAAGGCCTTTCTGCCGTTGTAATATCCTGTCATTTCCTTTACCCTGGCGCTTTCTTTCCAACTCGATTCAGAAGAGGTAAACCCGTTGATCATCTGAAAGCTGCAGGTGAGGGAACCTGTTTTGTCATCAGTAAGTGACTTGACCTCAAACTCGGCCCAGGATCTAGTTCGCTTTCCGCTGACATTGGCCAGCCAGGCGGTGGCCGGATTTCCGTCAACCAGGCTGGCGGATGAATACATGTGAGTACCCCGGCTCTCAAGGTCGGTGGATGATGATACCTTTACGGTTGCAGGGCACAGGCCATCATTTGCCCCTGCTGTGGGGTGTGCTTTTTTAGCATAGATGACCGGAGCCGCTGCCGCTTGGGAAATCTGGGAGGGCAGGGCCCTGATGGGCAATTGTTCCGTGTTGTAGCGGGACTGTAGTTCTGCTGCTCTTGCCATGGTTTTATCGATAAGGCAGTATAAAGAAGCCTGTTCGCCTTTTACCCCTCCCCCGTGTTCGTATTTTACCGGATCTCCGCAATCCTTGTCCCGGTATTTGAACCACTGGTCCTGTGCCTTTTTCAGGCTGGTCTTCCAATAGTTTTTAATCAACTTTTTTGAATCTGAATTCAGGATGTTGGTAAAGGCCCGATTATATACTTTTTTCAGTTCATTATCCTCATAAGCATATTTTCTTTCCAGGCATTTAGTCTTTTCCTCAACTTTCACATTGTCTTTGCAGAATCCGGACTTTTCCCCGGCGTTTCCAATAGCAGAGAAAGTTACCAGGCAGGTGATATACAAGGCAGCATGTTTCATCGAATGTTCTCCTGTATGTAATTGGGTTCGGCTTTTTTTATACCAGTTTTATGCTCGATCATAAACGTAGTGTCGCAGAGCATCAAGTCAAATTATTTCATTCAATTGTATAAATATTTTTAACAACTAAATACACTAAACACACAAAAAGTTTAGTGGTTTTAGTGTGTTTCGTTGTTTATTCTTTTAATGAGGTCAATAAGAAGCCCGTTTAGAGTGAATAGATGGATTTTAGGAAAACCGGGACAAGTTAAGGCTCTAACTCTTCACTGGTCGGTACTCCGACAACATTTGCGAATACCAACTGGTTAAGCGCGTCGTACTTGACTTTGAGGGAGTCTCTCAGTACCCGGTATGTCTCAAGGGCTCTTGTCCTGGCCTGCTCCATTTCCGCTGAAATATCAGTATCAAAAGGAGGTTCCCGGTATTCGTAGGTCTTTTTTCCGTCTTTCACCTCTATTACCCGCAGATTGACCTCGTCTCCGAAATACCCAATTTTAAAACCGAATTCATTTCGAACTCCCAGATATTTCAGTCTGGTGTAATGGTTATAATCCACCATCTGGTTATGCCCGTCCCTGTATTTATACTCTCTTCTAATTTTGATAATGTTGAGATCATTCCCAAAGAGCAATCCCTTCAGGAAGATGTCCGCGGAAAACAAACTCTCGCCGAACTCAGCCTTGAAATCCAGGTTTTCGTATAATTTAGGCATGTGGTTTATGAGAAACACCAGTTCAGTGAGTGTCAAACTGCCGGTTCGGCAAAGTCTGACGTAATTATCCAGCTTGAGTTTGGTGATCCTTGCTAATTGTTCTTTATGCTCATCGATTTTGATGGAATCATTAATTCTCTGCTCTTCGGTAAGCTCGATAATTTCAGCCAGGGATTCAATCTGAAATTCCAGTTCTTTCACCTTGTTGCTTAGATCTACGCCCTGCTCCGGCTTTTTCTGATTACAGCCAGGCAGTAAGATGGTTCCCAGTATAAGCAACAGTACTCTCATAGCGCTTATTATAATATACTTTTATTTGATCTTCAGTAAAAATGGCCTGTAATGGAAAGCTTATCAGTATTTGATACCTGAAACTTTCCAGGACCGATCTGTCCGGCAAACTCAAGTGGAGGCATATTCGTGGGCATTATTCACCATGAATCAATGGCTTCCCGGTTTGATATTTGCTGTAAAGGCCGGTTTTGAAAAGGGGTCTATGAGTTATTAAGCGGGGAGAGGGGATCACTTAGATGACAGATTGCACATCATGAAGTAAGAGAATGTTCTCTCATTAACCTTATGGAGAAGGTATACCTTCTTTTTATCTGTTATAGGTAATTTTTTATAATTGGAAATTAACCGGAGCCCCGTACTCCAAGGTAACCGGCCGCATGTCCGGCATAGCCGTAACCACACCGGAAAAGCATTACAGGAGAAGACGGTCACTCCATTGCTCCGAAACTTGATTCCTAAGCAGTATGGCTGAAGAGCCTGGAACTCAAGGCATGACTGCCTGTCCGGGGACTCCCACCATGGCAACTTTTATGTCGCTCCGCATCATCTTGTTGCGCAATCTTTCAACATGATGGGCGAATACCGGAAGTATTTTTTCCGGAAGGTCTCTTTTTCTAAATGACTTGATTTTCCGGGGATTGATGTATCGCCCGTTTTTTTCCACCCGGTAATCCAGGTGCGGGCCCGTAGCCAGCCCGGTGGAGCCAACGTACCCAATCAACTGCCCCTGTTTCACCCGGCTGCCCGGGCCCAGGCCCCGCGCATATCCGCTGAGGTGGCCATAGTAGGTATTAAATTTTCCTTTATGCTGGATTTTCACCGTCTTGCCGTAGCCGGTCACCCATTTGGCATATTCAATCTGTCCATCCCCCGAAGCGTAAACCGGGACGCCGGCTTTGGCGGCGAAATCAATCCCCCAGTGGGGCATCACTTTCTTTAAGATGGGATGCAGTCTGGCGTGAGAAAAATTTGATGAGACGCGGACGTAGTCAAGGGGGGCGTAGAGAAGTATGTTCTTCAAACTCCGTCCATTGGGAGAAAAGTACCCTTTTCGTTTTCCCTTCCGGAAGAAATAAGCGGTATGCTCTCCCTCCAGGTTGGTGTAACATATGGCAAGTACATTTCCATAACCGCAGAACATGTCCTTTATGTTGAACTTTTTTTCAAACAAAATTTCAAACACGTCTCCTTTTTTTGATTCCGTTTCCAGGTCAATTTGCCAGCTGAATATGCCAGTTATTTTTTTAAAAAGATCCGCCCTCTCACCAGCTTCCATCATGGCGTTTTTCATGTTGGACGTTAGTATCCCCGAGAGGAGAACCGTGTCCCTGTATCCTCTCTTTTTCGTCAAACGTCTGGCAGGTGGTTTTTTTTCAGGAGCGATCTTATTCTTTGCTATACTAGTTTTTAAAGCGGCATCCGGGCTTTTCCCTGTTGCAGGTTTTGCGGTTTGATGGGTGCCGGAAGAAGCAGTGCCCGGAAGCGGCCCATCCTGAATCATGGCGGAGCGGTCCTTTTTCTTTCTGAACTTGGCCGCCAACTCTTCATCAATGGATTTCTGCTTCTGGTATTGGACGGCAAGTGACCAGCCAAGGCTCAGGAGACATGAGCTTAAAAGAAAAGTCAGGGTATATTTTTTCAACATGGAAAAGACTTGATTTCGTGGCTGGTGCGTGATCTAACCAATTCCATTGTATCCTAAAATGAAAGCTTGAACAACTGTTTTTTCTCATAAGCGCATCTTCTTCCAGCCTCCGCTCCTCCGGCGCCATGACCTCAGATCAGGGTAAAACCTCCCTTTTTGGTTTTTTTTGGGTAATTACGGCATTTAGGAGGGAGAGATAAATAATTTATACCGATTGTGAGCCGGTCTCCATGATCTATATTATTGGTATATAGACCAGGAGGCAGCCATGTTCAGGAGTATACTGTTCATCGTTTCTGCGTGTTTAACCGCTGTTTTGATATATTGCACTAGTGACAGTTCAACCGGTCCGGGCTCTCAGGACCCCATTTTCAATGATGATATCACGGTGGAATCCATAGATACTGCGGGTCGTTCCCTTACTCTTGAAAATATCGTTTACAGCTGCAGCGGCGACTCCCTGGTAGCTGATACCAATACGGTTATCCTGGATTATTATATTGCCGACAGCCTGTTTCTGTGGGTGCGGGGAGAATGCGGCGCTATTGTGTTTCACGGCGTTTCAACGGGCATACTGGGCAGTTGGACTGCCACGAACTTTGAGCCCGTAGCCATACCGGAGGAAGCGCGGCCCTCCCAGTGCGGGAGCGCTATCAGCAGCACGATGTTTCTGCAGCTTCGGATAGGTGTGGGATTGTGGGGCATTCTCAGCGATTCCCTCATACAGAACCCGCGGGTGGTTGCTCATGTCAGCCAGCAGAGCATATCACTAAATTATGACGCGGATATGTGCTGGGCCCAGTTTTACGCCAACCTTCTGATGATTCCCTACGCTAATAATCCAGACTTTGAAATAACCAGTTCCGTCTGTGAACAGGTGATGATCGCGAATGTAAGCGACAGTCTTACTGCTCAATTTCACAGTTCTACGGGGGCGGGAGTGACTATCCTGACCTTTACACAGGACCAAACTGTCTGTATGGCTTCCGCACCCTATGAAACAGGGACCGAAATTCCCGATTGCGCTAATCCCGATACTACCGATCAGTCCCTGGATATACAGGCCCTCAGGCAGTGTATCGACTCAACCGGCTTCTTTGATGATTAGCGAAAACCGGTTTTTTTCCGCCTGGCTAAATCAAACCCTAGATTTGTTATGACCTTAAAAGCAGATATTGAGGGTTTTCTCGCGCAGAAAAAGCTGGCCCTGGCCGGCGCTTCCCGGGGGCGGCGAAAATTCGGAAACAATATTTTCAAGGAACTGAAAAACAAGGGATATCAGGTTTTCCTCATCCATCCCTCGGCGGAATTAATAGATGGCCAACCTTGTTACCGTGATTGCGGCTCACTTCCCGATGAGGTCGGCGGTCTCATTATTGCGGTGCGTCCCGCGCAAACGGAAAAGGCAGTGGAAAGTGCGGCCAGGGCGGGCATAAAGCGGATCTGGATGCAGCGGGGTGCTGAATCACCAAAAGCCATACGGCTGTGCCGGGCCAATGGCATCACGGTCATCCACAACGAGTGCGTTCTGATGTTCGCAGAACCCGCGGCACTGATCCACAGAGTTCACCGCCTTATCTGGAAACTGATTGGCAAACTGCCCGCATCCTGATTAGCATCAATGGCAGCCCGCGATGGGTATGAAGCGGTCCAAGGCTCTCAACATCATAATCACAATCAAAATCATCATGTAACTCAGGATCACACACTTGAAACATAAATCCCGATTCCGATTTTGATTACAATTATGACATTGGCATAATACCAGCCATGAACTTTGCTTAGCTTATGAACCGGACCGTTTAGGTGAGATTATGGGTCCTGGATCATCTAAAGAGGTTCTGTAGCTGTCAGGTGAGTTATATCAGAGGAAAGCATCCAGTCCATGTTTTTTCACTGTGCTCGATCTGAATGAAGTACACTCCCTTTTCCAATCCCGGAAAAAATACGGTTCTAGGCCTGATTCCAGGTAATGAGGTGATAAAGCGGGTTTTACCCTTTACATCCATGATTCTTACCTGATAGGTTCCTGGCTTTTTAAACCTTATGGACAGGCCTTTTGGACCGGCGGACTGGATAGAGAACAGGGAAGAAAGCGTTTGTTCCGGAGGGAGTATAGTTCCCAGGGGCCCTGAAATGGAAAAAACACTGTCTGACTGGTCGGTATACGGACCGTTGTAATCATAAACATGTGCCCGGCAGGAATCGCAGATAAAAGGCTCCCCATCAAGAGAATCTGGAATGATCCAGACATAATCGCCCCATTGCGGATCTCCGGCGTTGATTGATCGGATCCGGTTCATGGGTATCTGCTGTTGACCGGTAAGGAGTTGCAGGCCCACGTCATAGACCAGGTCGAGCCGGGCTTCCCAGAGCACTCTCAGGGTGTCCCCGGCCGAATAGGTTTCACCGCCGTTAGGGGAAATAATGAGAACGGGTTCACTGCCCAGCCGAAAGGCCTCAATGCCGTGTATCGCAGCTTCTGCAGTCCCTGACTGGAACAGGATCGTTAAACCATCTCCATCGGAAACAGGAACATCAAATTCCTTTATTTCAGGAGTCATGGTTTGCAGAGAGTCCCAGGACAACCGGTATTGACCCAGGATTTTTTGCCCTTCTGCATATACATCGAATTCAATTTCCTGACCCGCCTTTCCGGGATCGGGAAGAGGAGAAGCGAAATGCATCCTCACCCGGTAGAGTCCATTTGGCGCGGAAGAAAACCTGAATTCATCCGCGGGGTACCTGTAGGATAAATAAACAAATGCCGGAGCGCCATTCTGGACGCCGTCAGTGTTTACCAGCTCAATGGAATCAGTGGAAGAATGAGGTTCACCGCTTTGAGTGTAGTCCTCATCAGACTCCCATCCTGCGCTTAAGCTCCCTGGAACAGCCCCGGCATCCAGGCGCACAAACCAGGAGGTAATTAAAACTTGCACAGTGCAGGCCAGGGATTGAGAGACAGCCCTTGCCTGATAATTTCCAGTGTTTGAATCTGTCCTGAGCCATCCATCGCTGGAAACAGCCATGCCCGTATTCAAAGCTTCCCACAGTATCTCAGGCTGTTCAAGGAGGGGTCTTCCGGCCTGATCCATCACTGTGGCTGATAATTGCACCGAATCGCCCTGTTGAACGACGACGGTGGCCGAGGAAGGAATCAGGGAGGTGGGGATGGGTTCTGAGATTATATATTCCACATTGTAAAGGGCGCTGTCGGTGTTCTGACTGTAATAAACCTTCACCTGCGATTGATAAGTACCCGTATCAAGCCCGGCTCTGGAGACGGTATGAATCAGCCTTGGATCTTCGGTTCCGTTGTTCTGAATTTCAACAAAAAGCCAGGCTGGAAGGCTTCCCAGGCTCAGTTCAGGAAGTGATCCGTCTCCGGCATTGTGGACCTGAATTACCTGACTGGGAGGATCGGCCGGGTCCTCTGCAAATGAGTAGAATTGCAGCAGTCTTTTGTCCAATTCTATCTTTGCCGGCCTCTCTCCGGTCCTAATCCACATGTGGGGATAATAATAGAGCCCATCACCTTTCATCAGCCGCAAGAGTTGGCTCTCTCCATCATAATTGATCCGGACTACATAAAGATCCGCCTCCAGCCAGTCAGTAATCTGTTTGGATCCGGTTACGGTAAAATAGTCTTCGTCAGTTGACCATTCCGGATAGTCCCAATAGAGATTACCGCTGGAATCATCGTTACAGCCTATACCTGGGATTCCCATGTACCAGAGTGGTTGCTCGCCCAGGGCAGGGTCAATCCAGTCCCGGATTACTATGCCCTGGTGGTTTGCCAGCTCTTGGCCGTGCAGTGGGGGATAGCCGGGGTGCAGGTGCATCATGCGCCGCTGCTTATGCGCGCTGTCAGAAGGACTGATGGAGGGATTGCAGGCGATAATTGGTGGAATCATTCCCCAGTTGGTAGCGGCGTAAAAGGCGTTTTCCACCTTGTCCGGATATAACTGATACATGCCTGTGCTGTGATGGGACGTACATCCCCACCATCCGTTTTTTGAACGACCGCCCGCCATTAAAAATGGCAGAAGTACCAGGGGTTCGCCCAGCGGCGTCATGCCTTCTATCTTCTGGCTGTAGGTGGGACCCGAGGCGGGAGGCCACTGATAATCCATGCGGTCTCCCATGGTGAAAATCACATATTCCTCACCTGTTATCTGATTTATCCACCAGCGCGGTTCACGGGATGAAATATCAGCGGGGTTGCCTGCGAAAACGGTGGTTCGCGAAGGACTGTTTTCCATGAGAGGACGGACATATACCGATCTCTGGGACTCATACACGATACGATCTCCGTTGGGATGAATCATGGGGCTGACGCATACGGGATCGTCCGCAATCTTCCTGGGAGTCAGGATACTGTCATCAAAATCGATGTAATACAATTCCCTGGCATAATTATCCAGGTACACGATTTTTGCTGAACGGCCGCCGATAAAAGCCCTGGCTTCGGCTCCGGTAACCGCTGGTTCGGCTGAAAGGGATAAACATGCCAGCAGGAAAGGTAAAGCCGCCGAGGCGAAAGAGCCCGGGCAATCCACCAGGGAAATCTTTTTCACAGCGCGTCCTCCATGACGGCTGACGCCAGGGACTGGGCTATGCTCTCCATTCCCCTGTCGCCGGGATGCCACAAAACCGACGGCAGTTGGAACAACTGCGGATCCCCAAGGTTTGCGCTGTCGGAGTAAATGGACCGGGTGTCGATAAATGCGGCCAGAGGAAAATTTTCCACTACGTTGAGTATTACCTGAGTACGCGGATTGCCGGGCTGTTCATCTTTCCAGGGTGAAAGGCAGTAGATTTGCCTTGGGTTCAGTTCACTCAAAGCCTCAATCAGCCTGCCATACTGCTCGGCCATTTTTCCAGAGGTAATATCATCCGGTGAGGGGTGTTCTCCCAATTGTACAACTATGTAATCCGCGCCAAATTCCCTGATGTAATCCATATTGGCGAGATGTTCTTCAATAGGGCCGTCGCAGTAGCAGTACCTTCTGGCAACCCCCATTTCCAGTTCAATGCCCCGGTCATTTAAAATATCCACGGTACGGTGGGCATAGTCTTTTTCTCCCGACGAAGCGGCCATGCCCCAGTCGCCAGGCCAACCGATCAGGAGATTAGGGGGTGACCAGGTGATACTGTTTCCCAGGAATAAAATCTTCCTGTCAGGTTGTGAGTTATTCTTTAGACAACCGCAGAAAATTAAGTTAATGGTTATAATGAGATACCGGATGTTTTTTAATATCTTTCCAACCCCCCGATAATCCATAATCTATCCTGAAAAATTGTTATCGCGTGCCCGCGTCTGGGTCCAAATTCTGGTGATTCCTGAACTCTTGTCCAGTTTGTTCCATCCTCAGAATACCAGATAATATTACTAATATATTCGTTTTTTTCATAATCATAGGTAGGGTGCCCGAAAATCCACAATTTTTTTTTAAAAGCGACAAAATCAAACGATTCAAGGGGTTCCGTCTGGAGAGAATCCGTGGCCATTTGCCAGGTCATTCCATCTGAAGAATACCATGTTTCTTTCCGGTCGCTGTTCAGCAGCCATAACTGATTATTGAAAACTGTGAGATGAAAACTGGGACAAGGGGAAAATCCCGGAATAGGGGAAATCTTGCTCCATTGTCTTCCGTCGGTGGAAAACCATACTCGGTTTTCTCCCGACTCTCCCTGAAAGCCCGGAACTGAAATGGCCCATAAAGTGTCTTTGAAGACCGTGTGGCCTAATATAAATCCCTGCTGGGGAACAGAATCCAATTTTGTCCAGTTTGCGCCATCTTCAGAAAAAAATGAGTGATATTCAGAATAATCAGGGGGAATTCCATACAGCCACATCTTGTCCATGAACGCGAAAGCCAGATGGCTTCCCTTCATATTCACAGGACAATCTGAACAGGATAAACCCTCGGATTCTTGATTATTCCGGATTTTAATCCAAGTATTTCCGTCTTCTGACCGCCATACGTCATCATAACGCTGAATGATTTCCATGGAATACTGCTCACGGGCTCCCCCGATTACCCACAGTCTGTCCTCAAAAACAACCGCTGATGCCCGGGAACGAACCCCAAAAGCCGCGTTTTCGGTAACGCTCACCCAGCTGAGCCCGTCATCTGAGGCCCAGATTTCGCCCCCTGTTTGTATACCGGATTCATTATTTGAAAAAATGTCCCCGAGAGAACAACTCAGCAATAATCCGGCAAAAAGAAACAGTATGGAGTATTTGTAGCCCTGATTCAATATCATATTGTGCAAAAAACTACACAGAAGAGGATCTGACTGGCCTTTTTTTTTCTGGTTAATCAATGTTTTTTCAAGGGTATTTTTAAGTTGCTGTCTGACAGTAATACCTGAAAGCTAATTGAGCCGGCGTCTTTGACTTCTCATAATGTAGGAATTTACAGGACGGAAGGGATGGCATCAAGTCATTTGAAAATTGCCTTTTCCTGACCAATCCGGGATTTTGTATATTTCACATCGTCAAAAAAAACACTTTAACGGAGAATGAAAAATGACTACCGATGTTGTGACAGAAAAGAAGCCCCTTTGGATATCCATAGAAGAGAAGATTCTCCAAACCGCATCTGAGGACCTCTCAAATAAAAACCTGGAAAGTGCTATCCATAAGATAGCGGATGAACTGGATAACCAGGGTTTTAATGTTTCATGCCACGGAGGCAACTTGCTCAACTTGAGGTCGGCAATTAATGCCCGGCTAGACGCAGGAAAACCCTTTTTAAAGGATTTCAATGAGGCTATCGCAGCCTTAAAACTGGAAGATTTGGCAGATCCACACCTGGCGGCCATGAAACTAATCACGGAGGTCGGTCAGGCCTGGCCCGATTTGCACAGGTCTGAGCGCAGAGCTGACGTGTTGAGGATTATGGAAAAGACCAGGTTCGATCTTCTTATTGCCAAGGCAAAAAGCCTGGCTGAAGATGAAGGCGTCCGCTACCTGATTGCAGAGGAAATTGATTCCAAACTCATAACAGAAGCGCTGGGTGTTTCTCAGGAGAAGTTCAGCCAGGTCAATGCACAGGTAGAGTCGGAGCGTGCGGAAAGGGATAGGGTGAAGGGACTGCTCGAGGCTTCGCAGGACAAATCAGACGAAGAGAAGGTTAAGTATCTGATAAACAGCAACGTATCAGAGGAGCTGATGATTGAGATGGCGGGTGTTGATAAGGCGGTGATCGACAGTGCGAAGCAGGCCATGGAAGAAGAGTTGAAGGAAAAGAAGAGAAAGGAAGAGGAAGAAGCCGAAAAAAAGGCGGCTGAAGCCGCAGGGCCTCCCCTGGAGGAAATCCCGCCGGAAGAGCTGCTGGGATATATTGAGGAAATTCGGGATATTCTTGAATTTTCGGATGTAGAAAAGGAAATCAGGGGCATGTGCGAACAGAGTAATATTCCCAAATGCCTGGCAGACATAGCTGTTTCAGATCCGGAAAAGCTTGATGAATTGGAAAAAAAGGCTGAGGAATAGTGCAGTGTTCGCAGATGACCTAATGACAAAGTAATCCTCACAACTCTCAACTCCCTATTCATTCGGGATTACTGAAGATTGCGGAAAATAGCTATTAACGAAATATTCTACTCCATCCAGGGAGAGGGATTTTATACCGGTAAACCGGCGGTTTTTATCCGCACAGCGGGATGTAATTTATCTTGCTCATATTGTGACACTGATTTTTCCGAGAAAGAACGATTAAGTTGTGATTCAATACTTGAAAGAGTAAGGGAATTTCCTGTTAAAATGGTCGTGTTGACCGGAGGGGAGCCCACCCTGCAGGCGGAAATACTCGCTAAACTGGTCAGGCAGCTTCAGCAGAAGAAGTATTATGTAACATTGGAAACAAATGGCACTTCCCTGGACACCCTGGATGCGGATTGGGTCACAGTCAGCCCCAAGCTGTCCCAGGGCGGGAAATGGGTTCTCAGGCGCGGTCAGGAGATCAAGGTGTTGTGCGAAGGTCAGGACTTATCTGTTTACGAGGACTCTGAATTTTCCCATTATTTCCTGCAGCCGGTGGAAATACGCACAAGAAAATGGGGTGCTGGGGAGAGAGACATAAAGAAAACGCGGGAGCAAATGAAAAAGACCATAGAGGCCGTAAAAGAGAAACCGAAATGGAGATTGTCGATTCAGATTCACAAGGAGCTGGGAATTAATTGATATGATTTAATAAAGAGTAAGGAGTAAGGAGTGGGGAGTGAAAAGTATGTCACCCTGGATTTGCCCGCCCTGCAGCCATCAAGGGCGGAACTAAGCAAAGCCCCGAGCTTAAGCGAAGCAGGGCCCCGATGTCTATCCACAGAATATTTTCGCCGAGGTTACCTTGAAAAGATTCCGGCATCCGCCGGAATAACAGCTAAAAGTGGTAATTTACCATTGACTCCTTTCTCCTGACCCCCTACTCCTCACTAATAAACTCACCATGAAATCCCGGAAAAAAAACTCCTCCTGCCTGATAGTGTTCTCCGGTGGACAAGATTCCACCATTTGTCTTCACTGGGCAAAACAGAATTTTTCTGAGGTTCGGGCCATATTTTTCCGTTACGGTCAAAGGCACGGAAGAGAAGAACAGGCAGCCATAAAAATAGCCGGAATGAACAGCATAGAGCTGAAAATATTCAATTTAAACTTCTTTAAAGAATTGGGTGGAAATGCCCTTATCGACAGGGCGCTGGAAATTGAAATCCGGGGGGGTGATTTGCCAAATACCTTTGTTCCGGCCCGGAACATGTTGTTTTTGACCTGTGCGTCGAGTTATGCCTTCACACTGGGTACCAATGATCTGGTGACTGGTGTCTGTCAAACAGATTACAGTGGATATCCTGATTGCCGGGAAAGGACTGTTATTGCATTGGAAAATGCGCTGTCTCTGGGACTTGACCGATCCATGCGAATCCACACACCCCTCATGCACCTTAATAAGGCTGGATCAGTTCAGCTGGCAATTGAACTGGATGCCCTGGGATCTCTTGCTCACAGCCACACCTGTTATGAAGGCCATTTTCCACCTTGTGGGACATGTCCCGCATGCAAATTAAGGGCCAAAGGATTTGAGCAGGCGGGAATTCCGGATCCTTTACTGGAGCGTTTGAAACAAAATTAGCGTTGTCCCGGTTTGCTCTAGCACAGATCGTACGGAGAAACCAAGGTGTGTGGCATCCCCTTACATCTGGTTTATTTTCAACTATAAAACCTCAATACCTGAGTCGGGCAGGTTACCACATCCAATTTGTCAAGTTCTGCCAAGGCTTCTGAGATGAGTTTGTTTTTGATCCTGTGGGTCAGGATGATGATGGGAACACTTTTTATATCTCCGGCCGGTTTCTGGAGTATGGAGTCTATGGAAATGTTGAATTTTGCCAGAATACTGGTAATTTGTGCCAGGACACCCGGTTCATCCCGGGTGGTTATTCGCAAGTAGAATTCTGTTTCCAGTTCATCGATGGAAACAAGTTTCATCTTGTTGCCTGGGTTTATAAAATCTGTGGCATAGGGTTTTTCCGCACCGGATTGCAGATATCGACCGATACTGATGAGGTCAGCGATAACCGAGCTGGCAGTCGGAAACCTTCCCGCACCCGGACCGGTTAGCAGGTTCTGCCCGGCCGCAGAACTTTTCAGGTAAACTGCATTTAATACTCCATTTACCGAGGCGAGCTGGTGATCAGGTTTCAACAGGGCCGGATAAACATTAGCGGAAACACCCTTGCCCTCTAAATTACTGACAATACCAAGCAGCTTGATGACGAATCCCATTTCCCTGGCCATTTCAACGTCTAATTTGGAGATGGAAGTAATTCCCTCTATCCTCATTTCTTCAAAATCGACGTATTTACCGAAACAAAGTGAAGCAAGTAAAGCGATTTTATGTGCTGAATCCGTGCCTTCCACGTCAAATGAGGGATCAGCCTCAGCATATCCCAATTCCTGGGCCTTTTCCAGCACTGTACCAAAATCCTGGTGATCTGAAGACATTTTTGAGAGGATATAATTGCAGGTGCCGTTAATGATACACGCCAGTCCAAGAATATCATTGGCAATAAGGGATTCCTGAAGGGTTTTGATAATGGGAATTCCCCCACCAACAGCGGCCTCGAACATCAGAAAACAGTTATTCTGAGCAGCCAGAGGAAAAAGTTCCGAACCGTATTTTGCCAATAAGGCTTTATTTGCGGTAATTACATGTTTTTTATTATTCAGAGCTGTGGTAATCCAGGACCTTGGCTCTTCATAACCACCAGCCAGTTCCAGAACAATATCAACATCAGGATTTGTGCATAATTCCTGAGGATGCAGGATTTTTTTACAGTTAGCGGGTAAGGGAACAGCCTCCAATTCCTCCATTGTCTTGGCACAGGCGCCTGTAATATCAATGTCAAATCCGAGTTGAGAGGAAAAGAATTCTCTGTGCTGCCTGATGAGTTCAACTGCTCCGGCACCCACTGTGCCCACTCCTATTATTCCGATTTTCAATTTCATGGTTCAACCAAATCAGAAACGTGAAGATCCTCTCTTCCGGGGTCAACACAAAAACATCATTATTAAGTTGCTTACCATTGGTAAGAACTTAGTTTGTGATAAAAATCACATAAAAGTGAGAAAATTAGAAAAAAATATAGCACAACTTTAGTATTTTATTATATAATGCCAGGTAGGCTCATTGGGAGAAAAGCTGCTAAGATGGAAAATGCTTCGCAAAGTATCCAGGTTCTGGAGGAGACGATCCAGGTCTCTGAGAAAACCGGCAGTGGAAAACCATTGGTTTTATCTCAAGACCTGAAGCCCTCCACGTTTAAAGAAGAGGGTTTTTCCGGCCTGGTGAACAGGACGAGAAAGACAGCCCATGGGCAGAGCAGGCCTTTTCAGATAAACAGATTCCAGTCAGTGCTTACCTCTCTTCAGGTAGCCGCCGATGTCTTGACCATAGTCCTGAGCTTCTGGCTGGGATATTGGGTTTGGGACATGATTGGGTACTCCATAGCCCCTGGTTTCTTTTATCAGGAAGGCTTCAGTCAATATCATTTCTCCCTGGGAGTGGCTTTAATTTCCTGCCTTGTTGGTTTTCAAGTAAACGGGCTATATCACCCCTACCGCAGTATCTTAAATATCCGGGAATTTGAAGTTATTCTCAAGACCTGTCTCGTGGGTTGTGCAGTTACCCTTTGTATAATATTTCTCTCAAAGGAACAGTTCTTCAGCCGTGGTGTTTTTACCATCACCTGGAGCAGTATGGTGATGCTGATGTTTCTGCAGCGTTTTGCATTTTTTCAGTTTCAAAATTATTTAAGGAGTTGCGGATTTGCCGAAACCACGGCCATCATTTACGGCGCTGGAGAAGTTGGCAATAAACTGCTGGATAAACTCCATCAATCGCCAAAACTAGGATATCAGGTAGTGGGATTCATAGATGACAGTGCAAAACTGAAGCAGAGTTTTATATCCGGAGTGCCGGTGCTGGGAGGATTTTCCAGTCTTCATGAGGTCATCAGGGAAACAGGAGCGAAGAAATTATTCGTCGCCATATCCCACCTTCCCCAGAAAGTGGTAGATGACATTTTAAGTATCTGCAAGTCAACCGGCTGTGAGTTCCAGATAGTTCCCTCCCTTTATGACATTGTCATCCAAAGGGTGAAGTTATCCGAGGTGGACGGCATTCCCCTGATAGGCGTTTCAGAACCGAGGTATTCCTTCAGGAAAGTGCTGGTTAAGAGGATATTTGATTTAATATTCGCCTCTCTGATGCTGCTGATCTTGAGTCCTGTCATGTTGGTGCTGGCCGTGGCAATCAAGCTCAGTTCAAAAGGACCGGTGTTGTTCAAACAGAAACGGACGGGAAAGAACGGAAAGAAATTTGTGTTCTTCAAGTTCCGCTCCATGTATGTGAACACCCCGATATATGCCGCGACACCGGACAACGGCGAGGACAGAAGGATTTTTCCCGTTGGAAAATTCTTGCGCCGGACTTCTTTAGATGAACTGCCCCAGTTGATCAATGTTATCAAAGGCGACATGAGCCTGGTGGGCCCCCGGCCGGAAATGCCCTTTATCGTGGATAAATATAATGAGCTTCAACGACAGAGGCTGAATGTGCGTCCCGGCATAACCGGATTGTGGCAGATTTCCAAAGACAGGAAACTAGCGATACACCAGAACATGGATTATGATATTTATTACATCAACAACCAGAGTTTTATCCTGGATATCGTGATTCTGCTTCGCACCGCCTTCAGCGTTCTCAAGGGCATCGGCGCTTATTAATTATTAACATCCCGAATTTGAAACTGGGAGGAATTATTCACCTTTTCCTTTTACCATTATTGACGTGGGAATTCGCTTTTTTAATTTAGGATTTAGAATCCATCAGTAGTGTCCGGTTTAATTCCTCACAATTTGCGATAGGCCTATGAAATACTAAAGTTGTGCTATATTTTTTTGACCGGATGTACAGGATGGAATGGATTAAAGAAATCATGTATAGCACCTATTTTTTATCCTTTATTTTGTATCTGCCGGGTTATTTTATGATATATGTTTTGTAAAACATTCAAAATTAACTTTATAAATATCATATAGTGTTACGTCCAGTTAATGTTTTCATGTTCTTCCTGATTCCGGACAAGCCGGAATGACTTTTCCAGGGCATATAACATGGAAAAACTTATTGGGTAGTTCAATAGTTATGTGAGGATTGGCGGATTTTGGTTTTTTGATTTACTGGATGTGAAAAATATCATGTTTATCCTGTCCACACTGTCTAAAAAAACAAGATTTTACCCGGACACTACTGATGGATTCTAATCACCTTCATCTCACACCTACTCCCTCCACTCTCCTGAAAATACCTCCACGGCTGGACCAGTCATCTTAACGGAAGAGCCCTCAGAATACTCCATTTCCAGGTCGCCGCCTTTGAGGTGGATGGTCACTTTGTTTCCGGTCTTTCCTGTGAGGCGGGATATCACCGCAACAGCCGCCGCTCCGGTGCCGCATGCCCAGGTCTCACCCGATCCCCTTTCCCAGGTGCGCTGGATGAGCTCGTGTTCAGACACCAATTGGACGAATTCCACGTTTACCCGGGCCGGAAAATAGGGGTGGTTCTCGATTTGTGGGCCGATATCGGTAACGGGAAAGGCTGCGACGTCCGGAACATAGATGACGCAGTGGGGATTACCCATGCTAAGAGCTGAGAACCTGTATTCAGTCCCTTCAATGTCTATGGGTTGATCAATAATCCTGGGCCTGTCTATGGTCACCGGTACCTGCCTGCCATCGAATACGGGTTCGCCCAGGTCAATGGTAACCGCGTGGGCAAGGCCGTCATTTGCTGCGTGTATCCTGGCGGTCAGGACACCCCGGCCGGTCAGCAGCTTAAGTTCAGGCTTTCCCTTTGCATAATGGTCATGCATGTATTTGGCCACGCACCTCAGGCCGTTGCCGCACATCTCAGCCTGGCTGCCGTCAGCGTTGTAGATGACCATTTCCGCATCGCCTTCGTTGAAAGGCCGCATTAAAACCAGACCGTCGCTGCCGATTCCAAAACGGCGGTGGGAAACGCGCTTTGCAAGTTCGACTGCGTCAGAAACCTGTTCCTGGAAACAATCGATGTATACGTAATCGTTGCCCGCACCATGCATTTTTGTGAACTTCATTTACCACCCCGAAATCGTATTGTCCAATATAATTTCAACAATATTATCTATGGCTAATTGCTGCCCGCTGGCCTCGGTTTCACCTTTTTTGACAGCATAGGTTGCAAAGCCCGGTAGATTTTCCTCTTCAAATATGGTTTCATTCTTCACGTTGTCATGAAACCTCACCTGCACAGATATATCGATGCGGTATTCGGTCACATCAGCACCGCTTGTATTATGAACATCATGGGAATAACTTTTCAGTATCGCGGTAAGCTGACAGTGGGCGTTTTTATTGACGGCCCGCAGGGAGCTTTTTGAACGGAAGCCGTCTATGATGGCCTTAGTTAATTTCTCCGCCAGTACCGGGTCCAGTGTTTGATTGATAACAGGTTCGACGTGGATAGTTTTTAAGTGGGAAGGCAAGGTAGTTCCCGTAAAGGTATAACATCCCGTCAACAGCAGAGTCGTTGTTATCCAAAGTAATAGCATGGTGAAATAAACTGAATAAGTCTCTTTCTGGAAAAAATAAAAATTGTAGCGGCCTACCGGCTTGCCTCGAGGACCTGTCCGGCAAAACCCCTGACAAGACGGCTGCCATGCGGAGGCGGGCGGAACGCCTTCACTATAGTTTATCACATTTAGTTCTCCGGCGGCCATTTCACAGTCACAGTCTTTGTTTCACCGGCTTCAATAGTGAGGGTGTCGGCAATCTCTCCTGATATCTCCTGTGATGTCCAGGGGCTGATGTGGCCGGGATCCCATCTACGGTTGTTATTGTCGTCTTTGAAATAACTAAGCAGGTAAGGGCCGTCCGGGAGGCTGTCAATGGTGGCCCGTTTCCGTTTTCCCGTGTTCTTGATATATTCTTTTGAGGAAGGAAGGTGTTTGAATGCCAGGGTCAATCTCCACCGGGTCCCGTCCTGAATAACTTTGCATTTTCCCCACCTGGTTTTGTCGGCCAGATAAAAGACTGCAAGTTTCTTCCCGCGGGCTTTTATGCCGGCTGCTGCAGCTGTGGTGTCTTTTATTGCCGGAGATAAGGCGGTGCTGTCCGGCTCGGCCGGTTTTATGGCTCCACTGTCGGGCAAAGAGATTGAATCGGGGGGTTCAGGGAACTTGCGAAAGAAAACGACTTCCTGGCCTTCATACGGTAGCGAGGGCAGAATTAATGCAAAGGTATGATGATTTATCAGGGAAATAAGAATGCTGACAGAATCTCCATTCACCCGGCAGCTGATTTCCTCTTTGAAAATATCAAGCTGGGATGGGGTCAGCAGTTTACTGCTGAAAAACTCCAGGGGACGGTTGAGGAACATAGAGGAATCACCACTGGAGAAGGACAATGGAAAAACCCGGGCAGGCAGGCTGTCAACGGCACTGACGGGTGTTAAATAAGCAATGTTTTTCTGCGAATCAATTGGATTTGAATATAAATCTGTCCCCTTAAGACATTTTACTATATAAAGGCTGTCTGGTGTCAGAGGTGATGTCCATAATTCAATTTCCGGTGACTTAGGCTTGAAACAGGAGGAAAATACCTTCATGGTATCAGACGAGTCGCTCTTTATCACAAGAAAGTTGTTTATATCTGCCACTGTTTCATCACTCATTTTTTTACTGAATTTGAGCTGGATAATTCCATGAGTTTCCAGCGCACCGTCCGTGCTGTCGAGTTTTTCACCGAGCCAGAGGGCCGAAAGCAGAACCGGCGGCACAGTGTCATAAGGCGCCAGCCGGAGTCCGATTGTTCCCGCTTTGTTCAACGGAAAAGCGGGGTCGCCAATACCGATTTCTTCCGCTCCGATATCCGGCCGGAGGTTGTTGTTCTGATCCTGGAAAGCAAGCACAGAATAACTGCCCGGGCGGAATCCCGTATAGGCAAAAACACCGTTTGAATCAGCTGGAATCAGGTACATGGGCCTTTCCCGGCCGGGATGAGGCAGGGAATCGGGGACTTTTTCACCTGGTTCAGTGAGGTGCTGCAGGGTGTTTCTGGATGCACCTGTAGGATAGAGACCGACTATCAGGTTCTTCACGGACTTTTTTTCTACCTGCACAAGACCGGAAAACTGCACGGTATCAAGCTGGCTTCCGGTTGAAAAAATCAGGTTATAGGACTTCTTTATTTTCTGCCTGTGCAGGTCCGAAACCGAATTTGATACGGAAAGAATATAAGTTGTGTTTGAATCCAGCAGAGACCCGGAAGTTATCTCCACCAGGTTTCCTTTTACTTTAAACTGCAGTTTCTGGGATAGGGCCGGAGAAATAAAAACCTTGTTCTGAGCCAGATCTTTCAAAATCCATTCAGAGAATTCAAATTTGAGGTTCAACCGCCTTGGCTGGTTCAATGAGCCGGGTTCGGGATAAACCGCTGTTATAAAAGGAGATTCCGTGTCTTCCGGTCCTCCCGGCGGCCGTTCAATATGGGCGCAGTGGCATAGAAAGGCAGTAAAGCTTATAAGCAGCAGGTGAAGTAATAATAATCGGCGGAACACGGTTACTACATGGCATGAGGATATATATAAGGAAATTTGGGCCTGCCACCGGCACGCCTTTAACCTCATATCTTTTGGCTTATTCGTCTTCAAGCAGCCTGAGCGGCATGATGATGAAGAAATAATTACTATCCTCCTGGTCCGGTTCAAAGATAGTCGCGCCCAGGTTAGTGTTAAACTTTATACTTACTTCTTCCGAATTAATCAATCTAAGGACTTCCAGCACATAGGTGCCGTTATAACCGATACTTGTGGGTTTTCCCTGGTATTTTACAGGAAGCGTTTCTTCCGAATCACCTCCCAGGTCCTGGTTCCGGGCTGAGAGAAGCAGGGTTCCTTCTTCAAAAGAAAACTTCACCTGCCTGGTTTTAAAATGGGCCATAGTTGCCACCCGGCGCAGAACCGAGATCAAGTCTTCCCTGTTTATGGAAATGGTCCTGCTCAGTTCCTTTGGTATCACCTTCTCATAATCTGGATAGGGTCCTTCTATCAATTTTGAATAGATGGTAACGTCCTCGCAATGGAATTTTATATTGGCTTCCCCAACCTCTATTTGAAAGACGCTGTCATTATCGGGCATGGTTTTGAGAACCTGATTAATGGCTCGGGGAGGCAGAATAATTCCTTTTTTTAGATTTATTTTTTTTGATTCTATCCAGGCTTTCCCCAGTTTATGTCCGTCAGTACCCACCATAATAAGCTTATTGTCATTGCATTCCCACGACATGCCGGTTAAGCTGATTCGGGTAGTGTAATCAGCAGAAACGGCAAAAGAGGATTTTTCATACAGAAACTTCAGGTCTTTAATCTCCATTTGTATGGGTTCTTCCCGTGATTCCTCCGGCATGGCCGGGTATTCACTGGCATCAAAACCAGTGATATTGCACTGAAAACTTTTACCCGATTTAATGGTAAAGACATATTCATCCACGGAACAGAAGACCGGTAAATCAGGCAATTCTCTTACAACCTCAAGCAGTTTTTTTGCATTCACTACGATACTTCCATCCTGGCTCCCCTCCACCTCAATTTTGAGGATGATTGACAGATCCAGGTCAGTGGCCGTAATTTCCAGTGAGTTACCCTCCAGTTTTAACAGGAAATTGTTCAATACCTGAAGCGTTGTTTTACTCGGTATTGCGTTCTGGGCAAGCTGAATGGCTTCCAGTAACGAACCTTTTTTAGACTCAAATTTCATAAGTATCCCGTAAGTTTAAAAAGATATAAGAAATAAGTTTTCCGGCCCTGATGATTACCGGCATTCTAAAAATAACTCTTCTGCAATCAAATTGGCTAAATTATGCAAAATCACTACTTTTATGATCAGAAGTTTTTAATCAATTAGCCTTTTTATTTTATTCCTGTTCCGATTTGTGTTAAATAGGTATTCAGGGTTATTCATATTTTTTTAAAGGAAGGGATTCATGACCACCTCAGACCGAGACTATGTATTACAGACACTTCCCGGAGACGATATCCGGCAGATAATGTGGCGTTATGCAGACAGATTTGATTTACAGATGCTCGTACAGTCTACCAGACCGGTGGCCCGTGGTCCGGTGGCCCGTGCTGTTGCGGAAGGGGCGCGCAATTCCCATGATTGGACGGATGTGAAACAGGGATTAATATCCGCGTTTGACGAATCGGGAATTTCTACGGTCTTTATTGATCAGGAGTTCGGCGGATATATTGAGGGGCCGAAAAATATGGCCATGGCCCTGGTGTCTTTTGAACTGGCATGGGTGGACGGCGGCGCCGCCACCTGCAGCCTGGCCACTAATCTGGCCCTTGATCCCATACATGAAAAAGGCACTCATGAACAGAATAAGAACTATATGAGCGGATGCATGCCTGCGCAGCCGGGAGAAGACCGCGTGACTTTTCGGGGTGCTTTTGCGCTTACGGAACCTTTGCCATATGTCGGTGTGGACGCCGCGGCCCTCAGCGGTACAATGAAGATAGCAGAGTGGGAAGAAGGGAAAGAACCTATCCTCCAAATAGAAAAGCGCGGCCGGTTTATCACCAACATGAATTTTGCCAACTTTATTACAGCCGCAGTGGAGACAGATGATGATCGCATAAAGACTTCCACCATGGTTATCATGGAAAAGAATGATCCCGGTGTATGGGACCAGGGCGTGCCTACTAAAAAATTAGTGCATCAGCTGTCGTCCACCTGCGATCCTGTCTTTAATCTCAAGATACCGGCAGGCCGGATAATAGGAGGATATACGGTACAAGACGGCGTCATTGTGCCAAATTTCAGTCATGGGGAAATCATTGAGGCTGTTTTCCGGCGCACCAGAGTTACGGTGGGGCTGATGTCGGCCGCCAAACTCCTTTCTGCCGTAGAACCTGTGATACGGTACCATCGCAGCCGGTTCCGGGGAGGGGCGGCCAGCAAGCCCGGTACGCCCCGTTATGAACTGGGAATCCAGCAGAAAGAAGACGCCAACCAAAGGCTGGTTGAGGTGTGGGCTACCGGAGAGGCAAGCGCTTCTCTGGGGTTTACCGCTGCCCGCATGTTCGATGAATACGATCAGATCGAAAAGGCTACCGATAAAATCCTGGAGGAGCAGGGAATTAAAGGCGGAAGAAGCAGAATGAAAGCTCTCCGGAAACTTCAGGGGGATGCCAAGGAATATATTGATTTGTGCTTTGTACCGGCTGAGCAAAGGGACAAGGAGCGTCTGGATGAATTGCATGCCAATTCTGTGGTCCAGTATATTGTCAGGGACGCGGTTGTGATGGTGCTTTGTCCTGCCTGCAAACTCTGGAACACGGGCTGGGGCGCCACCATGATGAGGGAAGCGGTCAGCCTGATGGGCGGATACGGCATTACCGAAGACTGCCCTGGTTTTCTCCTGCAGAAGTGGACAGACCTTCAGCTAGAGGCCACTTATGAGGGACCGGAAGTGGTCCAACGTCGGCAACTGACCATCACCATGACGAATGAGATTTTTCTGCATCAGTTCACCTACTGGATAAAGGAATTGCGGGAGATAGCGGTAGATAATCCCGGAATAGGGGCGATCCCACTGGCCGAGGCCATGGAGCTTTGGATATGGACCCTCAAGTTTACCAGGGAAGCCTGCGATGATCAGGAAAACAAACTTTATCACAGCAGCAGACAGGCCGTCACTTTTCCTCTGGCGGATGCCCTGAGCTGGCTGCTGGCCTGCCGGTGTTTTATTCTTGATGTGCTGGAACTCAAGGATAAAGGACCGCAGAATTCTGTTATCCAGGAAGGATTGCCTGGATTCGTAGGCTTCTTTACCGACCTGTGCCATGTGCAGGCTGCCAGATCGGCTGGTGAAACCGGCCGGATCTGCGCTGAACTGGTCTATGGATTCAGGTTAAAAGCTGAAAGCGACACGGAGGAATTCAGCACTTTGCGCAACAAGGTTGATGAAAGCCTGACCGGGGCCAGACTGGCAAAAGACCGGGCCGGCCGGGCCATCACCCAGGTGATGATCCCCGAGGCCCTGGATTATCCGGTATGAAAAACTAAAGAATATCGTTTTAGCAGCGCACCGCCCTGCTTCAACATTTTACGCCAGGCGGGGGTAAAATGGCACGCTGTTTCAAAGTAAAAGGACCAGAGACAGATGAGCATTGAACGTCAGAGCATGCAGGCAGACATTGTCTGCGCGGGTTTTGGTCCGGCTACGGCCGGATTCCTGCACAGGCTCTTAAAATCAATTGTGGATGAAAACGGGCAGACTGTTTTGGAAAGCAGCGTCACTCCAGGCATGCCGCTGCAGGTTCTCTGCTATGAACGGGCTGATGATATCAGCTTCGGAGTTTCCGGCATTGTGACCAGGGCCCGGGCTATCCGCGAAAGCCTTTCAGAAGAAGAGTTGTCCCAGATTCCCATGTCTCACAGAGTGGGCCGGGAAGAAACCGTGTACCTGCTCGACCATATGGGAGTGAGCCGGCGATCAACTGGAGTAAAAATCGTTGACAGGCTTATTCGATTATTCAAAGAGATCCTTCCGGTGTCTGATTACGCCTTTTCCTTCCCTTTCACTCCTCCGTTTTTAAACAAGCACGGCGGTATGGTGCTTTCCATGGGGCAGTTTATGCAATGGGTTGGCTCACAGTTGATGTCTTCCGGCCTAGTGCAGATTTGGCCGGCCATGCCGGCCGGGAGCGCCATTATAGAAGACGGAAGCATTAAGGGCATCAGGCTGGTGGACCAGGGGACGGATAAGTACGGTAAACCGGAATCCGGTTATATGCCCGGGATGGACATATACGCGGCCATTACCGTGGTGGGTGACGGCCCGGTGGGAAGCGTGGGCCAGAGCCTTAACCGGCATTTTGGATTTCCCGAAGGTAAGCATCAGAGGGATTGGGCTGTGGGCATGAAGGCGGTGGTGGATCTCAGCCCCGAATGCTCTCTGGAACCGGGCGCGGTCATCCATACTCTGGGTTTTCCGGAACCGGAGATTTTTGGCTTTCTCTACGGACTTCCCGAAGGCAAGGCATCCCTGGGTATTTTTGTTCCCTCCTGGTTTGATAATCCCGTGAGGAACTGTTACCGGTACCTGCAGCACTGGATGATGCATCCGCGATTACAGCGCCATCTCAAAGGGGCCGTCATGCGTTCCTGGGGGGCGAAGTCCCTGCAGGAAGACGGTGTCAGGGGAGAACCCCTTCTGGCCGGCGAAGGTTTTGCCAGAATAGGCGAGGGTTCCGGCTGCACCAACATTCTGACCAACTCGGGCGTGGATGAGGCATGGAAGTCCGGGACCCTGTTAGCGGAGGGTGTGGTAAAACTTTTAAAAGAGAAGCGGCCGTTCACTTATGATAATCTGCGGCAGGTTTATGTCGAGCCCCGCAGGCATAGCTGGCTGGGCGTTGAAATCAGCAAAGCACGGGGAGCGCGCGACGGTTTTTCCAGGGGTTTTCTCAGAGGCATGGCGGGCATGGCCCTGGCCGGTTTCAGCGGCGGGAAACTCAGGCTCTCCGGTAACATAAAACGGCCGCATGACGGCGTTCCCATAATTGAAAAATATTTTAAAGATAAAATGACGCCGGAAGAAGTGGCCGGCATCCGTAAAAAGGCGGTTTCGTCCGGCACAAACATGTATGACGCGATAATGGACAGATGCGGCTGGCCCCAAATTGAATATGACGGCAAGCTGTTGGTGTCCCATCAAGACGCCTTGCTTCTGGGCGGGAAGGTTCAGGCGCCTGCCGGGTACGCCGATCATGTGCTCTTTTCCAATACGGAGCTCTGCCGTACTTGCGGAGTGAAGAGATGTGTGGATATGTGTTCCGGCCAGGCCATCACTCCCGGAGAGGATGGCGTGCCCCTGTTTGACAGGGAGAAATGCATTCATTGCGGGGCATGTTTCTGGAACTGTACCAAGCCATGTAAACAGGACCCCGAACGAAGTAACATCGAATTCAAAGCCGGCACCGGCGGCCTGCATTCAGCGGAAAATTAAATCTTAAAAATTAGACAGGATAACTGGGTGGACTGGATAAAACTGGTTCTGTGGTAAATATCAGGGTGACATAATTATGTGACGGGCCGGCCCAATCCCCTGAAGGGGGTATTTGGGGACAGGAACAAAATTTTAATACCTGATTTCTTAAAAAATCATGTACATCCTGTTATCCTGTCCAAAAAAATGGATCTTGAATACCCATATTTTATTATCTAAGTATACTCTACAAAAACCCCAATGGAGTTTACTATGAGCGATGGATACGATATAGTGGTCTGCGGGACACTGGTCCCGGATCCGCTGCAAACCCTGGAACCGGTCATGGGCCCTGCCGGACCGGCCTTAAAGAACGAGATGATGCTGCCTTCTGTCCTTGATCCCTGGGCCGGACACGCCCTGTATGAAGCGGCTCATTTGGCAGGCAAACGGGAGGGCTGCCGCGTATTCCTGGTAAGCATCGGACCCAAGGCCAAATTGCAGCAACTCATGATGGCCGTGGGGCAGAAAGCTTCATTTGATTTGATAGTGCTGGACGGTCCGGCCGGCGGATTTACCGATTCCGGGGCCACAGCATCGGCTCTTGCAGGCGCCATAGAGGGAATCGAGGGATTGGACAAGTCCAGGCTGCTGGTTTTCGGGGGGTGCTCCTCGGCCTCCCGGGATGCAGGTGTTACCATGGCCATGGTAGGCGAAAGACTCGGCATTATTGATCAGTTTCTGGGGGTTGATGTCCTTGAACTTCAGGATGACGGTTCACTGAAAATCTCTGAACGCGCGCCGGGAGGGCAATACCAGGTATCCGTATGTTCGGGTCCTCCCGCCGTACTGGCCTGGGCCACGGGAAGCCTGCCGGAACCGCCCAATAATCCCCAGGTGGGAATGCAGAACATGAGAAAAATAATGCCGGCCCTGCAGAAGGCCCGGCCGGTAAACCTGGCCGTTGATGGCCTTGCATACCGGCAAGTGGAAATCCCCAGTCAGAAGCGGGAAACCAGGGTGGTGAAGGACACGCCGGCCGATGAAATCGCCCGGGAAATAGTGGAATGGATAAAGGGTTAACTTAAGGGTGGAAATATGGAAAAAATTCTTTTTGTAACGGATGTGGCATCTGACGGATCATTCTCAAAGGTTTCCCTGGAAGTCCTGGCTGGTGCGGCAGGACTGTCAAAAGACCTGGGCGCATCATTGGCAGTCGGGCTCATTGGAAGTGAAGTGCAGAAAGCGGCCGATTCCATTTCAGGCTGCGGGGCCGACGAATTCCTGGGTGTAAGCGGACCGGAGTTCTCAGAATCCCGGTACTCAAGCGATGCAGCCGCCCTGGAGGCGATAGCCAGGCAGTCGCAGGCATCCATAGTGATTGGTCCGGCGACCCTGCGCCTGGCCCGGGCCTTTCCGGGCGTTTCCTGCAGAATGGGAGGAAGCATCGATACCCATATAAGCGGCACGGTTTGTGAAGAGGGAACACTGCATGTACAAAGATGGTTCTACCGGCAACGCGTGTCCGCCACCTTAACCAGGCAAGCAAGGCCATGGTTCCTGCTGGTGGATTCAGGGGTTTTTCAGGCTGTTGAGAGAGAGGCGGGATCCGCCAGGCTCGAGAATGTGACGGTTGAGCTTTCCGAGGAGCAGAAAAAGACCAGGGTGACCGGTATGGAAGCGCCTTCCGCGGAAGAACAGACCATACGGCCGGACGCCCAGCTGTTGTTTGTGGCCGGTGCCGGCTGGACTAAAAAACAGGCGGATGGACAGATGCATCTCCAGGACGCTGAAAAGCAAATTCTGGGATTCCTCAATAACACCAAAGCTTCACTGGGCTCCAGCAAGTCCCTGGTGGATCAGAGTGTTGAAGGGGAGGAAGTGCTCGGTTTCATGTCCCACCTAAACCAGGTGGGACAGACCGGATCCACGCCCAGGCACCCCAAAGGATTGGCTACCTGCTGCCATGGGGAAGAGCCCCACGTAGTGGGCTGGCGCTTTATTAGTGAGCGCAGGGCCGTAAATCTGGACGCCGGCTGCGGATGGGCACAGGGCAAGGCCGATGTGCTGTATGTGGGCGATGCCTTTGAAGTGATGGAAAAAGTTAACCAACTCCTGGGAGAATGACCGAATTGCGCGAACCGCGGCGTTAGATTAATAAAGTAGCGGCTCAGGGATTCGAACCCCGGACACATGGATTATGATTCCATTGCTCTAACCAACTGAGCTAAGCCGCCTTCGCCAGAAATGTAAACACTAATAATTGCGATGGCAATTGTTGAAAGGAAGTTACGCTAACCGGTAAGGGTAACGATGCCCGGTTCATCGCTCTTGCATCAGTCGGCAGACCCAGGCTACTCCATCACCTTCCGCTTTTCATTATGGACTTGATGGAAAACTTCAGTTTAACGTTGCTGTGAGTCTGCTTGCCCTTTTTTGAATACTTCTTTTTGAGTTGGTCGATGGTGGCATGCCGTGGTTTCCTTGCCTGGCCGCTTTTCCTTTTTTCGGCTTTTCCATCCCTTCTTCCCGGTTTTTTTCCGTCGCGGGACGGATCTTTCATGGAGAGAGAAATCCGTTTCTGGTCCGGATCGGCGGAAAGCACCCTGGTCTTTACAACATCGCCGGTAGATATATAACTGTTGAGATCAGATACATACCGGTCAGCGACTTCTGATATATGCACCAGGCCGTCCTGATGGACCCCGATATCCACGAAGATGCCGAAGTCTGTGACATTAGTGACCACCCCTTCCACCCAGGTCTCAGGGACGAGATCACTTATTTTTGTAATGTCCGGATTGAATTTGGCATAGGCGAATTTTTTCCGAGGGTCCCGATTCGGCTTTTCCATTTCAGTTATAATGTCTTTAAGGGTCGGCAGTCCCACCTCGTCAGTTACGTAATCCTTCAGCTTGATTTTCCTGATAGATTCGGCGTTTCTTATAAGATCTTTCAGCTCGGTTTTTTCCCCGGCGCAGATTTTGGTAACCACTTCATAACATTCGGGGTGTACGGCTGTTCCGTCCAGGGGATTATCAGAATTAAAAACCCGCAGAAAACCGGCCGCCTGCTCAAAAGCCTTGGGACCGAAGTGGGGGACTTTTACCATGCTGGAGCGGGATTTGAAGGCCCCCTTCTGCTGCCGGTAGTTTATCAGGGACTTGGCCAGGGTCTTGTTTATGCCGGATACATACGCCAGTAGAGGTTCGGAGGCCGTGTTTATGTCAATGCCCACGGAGTTCACACAGGATTCCACGGTCTGTTCCAGTTTTTTTTTCAGATCGGTCTGGTTCACGTCGTGCTGGTACTGGCCCACGCCGATGGACTTGGGTTCTATTTTAACCAGTTCGGCCAACGGATCCTGCACCCGTCTGGCAATGGAAATAGCCCCCCGGATGGTTACATCCAGCTTGGGAAATTCCTTCCTGGCAAGGGGAGAGGCTGAATATATCGAGGCTCCCGCTTCTGATGCCACTACTTTTATGGGAGGATGTTCCAGGTCCTGCATGACGCCGGTTATGAATTCATCTATTTCCCTGGAAGCAGTCCCGTTTCCGATGGCGATAATCTCAATCTTAAAACTTTCAATCATGGCCGACAGGATGGTCCGGGAAGCCTCTTCTTCCTTTTGCGGAGCCAGGGGATATATGGTATGATGCTCAAGGAACTTTCCCGTTCCTTCAATAACCGCCAGCTTGGTGCCTGATTTAAATCCGGGATCCACGCCCAGGACCACACGGTTGCCGGCGGGCGGCGCCAGCAGGACGTCTTTCAGGTTTTTCTGGAAGACCCTGGCCGCTTCCTTATCGGCTTCAATCTTGAGTTCCCGCCGGATCTCTGATTCAATGGACGGCCGTAACAGCCTGGAGTAAGCGTCTTCCACCATGTCGGAAAGGATGTTTTGAAATATTTTTGAATCCTTAATTGCCCGGCCCTTTATATACTTCAGGTTATCCTCATCATCCATGGTAATGGAGGTTTTGATGTATCCTTCCTTTTCCGCCCTTCTTAGTCCCAGAATTCGATGGGAAGGCAGGGACTTGACCTTTTCGCTGAAATGATAATACATTTCATATTTGCTCGGCTTATCCTTGAATTTCTCCTTCACTTCCCCTGTAAGCAGCGCTTTTTCTTTCTCGCTGTTCCTGATGCGCTCCTTGATGACGGCGTTTTCCGAAAGCTCCTCAGCCAGTATGTCCATGGCCCCCTTGATAGCGTCTGCTTCGATTTTTATGCCTTTGGAGGAATTACAGAAAGGCCTGGCAAGTGCTTCCGGTTCTTCGGCCGCTTCCTGTTTCTCAAATATCCGGGCCAGAGGTTCCAGACCGGCCTCCCTGGCCGCCCCGGCCCGTGATTTTTTCTTGAATTTATACGGCTGGTAAAGGTCCTCTACAAGTACTTTCTGCCTGGCGCCCTCAATGTCCGCCTTGAGTTCAGGGGTCAGTTTTCCCTGCGCCTCTATCCTGCGGATGACTGAAATTTTCCTTTCCTCCAGTTCCACAAAATATTCCGTCTTCTCCTGGATGATCCTGAGTTTCTCCTCATCCAGGGAATGGGTTTTTTCTTTCCTGTACCGCGCGATAAAGGGAATAGTTGCCCCGTTTTTGAGTAAATCATAAGTATTGGCTACTTGTTCCTTCTTGATACTGAGATCACCGGCAATGATCTCCAGGTAATCCACGCTGCTTTTTGTCAGGTCAATATCAGGCATATGAACCAATTAAAGTAATTACCGTCAGCCCCATTTACAAGGAAGCGGCTTCTTATAAACCCCTCATTTACGGGAAGAAAGCAAATAGGTGGTCTGGAAAGTTGAAGGATTCAGTAGTCAGGGTTCAGTCAGGTACATGTGCCGCCTGATCACTGACAAGTGAAGCAGACAACCTCTGAACCAGCCACGGAAAATCAGGAACCGCCTGGTTCGCCTTCGCCGAAAAATTCCCCCCCGTGTTTCTCCAACCATTGTTTCAATTCTTTCTTCAGGTCTTCCGGCAGATTCCGGTTGAATTTTGGAAGCATATTGTTGTCCTCTCTGTAGAGGAGTTCAAAAATACTGCTGAAGACTTCGTTTTTCATCAGGCAGCGGAAGTAAATCTTGTCAATCACTTCAATATATTTGAGAACGTTCTCCGGATGAGACTCTTCTTTCAGTTTTCTGGCCACAAACCTGCCGAGCGATTTGACCACCACTTCAGGCGCCCGCAGGTCTTCCGATCCCAGCAGTTTATATTCCCTGGAAGCGGTGAACTCCTCAAAGCTGTTTATGATTTCTGAGAAGAGGCGGGTATAGTTCTGTAATTCCGGATCTGTCATTTTCAGGAAACTCCCCTGACGGTGTCCAGGTATTGGGTCCAGGTTTTCTCCAGAGATGAAATTGCGCCTTTTTTTTCTTCAGCCTCCCGGCGATCGCTGCGGGCCGGGTTAACCAGCCTGGAAAAATGATCTTTCAGCCGGGAAGCGTCGCTTGAAGGTAAATTAACATAATAATAATCGGTGGAACCGTCCCCCCCATGGGCGTGCGCATTTCTTATCATTGAATAATCCAGGGTGTTGCGAATTTTTTTTCCGATATCGCTTTCCGACAATCCAAGGTGCTTCAGGGTCTGTTCAAGCACCTCTTTTTTCAAGAGGGGCGGACGTTTGCAGCAGTCCTTATAATTCATGGTGTCCGGAAAGATAACATTAATAAGTGCAGGTCTCTTACTCAAAAGGCCTCTAAACTTTGGAGTGCGGGAGTAAGGCTTGAGGAAATACATGTTTTACATCATGCCTTGTCGCTGATGCAGTATTGCGGATTGTAGCGTTCCCTCATTTATTTTTTCATAAAGAACAAAATTCAATTATCGCAGATTATGAGCGATTTTTAAGGTATTTTCTCTTACTTCCACCATTTTCTTGAATATTGCCCAAGCACATTACCTGTTTATTTTTTTTCATATTTTTTTACCTTAGGTGTAAGAAACTGTAAGGTCTCACAAAGTAAAGGGGGAATTTATGCTGAAGATTTATTTTCCCATTTTCATACCGGTTCTCTTCCTGTTGCTCACTGGCTGTCTGGGGCCTGATATTTCCGGAAGATGGACCAGTTCTTATTCCTCGGAAGAGAAGGGAATTGGCACCGTCAAGATGGAATATGCTCTGAACTTCAAAGACAGGCAGACCTATTCAAAAACCCTTAGGGGAACCATTGTGAAAGTGGACATGACAAAAATTTTCTCTCAGGAAATTGGAATCTGGACTGATAAATCCGGAGTTCTCACCCTGTCCCCTAAAATATGTAAGAAGATGGATGAGAACTTTGTTCTGTCCGAAACCGACTGCGCTGATCCCAAGACTTATACCATCGATATAAAAAAGGGGACGTGGCAATTTCCTGTTGAAAAAGGCAGGGTGTTGAGCCTGGTCAAGGACCAGCCCGAATAAGGTCTTAATCGTAGCCGATTTCCCCGATAAATTTTCCTTCCCGGTAGGTTTCCACCCGTTTTATTTTTCCTTTGTTGGTGTAGTAAAGATGCATTCCGTCGGGTTTGCCGTCTCTGTAATATATTCTGGCGCTGACCGTTCCGTTTTTTGAATAAAGAGTGAATAGTCCATCAGGTTTTCCGTTTCGGACATATCCCTCGATATTTTCTGAACCGTTCTCATAAAATATGGTATGGGGACCGGTCTTTTTTGTCCCGTCTTCAGCATAAATTGTCCTGGCCCCTTCTGCCCGTCCGTTTTTATATCCGCCTTCAAATTCCAGCCCGCCGCCAGGGTAATACCTCCTTGAAATACCCTGATGCACGCCTTTTTCGAAAAAATCTTCACGCATCAGGTTTTTGTTCATATAAAAGTTCCGGCACAACCCGTGGGGAGCGTCGTTTTTATATTCGCATTCATTCATGAGATTTCCATCCGGGTAATAAGTGCGGATTGTGCCTGTTGCCCGGTTGTGCAGGTAAAATAATTCGTTTTTTAAGGCGCTATTCTCATAGTACACCTTGAAGGGCCCTTCTTTCCATTTGGCATCAAATGTTCCTTCTGATGCCAAATTACCATTTTCATAATAAAACCGGGCCGGCCCTTTCCTTATGTCATCATGGCCGTAGGTTATGATTGAATTGATGTTCCCGTTTTCATAATAGGTGGTGTCGGTCCTCTGGGCGAAACCCCCGGCCAACAGCAGGCCTCCTAAAAGAGATATGAGCAGATAAAAGCGGTTGATACAAGCGGGAAGCGGGTAGTATGCCACATTGGAGTCTTGCATCTTTTCTGACACGCCGGCCTCTTGCCGGAGAAACTTGCGGCCATTAATTACTGGTATAAGATTCCGGGTCCCGGCTGTCGCCGTGGCAGGCAAGCCCGGAATGACAGACTTGCTTCCCACTTCTCACTTCCTAATTACATTCTGGCCAGCCGAAGGCTGTCTTTATGAACTGTTCTACCGGTGTGGTTCTATGATGACTTTCATTGATTCTTCCCCGATTTCCACCAGCTGAAATCCGAGTCCCGTTTCCTCCAGGCTCAGTGTGTGGGTTATCATCCTGCTTACAGAAACCCTCCCGGAGCGCATCAGTTCCATGGCGACAACCGCATCCTCAGGGCTGTTTCCATAGGAGGTGGTCAGGGTGATGCTGTTGCGCCAAAACTCGTTGACGGGAACTGGAAGCTCAGCGCCTGGTCCTGTAGGTGCAAAGAACAGCACTGTCCCGCCCCTGTCCACTGATTTCAGGGCCTGTTTGAAAGCGGGCATTGCGCCGGTGCAGATGATGACCAGGTCGGCAAGTTTGCCGCCATTGATTTCTGCCAGGCGGGTTGGAATGTCCTCCTCAGCCCTTATTGATGCGTCGGCCCCGAATTCTTTTGCCATTTTCAGCCGGTATTCATTTACGTCTGTTGCGATTATGCGTCCTGCTCCCATGGCCCGGGCCAGAAGAATATGAAGCAGACCGGAGATACCGCTTCCAAGAACAAGTACGCTCTGGCCGGGCCTCAACCGGGCCGTCCGCTGTCCGCGCACCACGCATGCCAGCGGCTCTAAAAATGTCCCTTCCGTGTAGGACAGTTCATCCGGAAGAACAAAAACCCCCCGGTCAACGTTGAGGGGCGGAACACGAATGTATTCAGAAAAACCGCCCGGATCATAATTGGTGGTATGCAGGGTCTCACAAGCTGTGTGATTTCCGCCGAGGCAGTAACGGCAGACATTACATGGGATGTGATGGAAAACAAATACCCGTTGCCCGGTTTTGAAATTTTTTACGTTTTTTCCGGCCTCCGCCACTTCCCCGGTTATCTCATGGCCTAAAACCAGGGGAGCTTTTTTTACTCTGTACCATTCCATAACGTCGCTTCCGCAAATACCGCTGGCCATAACTTTTATCAACAGTTCATCGGATCCGATATCGGGTTTGGGGACCTCTTCCAGCCTCACATCGCGGTTGTTATAATACCTGGCTACGCGCATAATAACCTGCCAAAAACATATTTATAGGTAGTGGTGTCCGATAAAATTTCAATTAATCCTATGTCTTGGTTCCAGAAAAAGAATAAACAACGGAATGCTCAAAAAAACACTAAAATTTTTAGTGTTTTTTGTGTATTTAGTTGTTAGTAACGCTGTGCTCGGTATCTTGATATAATTCATACGCTTCATTGACACTGGCGTTTTTATGAATCACTGCCTGAAGGGCCCTGGCCATTGCCACAGGGTGTTTACTCTGCCAAACATTCCTGCCCAGGTTGATTCCGATAGCGCCTTTATCAATACCGTCCCACACAAATTCCAGCACCTCTCGTTCAGTTTCGCATTTAGGACCTCCGGCCATGACAACGGGAACAGGGCAGCCGTTTACCACCTTGTCAAAGTCCTTTTTGCACCAATAAGTTTTTACCACTTTTGCCCCGAGTTCGGCTGCGATGCGGCAGCTCAGACCGAGATACCGGGCGTCCCGCTTAACCATTTCTTTACCTACGGCGGTAACTGCCATAACCGGGATCCCGTAGTCTTCGCACTCATTGACGGTCTCAGCCAGGTTCGACAAAGTTTCGTGTTCATATTCACTGCCTACGAAAACGGACACTCCCACAGCGGAAGCATTGAGACGAATAGCCTCTTCAATGGATGTGGTTATGGCTTCGTTGGAAAGGTCTTCACCCACCATGCTGGTACAGCCCGAAATCCTGAGGATGATAGGTTTATCCAGATTAGCATCTATCACAGATCGCAAAACTCCCCTGGTCACAAACAGGGCGTCATAATACTCATGGAGCGGCGCTATTGTTTCTGCAGGCCTTTCAAGGCATCTGGTCGGCCCCTGAAAATAGCCATGATCTATGGGCATGAAGTAGCACTTTCCGTCGGGTTGGATAAGTTTGCTCAAGCGGTTTTTCATTCCCCAGTCCATTTGCAGGTACCTCCTTATTAGTTTTAAATGATCATATCAAAATGAGAAGTGGTTTAAAAGTGAGAATAACATGCAAAAACGCCTATCATTCCGGCTAGAGTCCAGCCCGACCAACGAGCCGGGCAGCCGGAATCTAGGCGTTTTTAGACTCCGGGTCAACCCTTTGTCTCGCCCTTTCAGGTACCTTGTGCCGCAAGGGGCAGCTCAGGACAGGTCCGAAAAGAATGAAAAGAGACATTTTAAAGCACTTCAGGTATAATTCTGAATTTATTTTGGAAAAAAAGCGTTTTTTATATTACAAAAGGCAGATTACATCTTTCAGCTGTATTTTGAGTTTGAGCTTTTTGTCAAAAAAACCGAAACCAAAAGAGGATATGTTCCCTTATGGGGCGGAAAAAAGTTGGTTTTTCAGTAATATTAAGAGATGATTAAGATCCTGACATTGATAATTGTAGGGATTTCAGCTGCCTTCAGCAGCCAGGACCGGTTTTTAGATCAGGAAAAAGGCGTGCAGAGCCTGGCTTTTTCAGGCGGTGGATATGCTGAAGTTTCCGGGGTGAATTGCCTTTTTTCTAATCCGGCCGGTCTCAGAATCCAAATGGGCCATCAACTGCAGGCCGGGGTTTTGAACATTGCCAGGGGATTTTCTCCAGTTTTGGCTTTTGGTCAGAATATTTCTGAACTCAATTCCTATTCAGTGGGATTATTCCGGGACGACAGCCGGGGAGAAGATTCACTGCATCAGGGGGTGATGGGAGGATTTACTTTGAGCCCGTCATCATTTTTTTCTCTGGGGACCGTGGTTTTCACCCAGGCGGTTGATAATGAATTTGGTGTGGACATAAATGCGGGAATTCAATACATGAATGCGGATTGGATGGTAATCGGCATGGCAATAAAAAATATCAATGAATCCGCGATAGGCGGCAGGGATACCGGATTTTCACCTGAAAGAATTTACACCATGGGTTTATCCCTGTTTCCCAAACACAGGCTAAGTGTGTTTTACGACGCTTCAGCCAGGCGAGTTCTTTTTCAGGATGCCGGCCACATATTTGCGGTAAAAGGCAAAATCGGCCGGTATGATAACGTTACCATGATAAACAGCTACAAACTGGAAACAGAAGATGAAATGGAAATAACCATGGGAGTGGGGGTCCGTTTGAGATTTCGCAGGGGAAGGAACCTGTATGGCCTGGATTACTCTATTGCCGGTTTTCCGCTGGGATCTTCCAGCGCGGATATAGTACAGGGATTTTCTGTATTCCTGAATTTTTCCCTTTATTCCGATAAAACTTCCCCGGTCATTTCCGTAAAAGAAAACAAGGGCCTCATCAAGCCTTCCGCGGCGCCGGAAGTACGGTACGTGTATTTCAAACTCTTTGCCGAGGACAACGAAAGCGATGTAAAAGAGTGGCATTTTGTGATATGCAATAAAGGGCCCATGGGAGAACCCGGCGAGATCAGGCGCTCCTATAGTGGAAAAGGCCTGCCACCTAAAACCATTAAGTGGGACGGCCGGGACAGCTATAAAAATCTGCTGGAATCAGGATTTTATCTGTACAAACTGGTGGTAACTGACGTAGCCGGTAACTTAACCGAAACCAGGTGGCAGATGATAGAGGTGGGTGAATAGGTGTTAGGATTTGTAGTAATTATAAATTCTGAATTTTGAATTCTAAATTAAGTACACGCTCTCTTACTAGTCAAATGTTATCCGTCTTTAGTCCCGCTGTTAGCCTGACAGAGCCCCGTGTCAGTTGCTAAAGAAACCAACACTTCCTCACACCTCACACCTTTAAGAATCCAGTACTCCAACACTCCATTACTCCAAACTGTGCCGGGAATTCCTAAAACTTAAACACCAGGCTGAAGCGCTTTTGTCCGTTTCGTATTCCACCGCCCAAGTCATTAATATAAGTGGCGTCAATCTGAAGGATGTCTGACAGTAAAAAACCAACCCCGAAATCAAGTTCTTCCCTCTGTCCTGATTCATCAAACAGGTAACCGAGCCGGAAAGAAATGACATTGGCATAAGTATATTCCGCTCCAGCGTTAAATACCATCTTTCTGATATTTTCTTCCCATACATCAAGATTGCCATGGTTTTTATCTTCATCACCAAAGGGATAAACCAGATCCTTCCAGGCCCCAATGTAGACAGGCGTGGCTCCGCGGCGCCCGGATTCATAATAGACCGCTTCGCGGTTGGCGTCGCCGGCAAATACCAGCTTATGGTGGGGAGTGGAAAATTCATAGGCAGCGCCCAACTTCCAGGTGAAGGGTATGGGATCTGACTGATCCTTGTCAACATAGAATACCGCGGGGCCGATATTCTGCATGACAAATCCCAGGCTGACGCCCGGGAAGTAAATATTTCTCCATAAATATCCCAGATCTACGGCATAGCTGGCGGCCACACCGTCAGTCTCTTCTCCGGGCGCGGAAATTTCCGGGGCCAGGGCGGAGTAAATGAATTTTATATTGAGTCCGAATCCAGTGTTCTTGGTTAATTTAGTGCCGTAGGAAACTGCGCCGACAGTTTCTGTTGAAGTAAAGGACTCGGTCGTTTCTCCCATTTCATTAGTCATGTCTATTTCACCAAAAGAAATGAAATTGATGAATCCTCCCACAGTTCCCCATTCCTGAAGGGGAAAAGTAGTGGATAAGAAGGCATGGAAAAGGTCTTTAATTTCCAAGGCAGGCAACAGGGACTCATAGAAAAGACCTACCTGGGATTTGGCCGCGTCATATCTCTCCACGCCGGCAGAGGTGACAAACCAGACATCATCTCCCTGGGTTTCAATAACCAGATCATTGTTATCTACCAGGGCATTACCGGTGTGATAATGAAACCAGTCGCCCTTCTTAGGATCGGATGAGGCGATCTGTTTAGACTTTTTGCGGCCTTTGGGGTGCGTATAGTGGGGCCTGTGTTTCCACACACCCTTGTCAGTCCCAATCCAGATACTCCCATCTTTTCCCAGGTCAATACTATGCACTTTCTGTTTGTTAAAGGTGATTCTCTGCCATTCAGTCAGTGAATAATGCGATACTCCGCCGGGATGTCCAACCCAGACGTGCCCATATTTGTCCTGCACCAGGTTGTTAACGCTGGAATCAAGCAGCCCCTCATTAACACTGAAAAGACGCCATTTCGCCGGTCTTCCCTTTCCCTTGGAAGGAGTGTAACGGGCGATACCTTTGTTTTTGATGGCGATATAAATCTCTCTGGAGTCTGGATGAGTGGCCATGGCAGTGACGTGTTGGGATGGTAGTTGGTTTTTGCCTCTGCGGACAAATTTGGTTTTTCGGTAACGGAACAAGCCGTTTTTTGTCCCCACCCAGATTTCACTTCCTTTTAATGCCAGGCAGGTAATATCCCGTGATTTTTCCATCTCGGGAGTACTGCCTTTGAAACTGTCATCATTGCGGAAATTTTTCCACTTTTCACCGTCGAACCGGTAAAGGCCTTTTGGTGTTCCCACCCAGACCCGGTGAGTTTTATCCACCAGGATGGTGGAGACTTCCTGATGGTAAAAAACCAGGTTATAGGGAAGCCTTAGGGAAATCAAGTCCTGCTCATCTTCCTTGGTTTTTACCTTGTTATAATCTTTCACTATCTGTACCATGGTGTCCAGGTTATCTTCTGTTCCCGCGTACTCCCTGACCACCTTTTTTATTTCATCTTCCTGGGTCATTACATACTCATGATATTCTTTCCAGACTTTTCCGTTGAAATGGACCAGGCCGTCTTTTGTACCGGACCACAGAGTGGCTTTGGACAAAAAACTTTTTTTCTGTTTAGATCCCAGGGTGGTAAAATCATGGATGAGCTCGTCGCTCTCCTTGCTGGAAAGGGCCAGGCCCCACTCATCAGCAAGAGGACCGAACGCAAGACCCGCGGGATTCCAAAAAGTGGTATAAACATCATCCGCCACGGCAACGGCGGTCTCACCCATGCCCAACTGCCGCGCACCTACAGGCATTACCAGCGTGATGACCGCCTGTCCGCTGATGGAAAACGGGAGCAAAGAAATGATCAGGAGAAGACTGACCAGGCCTTTACCTAATTCTTTTTCAAAGGGAAACTTCGGAAATTTCATTCCGATCCGTTCCGCCAATGGCTGGATGGGATTTGCATGACAACAAGGAGGCATTCTAAAACAGTATTTAAGGAGATTCAATTTTAACAACTGTGTTCCAATCAGGAGTGGGGTATCTGCCGTTGATCGGTAAAAGGGGATTCCATCCTGTGCCATCGAGGTTGGTGTTCCAGGCATCTTTTGAGGCTAAACGTACTTGACAACCCAGGTGGAAGGGCGGAATAAGATTGGGAAAATTATGCAGCTGCTCTCTTGTCACATATATATTATTGGTAAACCGCTTACA
>JBHPJW010000119.1:0-5845 GCA_042567505.1 Fibrobacterota bacterium
TTAATACCGCCGTTTCCCACATTGATGTCTATATCGCAGCTATCGGCGGGGATGAAGTCCGCCTCAACACCGCCATTGCCCAAATCAATGGCCAGGTTCCCCTTGATTGCGGATATGGCAACCCCTCCATTACCAAGATCTACAGATATATTTCCTTCAGTAGATTCGATTGCAATCCCGCCATTACCAAGGGCAAGGTCAAACTCAAACTGTGCGGGCAGGACAATGACAAAATCCACCTGATATTCCCTGCCTGTATTTCCGGGATGTTCGACCTCAACGAAGACCTCATTAATATGCGTATGCTCTGATATGATAATGTCATCAATGTGTTCCTTTGCGTCTTCCAGGCTGTGGCTTCTAACCCGTTTTGTCATCTCCACAACTATATTTTGGGCAGTTTCTGAACCAGTGATGGTGATGCCGCCGTTGGTATGGTCCATGACCAGTTTGGATTCATCCGTGAGGTCTATAGTTCGGATTGATTCCTTTTTGTATTCATGATCCGTGCGGTTGCCGGTGATGGACTCACATGCATCCAGCAGCAACACGGCGATGGTCAGGGTTAATAATGTTTTCATGACGGTCTCCTGTGGCATCCAGTGCTAATTCGTGACGTCATGGTCTTCATACAGCGTATCCTTTGAAGCTCACCCTGAACAGCACCTTGTACAGGACCGGCACAAACACCAGGGTTATCACTGTGGCGAACAAGAGGCCGAACAGTATCCCGATGGCCATGGGCTCCCACATGATGCCTCCTCCCAGCCACAGCGGTATCAACCCCAGGGAAGTGGTAAAGGTTGTCAGCATGATGGGCCTGAACCTTTTCAGGGCCGCTTCAACAATAGCCTTTTGAGGAGGACTCTTGAATTCATCAAGTTCGATACGGATCCTGTCCAGGAGCACAATGGCGTTGTTAATCACAATACCGGAAAGGGAAATGATTCCCAGAAAAGCCATGAATCCAAAATAGGACTGGGTGATGAGCAGACCGAACGCGACCCCAATGAGTCCCAAAGGAATGGTGGATAAAACTATGACGGATTTCCTCACCGAATTAAACTGACCCACTAACAGAAGAACTATGATGAAAAGTGACAGGGGCAGGTTTTTGGATACGGATGACATACCTTCGGAGCTTTCCTCTGCTTCCCCTCCCAGGCCAAAGGTGTAGCCTGTGGGCCAGCCAGTTTGTTCCTGTTCCAGCCAGGGCATGATTTCACCGGTGATTTTGGCGGCATTGTATCCGGATCGGATGCCTGCCAGCACAGTAACGGTCCTGTACTGGTTCCTGCGAAGAATTTTTGAATATTGCCAGTCCACTTCGATGTCGGCAACCTGCTTCAAAGGAACATTCTTACCAGTGGCTTGTGAGTAAATATTCATGCTTTCCAGTTTTCCGATGTTTTGAGGACCGGTTTGGGCATTACGCATTATAATGGGGACAGCTTTATCATCTTCCCGGAACTCCCCGGTTACGGCGCCTGTGAGGTTAGTACTTAATGACACAGCTATGTCGTAGTTGGTCACTCCCGCCAGCCGGGCTTTGGTGGGATTAATCTTTACTATGAGCTTTTTGGTGCGCATGCCCCAGTCGTCAATGACATTCTTAGTTCCGGGGATGCCGGAAACCTTGGCTTTTACCTGGTCGGCTAGGTCAAACAGTTTTTCCAGGTTCTTTCCCGTAATTCTAATGGCAATGGGATAGGCGCCTGCTCCGCCTGAGCCCAGTCTTCCTACCTGGCTGTTCATTTCAGGATACTGTTCAAAAAAGTACTCATCAAGCTTGTCGATTATCCCCTGGTTTGCCTCATCAGAAGTGGTGTTGAGCAGAAGATGAGCGGAATTGGGGCTCGATTCAGGAGCAAAGTAACCCATGTCGTATTTTGGGGCCCCTTCGCCGATGTAAGACGACCAGCTGAGGACGCCCTCTTCCCTGGTTTCGCTTACCTGAATACTATCCCTGATGAAACGTTCGATGTCGTCAATGACCTCTTCGGTGGTTTCGATCCTGGTTCCAAGGGGAAGTTCAATATTAGCTGTAACAATGGGCCTGTCGCTGTGAAATAAGAACAGGAAGGGAATCAGGGAAAAGCTCCACATGGCAATAAGAAATACCACTATTATGGCGGTGATTACCCTTACCGGACGTTTCAAACTGCCGGTCAGCAGTTTCTTGTAGTATACCATCATCCTGTCGAACACCGTGGCCTTGCGGTTTTCTCCGGTTTTGGTTTTCTTGATTTTGATAAAGCGCATACAGAGCATGGGGATGATGGTGAGGGAAAGTATCCACGAGGAGAGTAAAGCAATACTCACCACGATGAATATTTGTCCCACGATTTCGCCCATGACCGATTCGGCCAGGAAAAATGAGAGAAAAGCGGCGCAGGTTGTTAGTGACGCCACCAATAAGGGGAGGTATAGTTCCCTGGCAGATTCCAGGGCGGCGTTAAGGTGGGTCTGGCCGTTCTCTATCTTCACCATAACTGATTCCGACACGACTATGGCATTGTCCACCAACATGCCCAGGGCGATGATGAGCGAACCCAGGGACACCATGTTCAAACCTACATCGATGCGGGCCAGGACAAATATAGTCATGATAATGGCGGAAGGAATAAGGCTGGCCACGATCATCCCGGTTCTAAATCCCAGGAAGAGCAGCATAACCACCATAACCACGCCTACACTTTGCATGACATTGGAGATGAAATCATTTACTGAATCGTTCACTGATATATCCTGGGAAGCCACACGCTGGAACTCGATGCCAATGGGGTATATCTCTCTGAGTTCATCCATTTTTTCATCAACCTCGGTTCCCAGATTCATAATGTTACCGCCTTCTTTAACGGAGACTCCCAGGACTATTCCCCGCTCTCCGTTGATTTTTACCACATGTGTCTGAGGCTCTTTGTATCCCCGGTATATGGTGGCAACGTCTCCCAGGTACACGATCTGGCTGCCGTCAGTGGATTTTACGATAGTGCGTTTGAGGTCTTCCAGGCTTTCAAAATTACCTGTTGGTTCCAGCATGATTCTCTCATTTCCTATGGATATGTCTCCTCCGGGAAAAATGATGTTGGTGCCGGCCAGAGTCTGCTGCAGGTGTTGTTTGGTCAGCCCTAATTCAGCTAAACGCGCGTTGTCATAGTCTATGAAGATCTGTTCCTCCTGGGCGCCCGCGATTTCCACCTTGGCGGAGTTGGGGAGTTTAATCAGCTCATCCCTGACATCATCGGCCACCTCTTTCAGTTCCGCAAACGTGTAACCCTCCCCGGTTATACCCACCAGGATTCCGAATACATCGGCGAGTTCATCATTTACCGTGGGTCCTTGAATGCCATCGGGCAGACTGTTTTTGATGTCTCTCATTTTCCGCCGGATCTTGTCCCATATGGGCCGCATCTCAGTTTCGCTCTCTTTTATTTCCACCACCACCACAGACACGCCTGTCCTGGATTCACTGGTGATGTTGGCGACTTCCGGCAGTTCCTGAATAACTTTTTCTATTCTGTCGGAAATGAGCATCTCCACCCGTTCCGGAGTTCCTCCGGGGAATAAGGTTACAATACTAGCGACTCTGAAAGTAAAAGGCGGCATGTCGTCCCTGGGCATCTGGTTGAATACTGAGAATCCCATGAGGAAGATGGCCAGCAGTATTCCTATGGAGAGCCTGTTTCTTTTTATGGCGGTTTCTGTGATGTTCATAGTGTATCTTCTTGGTTATGAGTGTAACATTGATTTGTTGCCCCTGTCATTCCCCGCGAAGGCGGGGAATCCAGAGGCTTTGGAATATATAAGGGAATCAGGGTGGGTAGGATTTGTGATGAAATAAACCAAATGGTTTATTTCGATATTAAAAATTATCGGTATTAAAGTGTTGACCTTGGATCTTTTTGAGATTCCCCGCCTTCGCGGGGAATGACAGGACATTCTTTCACTTATTGTTAATTCAAACATCTTATCTTCTTACTTCAGCAGCTTTACTTTCATTCCGTCAGTCAACTTGCTTATTCCGGCAGTCACCACCAGGTCGCCGTCTTCCAGCCCTGAGACAATTTCCAAACCTTCATTAGTGAGATCGCCGGTGGTCACTGCCTTTTTATGGACAATAGCCAGCCCGCTGTCGTTTTCGGTGACCGTGAAGACAAATCTGCCGACCTGGTCCTCGGCAACTGTGCTGGCCGGCACTACCAGACTGGTCTTTCCGGACTCTGAGGCGAAGCGGAAGGTGACGTCAGCGGCCATTCCCGGCCGGATCCTATCCGATGGATGAGTAAGTTTGACGCACACCGGGTACGTGGAGGACTCGGAACTTATGGAATAGGAGACTTCTGATATCAGGCCCTTAAAATCACGGCCTGGGAGGGAAGGGAACTTCACTTTTACTTTTTCTCCCTTTTTTATTCTGGAAATGTATGATTCCGGTATTCCGATGTTTACCTCAATATCATTGCCGGAATTAAGCTCCGCCACCACCTTGCCGGGGGTGACATTCTCATTTTTTTCCACCTTCACCCTGGTAACGATACCTTCCATAGGCGCGTAGAGCATTGTGTAGTTTACCTGGCTGCCGGCCAGTTTCAACTCTTTCTCCCTGGAACTGACCGCCGCTTTGGCAGACTCATAACCGGTTCTGGCGGCCTCGAAATCCTGCAGGGATATGTTCTTGGTTTCATACAGCGACGCCGCTCTTTCAAAGGAAGATTTGGCGGTCTGCATCTGGATCCTGGCGTTGGAGGCCGCCACTTTGGCCTGATCGTACCTTAATTGAACATCTGTTTTGTCAAGCGAGGCAATCAGCCCATTTTTCTTTACCTGGTCTCCGACCTTCACCTTAACGGTCTTTACGGTCCCGCCTACTTTAAAGCTGAGCTTTATTTCAGTTCCGGCTTTGGAGACGCCCGAAAAGGTCCTGGTCTTGGCGTGGCCGTTTAAGGAAACTTTCTGATATCTCACCGGTCCGGAACAGGCTAAGAGGAAAAACATGACGGTTATGGTGAGACTGGTAATTTTAATAATCGTTGATTTCATCTTGTTCTCCATTGTTTGTTAGTTAATATCTCGAACCTAGAATACTCCAGTACTCCAATAATTCTTAAAGTGCCTTGACTTGTTGTTCCATCCACTTGGCCAGGCGTTGCTTAAACTCGTAGGACTCATGTTCGTTTCTGAAAAAGTCAAACTGGCCGGCGGACCTCTGGACCTGCATCAAGGTGAGCAGGTAATTGAATACCGCATCGGATTCTGCCTCCTCGGCAATCTGGGCCTGTGCCTGGGCGTCGGTAAGCTCACTGATGGATACCGCGCCTCGGGCATAGGCTTCGCTTACCAGTTCCAGGCCTTTCTCTGCCGCCTCTGCCGCTTTTCCCGCCTGCCGGATGGCAGCGTAAGAGGCCCCGGCCCGGTGCAGGTTGGCGCGTATGCGCTGTTCAATCAGCTCAGAGGCAGAATTCTTTTCTATCCGTGATTTGGTCATGGATTCCAGGTGGCCTTTGCGTTTGGCATAGACTTCCGCGCCCTGGTAGATGGGAAGAGACAGGTTGGCCGCCACGGTCCAGTTGAAATCATCGGGATAATCCGATGGGGGATTTGATCCTGCTCCGTCTTTATAAAAAGTGTTATCAATCTGCCCCTGCAAGGCCAGTGTGGGAATCCAGAAAGCGCGATTGGCCGCTTTCAGGACCCTTTGCTGGATGTAGATGGCTTCATCAAGGGCCTTGAGTTCAGGAGAATTTTTCAGCGCTTCAGCCACCATAAACTCACGGAAAGCGCTGAAAGAGGTCTTGGTGGAAAAGCATGTATTGTAATGGTCCCAGGAGTGAAGTAAATCAGC
>JBHPJW010000121.1:0-5838 GCA_042567505.1 Fibrobacterota bacterium
ACTAAATACACCAAAAAATTTTTCGTGTCTTTCGTTGTTTGTATAATAAAAATCCCTCTGCGTCTCTGCGTCTCTGCGCGAGAAAAAAAGGTTGATATGAAAAAGAAATTCATCAAACTGGTCACCTCTTACCCCAAGCCCGTCATGTTAATCATGGTCCTGCTTTCCCTTGCCATGGCCAGCGGGATCTTCAACCTGGGGGCAACCGGCGCCGGCATCGCGAAAGCCTTCCGGACCCACAGCGTGCTGACTATTGCCAAGAACATTGTCCTCTATCCCGTAAAGGTGTACATCACAGGAGAATTCAAGGCCAATCCGGAAATTTTCCGGCTCAAGGTGGATGACAACATCTTAAACATGCTGCCAAAAGACCTGCCTTCCCGCATCACCTGGGAACGGCTGGAGGATGTATTCGGCTCCACGGAATTCACACTGGTGGCCTTCGGCACTCCGGGAAAAGACATCATAAACCAGGCCAGCCTGGACAAGTTGATACATCTATCTCAGGCATTAGAAGACCTCGAGCCCGTGGACCGGGTGCAGAGCCTGTACAGCGTAAACGCCATAGAGGCCGAACCCGGGGGGTTTACGGTCTCGCCCCTTTTAGAGGACGAGGCGCCTGCCGATCCGGAAGGACTCGCCTCCATAAAGGCATACCTGCAGAAGAACCCTGATATAGCCTCGCATTTTCTTTCCGGGAAGGGGGACTACACCGCGGTGATGGTGGTATATAAGCCCGAGGGAGTGGACGAGGGACAGGCCGCCGGCCTGGTGAGCGCGGTGGCGGATTCCATACTCAAGGACGAGAACGTGGTGATCGCCGGCCTTCCGTTTCTCAGGGGCGTGCTGGCCAAGAACATCGTGGGCGACCTGGTAAGCCTGATGCCCATTGTCATCCTGGTGCTGTTTGCCATGCTTGTCATCACCCTGCGCACCCCGCACGCCATCCCGCTGGTGTTCATGGTGGTTGTCCTGAGCGTGCTGCCAATGCTGGGGCTGATGGGCTGGTTTCACCAGAAGTTCATGCTGATAAACGCCACCATGCCTACCATTTTGCTTACTATTGCCGCGGCCGACAGTATACATGTCATCTCCCGCTTTTTCCGGGAGATAAGGTCTGAGCATGACCAGCGCAAAGCGGTGCAGAACACCATGGACCCGCTCATGCTGCCCATCTTCCTGACCTCTATAACCACCATGGCGGCCTTTTTAACCCTTTTGAGTTCGCCCATCCCGGCCATGGTGCCCTATGGCATTTTTGTGTCCTTTGGCGTGGCCTGGGCCTGGCTGCTTTCAGTCACCCTGCTGCCCGCCCGTTTGACCATGATTAAGCTCCACCGCATAAAAAAGAAACAGAGCTTCAACCTGCTCTGGGACAGGCTCATGGACCGGTTGTCGGCATTGGTATGCGGCCACCCCAAGGCCGTGCTGGTCACGGGCATAGCCGTGATCCTGGTTTCCCTGGGCGGTGTGCCGCTTCTGCAAATCGAAGTGAACTTCAACAAGTTCTTCCCCAAATCAAATCCCATCAGAAAGGCCAATGACTTCATAGACAAGAACATGAACGGGGTCATGAACATAAGCTTTGAGGTGCGGGGGAAGATAAAAGACAGGGAAGCGGTGACTGAAGACGGTGACACGGTCATGCAGCGCAGCGCCGACATCAAGGATCCTCGGGTCCTGCGCACGGTCAGGGACATATCCTCCCGGCTGGAACAAATCCCGGGCATGGGCAGGACCATGTCCATTGCCAATATCATCGCCAAGATGAACCGGGCAGTTAACGATGATGACCCCGCCCAGGAAAGGATTCCCGATACCAGAAACCAGGCCGCCCAGCTTCTGGAACTCTACTCCATGTCCGGCGACCCGGAGGACTTTGAGAACATAGTCGATTACGATTACTCCACCTGCCTGGTAAACGCCACCATGAAATCAATCTCCACCAGTAAGATAACCAGGGTGATACAGGACATAGAGGACTACGTGGAGGCCAAAGTCGACACCAGCATAATGAATATCAGCGCCACGGGCTTTTCCGTGTTCCTGAAGGACTTCGTGGGCCTGGTCATCAAGAGTTCGCTCATCAGCATTTTCTTTTCCATGGCCCTGATATTTATCATCTCCCTGATTTTTTTCCGCTCCCCTATCTGGGCCGCCATTGCCATCCTGCCGCTTTTCACCGCTGTGATTTTAAACTTCGGGCTGATGGGGTACCTGGGAATCGAACTCAGCCATGTCACGGCCCTGATGACGTCGATTATAATCGGCGTGGGAATCGATTTTGCCATGCACTTTATCGCCCATGCCAGGCTGCTTTTAAGGACCACGGACCGGGACCATGTGGTGCATGCCAACATCAAAGAGGTTGGCCCCCCTATTATCATCAACGCTGCGGCCGTGAGCGTGGGATTCACCGTGCTGCTGCTTTCCAACTTCATCCCCATCCGCTTCCTGGGCTCGCTGGTGGGGCTTTCCATGGTGAGCTGCGCGTTCGGGGCTTTGACTGTGATGGCGTCGATAATATACTTGATGAGAGCGAGGCTTAAGTGAATTTAAATGTGAGTAGAGAAAGATTATTAATCGTCGTCCTCGTCGTCGTCCTCGTTCTCCTTAGCCTAGCCTTTTTTCCTTATAATCCCATGAACAATCGACAACAGGACTGCGCGTCGAAGAGAATGGAATGAATAATGACACTAACTAATCACGTACATCTAACGTGGAACTCTTTAGCGAGAATCTCGATAACGACGACGAGGACGACGACGAGAACGATAGAGAACATTAACCAAATACGGACACCTCACACCTCACACCTATTATGACCGGGTATTAATCAAAGGAGGAACACATGAAATACATCATATATCTAACAACAGCACTGGTAATCCTACTCAGCGTCCCGCATGATGCACCCGCCCAGGACCAGTCCCTGTCCGCGGATCAAATCATGGACAAGGTGGACAAGCTCAAGGAGCCCAAGGACCTGACGGCCGACATGACCATGATCCTGATAAACAAAAAGGGCAAGGAGCGCAAGCGCAAGGTGCGCACCATACGCCAGGGCCGGGATAAGCAGATCATGTGGTTTCTGGAACCTGCCGATGTGAAGGGCACGGGATTCATGCGCATAGAAAAGGAAGGGGACTTTGACGACATGCGCCTGTACCTGCCGGCCTTTAAAAAGACCCGGCGCATAACCTCCAGCGCCAAGGGCGACAACTTCATGGGATCGGACCTGACTTATGAGGACATGACCACACGAAAGCTCGAGGATTACAAGTACGAGCTGCAGGGCGAAGAAACCGTGGATGAAAAGCCATGCTACAAGGTCAAGTGCACACCGGTTTCCAAGGGTAAGAGCGAGTACGGCCACATCATTTCCTGGGTGTGGAAGGATGAATGGATCCCGGTCAAGGAGGAGTTCTATGATAAGAAGGCAAAGCTCTTAAAGAACAAGCTGCTGCTGGATTTCAAGCCACTGAAGTCATACCAGATATTCGGCACCATGAAAGTGGAGAACGTGCAGAAAAAACATTCCACCGTACTGAACATGGACAATATATCTGTGGACGAGGGGGTGAAGTCGGGTCTTTTTCATGAGAGGAACTTGAAGAGGATTCCTAGGTGAGGCTAGGGATTTGTGGCACCATAGGTGTGAGGTGTGAGGTGTGAGGTGTGAGGAAATAAGCGCTGCGCGCCCGTCACTTCGAGCCGTCCGGATGCTATACATCCCTTGCTTCGGACGAGTCGAGAAGTCAACAAGACCGACAAGGGAATGGCGTATCCCGCATCCGTTGTTAACGGTTCGGGCAATGCCTGTTCCCGGCGGCTGTATTGACTTCTCGACTCCGTCCTCCTTCGCGTTTCACGCTTCGGAGGACTCCGCTCGAAGTGACGGCAAAAAGTTCTCTTTATTCCTCATACCTGCAAATCCTGTCATCCTGTTATCCTGTCAAAAAAAAAGGAACCAAAATGCCTATGAATAGAACAATATTAGCCCTGATATTTTCCATAACCATCCTCCGCGCCGAAGGGGACTTGCAGGTAAGGGGTGAATTCAATCCCCGCTTTCTGCTGGATTGGGACCGGGAGTTTATCGGCATACCTTACCGGCTTCTGCGGCTGGACGTCAATAGCTCACACGAGGACGTCAGCGGCACCATCGCGCTTGACTTTGAGTACCGTCCCAGGACAAATTCGGTAGACCTGAACCTGCAGGAAGCGTACGTGATGTACAACCACGGGCCAGGGGAGTTTTCGGTGGGCAAGCAGATAGTGGTGTGGGGCTCGGCCGACGGCAACAATCCCACGGACAACGTGAACCCCTACAACTACTACTACATGTTCCTGGCCGGGGCGGACCGGAAGATAGGCAAGATAATGATAAGGGAGGAGCTCTATTACCAGGACTTCACGCTGTCGCTTGTGGCCAGTCCCTTTTTCGCGCCGGACCGGCTGCCCATCAATGATCCCGACCTTCCCCTGTTTTCCCCGCCCTTTGACATCTTCGACTCGCTCATCGGCACGCCCGAAACCAGCCTGGAAAACTCCGAATTCGGCGCGCGCCTGCACCTGGGCATGCCAGTGGGCGAGGTGGCTTTGAGCTATTTTGACGCCTATGACCGCAAGTTCCTGCCCGAGATCACCATGCAAATGTCCCCGGTACCCACCCTACGGGTGGATCGTCTGACCTATTACCGCAACCGGGTGCTGGGAATGGAGACCGTGGGCCTGTGGCGCGATTTTGCCCTGCGCATGGAAGGCGCTTACTTTTTCACCGAGGACCTGGACGGGGACAAGCCCTTTGTCCGCAATAACTACGTGCAGTACGTGGGGCAGGTGGACTGGAACGCGCCCGGGCGCACCATGCTCATCCTCCAGTACCTGGGTATGACCTCCCTGGGAAAAGAAGACGACATGGACTTCATCGACAAAATGCCTCCCGGCATGGGCGCGGTGTTCTGCGGCTTCGCCCGCTCGGCTGTGATGGCAGTCGCCAAAAAGGACCTGGGTGACGCCCCCCACAAACTGGAAGCCCGGGCCCTGTACGACTTTGACATGGAAGGATACATGCTGGGCGGCTCAATCGATCTCTCCCCGGCCGACGCCTTCTACATCACCCTGGGCATAAACTACTTTGATGGCCCCTCGGGCAGCATGTTCAATGCCCTGCACCACTTCAGTCACTTGTTGCTGGCGGGGAAGTATAGTTTTTAGGAACGGTAACGTATGTCGGTGACGGCACTTAAAAATTACGTATTAAATCCTCAGCTAAAATGATATTTGAGAAATACGCCATCTTTTTTAAATCTTCTGAAGGCCCTTGAAAAGTTACCAGAACTGGTTGAACGGTTTTGCGCGGGAATTGATTTCTCAGTAATTCCGCTTTACGCTCTGTTTCTTCAATAACTTTTTTTCCGACCGGACTTGCGGTGTATTTCATTTCACACAGTGTCAGCACGTTATCCGCTCTGCTAAACACCAAATCAATCTGATACCCTCGCGAGTCGGATTGCGGGGCTTTGTACAATGGACCGCATGTGTAATTGATTCCGGAGAATTGCAGTTTTACTGCAATTAATTCCGCATGCTGCAGACACAGATGTTCGAAAGAGCGGCCCATCCAGTTGCGCATGCCCGGCGTTGACCATATCTGATCATATCTTTGAAGGTTTATCCGCTTGTTGATATCATCAAGGTTGGGCCGGATAAAGGAAAAATAAAACCTTAAAAACGCATCATGAATGAAATAGCGTCTGTGTTTGGATGTTTGCTTTTTATGAAATGGCGTTTGCGAAGAGATAAATCCGGCGACTTCGAGATTTAATAAGTGCT
>JBHPJW010000122.1:0-5802 GCA_042567505.1 Fibrobacterota bacterium
AGGGAATGAAGTGGTAATCGAAGAGTTCATGGAAGGAGAAGAGGCCTCAGTTATCGTAGTCACCGACGGAAACAGTTATGTGATGCTTCCTTCTTCCCAGGACCATAAACGGGTGAATGATAATGACGAAGGCTTGAACACCGGAGGCATGGGCGCTTATGCTCCCGCTCCCGTGGTTACTGATGAGCTCCTCTCACGCGTCGAGACCGACATTATTATTCCCACCCTGAACGGCATGGCCCGTGAGGGATGCCCTTACCGGGGCTTTCTCTACGCGGGACTCATGGTTTCCGCGGGGCGCCCCAAAGTGGTTGAATTCAACTGCCGCCTGGGAGACCCGGAAACCCAAGTAATACTTCCTGTATACCCAGGCGACTTTCTGGAACTGATTGAAGCGGCCATGGAAAGCAGGCTTTCCGGTTTTGAGACTGAAGAGCCCCGCGATAACGCCGCCATCGTCATTCTGGCAGCCGCGGGATATCCGGGAAGTTATGAAAAGGGAAAGGAAATAATGGGCCTGGACTCCCCCGACCTTCCGGACTCCGTCCATGTGATTCACGCCGGGACAAAGAGGGAAAACGAAAAGCTCATCACCGCAGGAGGAAGAGTGCTGGGTCTGGTGGGACAGGGTGAGGATCTCCAGGCCGCCATCGACATGGCCTACCGGGCAGCGGAAATAGTCCATTTTGAAAGCGCCCATTACCGCAGGGATATCGGTAAAAAGGGACTTGCCAAGCTGGAGCGGGTATGAACGAAGATCCTGTTCTGGTTGGGATTCTTTCCGGGAGCACTTCAGATAAACCGGTGGTGGATAAAATCACAGGCGTTCTGGATAAACTGGATATTTCCTGGGAGTACCACACGCTTTCCGCTCATCGCACTCCCAACAAATGCGCTGCATATGTAAAGCAGGCCGAAAGTAACGGAATTAAGGTATTAATAGGAGTTGCCGGCCTGGCCGCGGCTCTGCCGGGCGTGATGGCCGCGCACACCCTTCTGCCTGTGATTGGCGTACCGGCGCCGGGAGGCCCTCTGGACGGCGTTGACGCCCTGCATAGCATAGTGCAGATGCCACCGGGCATTCCGGTAGCCACTGTGGGCATCGGCAATGGCAAAAACGCCGGCTTTCTCGCAGCCCACATCCTGGCGTTGTCCATTCCGGAAATCAGGGAAAAACTCGCTCAATACCGGCAGGATTTTGGAGACAGCTAGGACTTAAAACCTTTTATTACCCTTTGTAACGGCGTGCCGCCGGCACGCCGCTACTATAGATAAAACCATACCATGGTAATTAACCTTGAGGATTCCCTAACCCAAGCCGTTTCCCTGGCCGGCGCTTTGCTGATAAAGGGAGGCATACTCCTCCACCCCACCGATACTATCTACGGCCTGGGTTGCGACGCTTTAAATCCCGCCGCCCTGGCCAGGCTCAATGCCGCAAAAAAAAGAGACCCCGGAAAGCCCCTCGTCATACTGGCGGGATCGCTTCAAACAGTTGGATTGTACTTCAATACAGATCCTGTGAAAGAAGCTTTGAAAATTCTCTGGCCCGGCCCCTTCACCGTTCTTCTGGCACCCGCCGGCAATTACCTGACCCACCTCAAGGGAAAAAACGGCAAGATCGCCGTCCGGATTCCGAAAGATCCTTTCCTGGGAGAGCTTCTGGAACAGTGGCGCGGCCTGCTGATATCCACTTCCGCCAATCTGTCCGGAGAGGCCTACCGGCATGAATGGGGCCTTCTGCCGCCCAGATTACTGGAGCATGCCGACCTCTGCATACGCAGAAAAGAGTATCCCTGCGCACAGCCTTCGGCGGTTATCGAATGGAAAGGGGACCGCTGGAACATACTGCGGGAAGGCCCGGACCCTCTGCCCGTGAATCCGCGGCTCAGTTAAAGAGGATTTTTCCCAGAAAGGCGACACCCGCCGACAAGATCAGATTACTGTCCAGCGCCAGGGCAAAGAAGTGGTAACGCCTGATGATCTTTTTACGAAACAGCCTTATCAGAATCAGGACGGCAATGGTGTTTATGGAAAACAAAAAGGCCCCCGGCCAGCCTATTTCCAGCCAGGAGAGGATAAACAGGGCAAGGATAAAAAACGAGATGGTGTAGGTGGCTATTCTGATGGTGGTTTTCTCACCCAGGTAGGTGGGTATGGTATCGCGGCCCACGATTCTGTCCTCCTCAATATCAAGGAGGTGAAGCAGGGTGGACCTGAGAAAAATCAGAGCGCCGGTGATAAGGAAGGATATGCTCACCTGCAGCAGGCTTCCCGTGGGAACGCCCGAAAAAGCAGGTACCAGTACGATGACCGTGCTCCATCCCAGCGGGGTGAAAATATCTTTTGAACCCGGGATGTCGCGCAGGCTTTTCACGCTTATTTTCTGCAGCAGCCAGCCGGAAAACAGTTCCACATTGAACAATATGCCCAGAAGAATGGATACCGCCACCACCGCGAATCCAGCCGGCCCGGTGCCGAAGGAAAGCAGAATCGCCCCCGCCAGGGAAAGGGAAACGGTTCCGATCACCCAGGTTTTATGCTCACCCAGGAACCGGAATTCCTGCTTGTAGCTCCCGGCCTCCACTTTCTGGAGCAAATAGGTGTTGATATTGTGCAGGGCATATACATATAAAAACGCGATGGCGGCAAAATGGAAATCCCTGGGAATCTCCATATAGGTGGTAAACACATAACTCAGGGCGGCTGCCGCCACGCTCAAAGTCAGGTAGGAATAAACCAGAAATTTCGCCAACCTCCGCACCATGCCAAAAAAAGATGACGTGTCCCGGCTTTCAATTTCCTCAAGCGTGTGGTTTATCAGCCAGCGCGGGGTGGAAGCGCCGGCTGTTACCCCCACTTTGCGGCAACCGGTCAGCTCCAGGTCCTTGACTTCCGATGGCGATTCGATATGATGCACGTTAATGCCCTTGGCCCGGCAGATGGAAACCAGCCGCCTGGTGTTCGCGCTCCCGCTGCCTCCCACCACTATCATGGCATCCACAAATCCGCAAAGTTCTTCCACTTCCCCCTGCCGGTTCTGGGTTGACTCGCATATGGTATTATTAATCACCAGGTCTGAACATCGCTCTTTCAGCACTTCCAAGATCTCCCTGAATTTTTCGAGATTAAAAGTGGTTTGAGAAACCACCAGGGAGCCCTCTTCCAGTTCTGCGGTTTCCGCCTCGGCCGCGGTTTCAATCACCTCTCCCTTTCCCATGCTGAAACCAAGGAGCGCCTTCACTTCCGCGTGTTCTCTGTCGCCTATGATGATGACCCGGCTGCCATGCTTTACATAGCTCTTTATGGCAGCCTGAACCCTGGCTACCTTGGGGCAGGTGAGGTTGTGCACCCTGGCAAAGGTATCTTTCAGTTCCCTGTATTCCCGTGGGGATACGCCATGGGTCCGGATAATGACCTCGCCTTCATCGGTGGAACCCACCTGATGTAAAATCCTCACGCCCTTGTCCCGCAGCATGGCAAGCGTTTGGGGATTGTGAATAAGCGGACCGTAGGTATAAATCCCCTTACTTGAGCTTCGAACAGAGATTATTTCAATGGTCCGGTTAACCGCCTTTTGAACCCCTTCGCAGAATCCCGCTGTTTTGGCTAAATAAATCTTCATGTTATCAGAGAATTATAATAACTTAATAAGGCAGTCCAAAAAAGCCCGGTTCTGGCTTTTCTAACGGGATAACCAGGCGGGCAGAGTAGTTCTGCGTTCTCAGTTGTGAGGAAAGAGAACACGACTAGTGTACTATCCAATAAGGTTTTTCATGTTATATGCCCTGGAAAAGTCATTCCGGCTTGTCCGGAATCAGGGAGCACATTAAATAATTAACTGGACGTAACACTAGGCAAGTCTGACAAGAAAAGATTTATAGACTATGAAAACGGCCCTTGACTGCGTTCCCTGCTTCATACATCAGGCTCTGGATTTGGCCCGGCTGGTCACTGAAGACGCCGGTGAGCAGAAGGTGATGGTACGGCAGGCTTTGGGCTTGATCCACGACCTGGACTACCATAAAATGCCCCTGGAAACAGGAACCAGTATCCACAGGCTCATAAGCAAGATCTCCGGCAACCGCGATCCTTATGCCGCCCTCAAAAAGCAATACAACACTTTTGCGCTGAAGGCGCTGCCCGAGTTGAGGAAAACCATCATGAAATCGCGGGATCCTTTTTTTCCTGCGGCCCTTTTAACCATTGCCGGAAACCTGATAGACTTCGGGCTGCCTCATTCCATGAATGAAAAAAAGCTGGAAGGTGAAATCACAAAGGCGCTTCATGAAAATGCTTCCCGGAACATGCTCGAAAAACTGCAAGAACAAATTCAACGCGCGAGCAGCGTTCTCTACCTGGGAGACAATGCCGGTGAAATCGTCTTCGACAAGCTTTTTCTGGAGTTCTTTCCGGCGCATAAGACGACCTTCTGCGTGCGTGGCGCACCCATCCTCAATGACGCTACCATGGAAGACGCGGAACTGATAGGTTTGACTGCCCTGGTCAAGGTCATTGACACCGGTCTGGACATGCCGGGAGTAGTCCTTGGCAAATGCTCGAAAGCGTTTCAGGAAGCTTTCAAACGGGCCGATCTGATTATCTCCAAAGGGCAGGGAAACTATGAATCCCTGGACGACTCTTCTAAAAACATCTTTTTTCTGCTGAAGGCTAAATGCCCGGTGATCGCCAGGGAACTGGGGTGCGCCATCGGGGAGACAGTTGTGCGCAGTACCGGGAAAGAACTAAAGCTTCTCTAAAGCAAACAGAGTCAAATCGTCCTGCCTCCGGAGTTTTTCCGAAAAAAAGTTCATATCTTTTAAGATAGTTTCCACCAGGTCGCCGGGTCGTGATGACCGGCTCCTGTCCAGCAGGACCAGCAATCGTTCCTTGCCGTAGATTTCTCTTTTCTCGTTCATTGCCTCCACCAGACCGTCGGTATAGGCCAGAAACCTGTCACCGCTTTTCAGGTCCTGGTCCACCTGCTCGACGTTCGTCTCAAAGTCCTTTCCGTCCAATATTCCCAGGGCGATGCCCTCCACCTGGATTTCTTCAAGTTCAGCATTGTCCTTCCTGTATTTTACCAGCATGGGATGGCCCGCATGGGTATAGTTTATGCGGTTGCCTTCCCTATTAATAACCAGGCAGATACAAGTGATAAAAGATCCGTCCTGCTGAAGATCGGGCAGCATGATTTCATTAACCTTACAGAGAAGTTTTTTGGAGGATTGCAGCTCCTGCGCCTCGCTGCGGACCGTACTGCGCAGACTGGTCATGACCAGGGCGGCGGGAATTCCTTTACCGCACACGTCGGCGATGACCAGCACCCAGTCTCCGGATTTATTTTGAAAGTAATCAAGATAATCCCCGCCCATTTCATTGGCCGGCAGACAAACGCCTTTGACCTTAAAACCGGGGATGGCGGGGTCCCGCGGAGTAAAGCGCTTCTGGATATCATGGGCGATCTCCAGTTCGCTCTGAATCCTCGCTCTTTTTTTGAGTTCATTATAATAATTGACATTATCCAGGGAGACTGCAGCCTGGGTGGCAAGCGTATTTAACACCATGCCCTCCTGATTATATTTTTCTTCAAATTCGCGGGGAGCGAAAATCTGCACTACTCCGTGCATCCTGTTATCAGCCATCAGGGGGACAACGGCGTAAAAGGGAAGATCAGATAAAGAAGGGTCCAGCAGCTTCCGCAAACGGGAATTGCCTGTCCATGATTTCTCAAAAAAAGCCTGGTTCTGTTCAAATTTTTCATAGTGTCCCAGGTCCAGCACACATCTCGAAAGGACCTCC
>JBHPJW010000123.1:0-5799 GCA_042567505.1 Fibrobacterota bacterium
GAGATCCATAGCGGCATTCTTAATGGTTAAAAGAATTGAATTTATTTCACAACAAGTTTTTCAGCATAGGCTTTAATAGTGCCTTGATTGCGACCAGCAGCACTATTCCCACCAGCACAACAATTACTTTTTTAAAGCTCCATTCGTTAATCACCAACCCCAGGGCCAATCCCGCTGCCGGGGGATGCTCGAAATTAAAAACGACCATAATAAAAATGGCCGTCCCGACTGATGCCGCGGCCAGCATGGAAACCAGTGACTCAGGAGGTAAATCGACATTCCAGAAGATGAGTGTTTTGAGCAAATAGTGATACCCTGTTCCAATGATACAGGCAACTATATATCCTCCCAGCAGGAATCTCGGGCGTGAGACTTGGGCCTGGGGCATGGTGAAGGCAATAAAGGAACTGGCCCCCAGGGAGGCCACTATCGCTGCGTTGCTTTTCATATCAAGGAACAAAAAAACATATCCCAGCACAAAGGTCGCCAGGAGGCTCTGGGAAACATACCTCATTTTCTGCTGGGGAAATTTTTCGTCTATGATTTGCATGACCTTAAATCAAATTAAATTATTTACCCTTGTGAAAAATACCTTTGGCTTATCTTTTATACAATTGATCCGGTGATGGCAGGGACAGTCACAACGGATTTCATCCCACCGGACAGTTTGAAGTGAACGGTAATAAGTAAGCCATGGGACATTACATCCCCTGGGGGCTGGAGCCGTTTTCAGTAATTTAAAAGCTGTCTCTTTGGAAGAAAACTTTTTTTGGATGCCGGACGCAGGAGGTTAAGCCGCGAACATTTTTGAGTGTTTTCTTCCCTTTATATACATCGGAATAACGCGGGTTTAACTTTAATTTTTAAAAAAAATCACGGAAATAGTTTTTCATTTTTTTTCCCACTTTACGGCCTATTTTGGCCAAAACAAGCGATCTTCCCTAAAGTCGCCCTCCTGTTTGTCCGAATAAATAAACATACGAGAGTCCCGCTCTTGTATAAGCATGGATGCTAAAAAAAGGACAGACAAACAAGGAGGTTAAACATGCGAATAAACCATAACATAGCCGCGATGGTGACCCAGAATGCCGGCAGGGTACAGAATAAATCATTGCAGGGCTCACTTGAGAAACTTTCAACCGGTTTGAGAATCAACCGGGCTTCTGATGATGCGGCCGGTCTCTCTGTTTCCGAATCATTGAGGACCCAGGTTCGGGGTTTGGCAAAGGCCCAGGTTAATGCCAGCGACGGTATAGGTCTTTTACAGATTGCCGAAGGCGCCGCCAACGAGGTTTCGGCCATTCTTCAAAGAATGCGCGAACTTGCCATCCAGAGCGTGAATGACACTCTCACCAGCACGGAGCGAGGCTATACTAACACAGAATTCCAGGCGCTTATGACTGAAATTTCCCGCATTTCAAAATCCGCCCAGTATAACGGCATGACGCTTCTCGACGGAGCGAGCGGTTCGTTCGGAGTGAGCGGAGGACCCGCGTCGGTCCTGCATATCGGCGCCAATAATAACGGTGGAAATGTCAATGGGACTGTGGACACCATGAAAGTAACTGTGGATTCAATAACGCTTGGCGCTCTCGGTATTACCCTCACCACGGCATCTGATAACGGAACCAATATCACCAACCAGGTTTCGGCCTTTAACGCCATCACCCAGATTGATATCGCCATTAATTCCATAAATAACATGCGGGCGGACATGGGTGCCTACATCAACAGGCTGGATCACGCCATTAACAACATTGCCAATCAAACTTTTAACACCCAGGACGCCGAGGCCAGGATCCGGGACGTGGATTTCGCACAGGAAACCACTAAATTCACCAGGTCTCAGATTCTGACGCAATCTGCAACCGCCATGCTGGCCCAGGCCAATGCTGTTCCGCAATCGGTATTGCAGTTACTGGTTTAAGCACACTTTTATCCATAGAAAAAACCGCGGGTCCACCCGCGGTTTTTTTTTATGGTTCTTATGCCGCTATGAGGCTCGCTTCATCCAGTTTTACGCTTACCAGCTGGGAAATACCCTTGATTTCCTGTGTCACTCCGTATAAAGTGTCTGAGGCGGCCATGGTCCGCTTGTTATGGGTGACCACGATAAACTGGGTATCCTGGCTGAATCGCCTCAGCATGTTGATAAAACGACCTATGTTGGCGTCGTCCAAAGGTCCGTCCACTTCATCCATTATGCAGTACGGCGACGGACGTACCAGATACAGGGCGAACAGGAGTGAAATAGCGGTAAGGGCTCTTTCCCCTCCGCTCAAAAGAGTCACCCCCCGCATCCTCTTGCCTGAAGGGGAACCGTTTATCTCAATTCTGGCATCAAGGGGATCCGCATCTTCCTCAAGGCACAACCTGGCCTGTCCACCTTCAAAGAGCGTGGAAAATACGTTCTGAAAATTCTCCTGAATTTGGCTGAAGGTTTCCTGAAACTGTTCACAAGCTACCTTATCGAGTTTCCGAATCGCCCTTTTCAGACCCGCCCGCGCTTTTTCCAGGTCTTCAAACTGCTTTTTCACATCCTCGAGTTTAGACTTCTCCTGCTCATAATCATCCATAGCGCTGATATTCACATTTCCCAATCGCTTGAGTTTTTCTTTTAATTCCGCAATATCATTTTCAACGGTTGAGGCATCATAAGCCGCCTCATCAAAATCCTCGTCCGGACTGTCCAGGTCTACTTCATACACCTCAAACATCCTGTCCCGAATATTGCCCATACCCGATGAAGTATGTTCAATTTCCATTTCCTGTTTATGAGCGGTCTCAGAGTACTTATGCAGTTCAGCGTTTATTCTATTAATTTGGCCGCGAATCTCATCCAGAGCCAGAACATTGCTGTCATAGACGGTTTTTGCCTGATCGCGCAGTTCCTTCTCTTCCTGCAGTTTGATGTTCAATTCATGGGTCTTTTCCGTCAAGAGCGATATTTTCTCCTGGTTTTTTGCTATGTTGGACTCCCACTCCTGTCCTTCCAAATCCATTTTGATCTGAAAAGAGGACTGCTCTCTCTCTGCCGAGTCCAGGTGCCCAAGGGCCGCATTTGCTTTGTCAATCCGGGATTGCAGGCGAGTGAGGAGGGTTTCCGATTCCCGCAACCTGGCCTCATGCAAAGTTTTTTCCCTTTCCACACGGCCCGCTGCTGAGCTGGCTTCAGCCAGTTCTGACTCAAGGTCCTGGAACATAGCTTCATGTTCCTGGAGCCGTTCTTCCACAGGCTGGATAAGCCTCTCCATTTCTTTTAAACGAAGATCCGTCTGGTTCTGTTTGCCGAGGTTTTCCTGCTTGTCTTTTTCCAGGGCAGACAGAGAAGACTGAACCACAGCCAGTTTCCCGCTGGCATCACGAAACTCAATATCCGCTATTTTTATCCGTTGCTGCAGGTCATGTATTTCCTGGGTCAGATTTTCCAGATGTTCATGTTTCCTGTCAACCACATCCTTTTTGTCATTAAACATTGATGAAGCCGTGTTCAACCGCTCCTCCGCTTTTGTAAGCTGGGCCTTTTGAAGCAGCAGGCCATCGGCCTCATCGGCTTTTAACCCGGCCTTCAGCATGCCGGAAGAGTGTATCATGTCTCCGCCAGGAGTCACAAACCAGAAGTCAGAGGATCGGCATTGGGAACTGAGTCTTTCCGCGGTTGTCATATCGTCCACAAGGGCAAATTGCCCGAGTAAAAATTCAACAAGCCCATGAACAGCCTGATCTGCCGAGATCTTATCCACCAGCCATCCCTTAAAGCCGCTGTCATCAGACAAGCACGGCCGTTCCCTGCGGTAACCGTTCCCCCCTCCGGCCGCATACATCGAGGCCGCCCCATTCCGATTCACCTTTAACAGTTGAACCAGTTCCAGCGCCGTCTGCCCGTTTTCCAGAATGAGGGTCTGAAGCGACTCTCCCGAACAGAGTTCCACAAGGCCGATATATTCTTCCGGTACGGAAATCAAATCCAACAGTACGCCCTTAATCCTCTCCTGTTCATTGTTCAATAAATATCTCGTACCGACATCCATGCCTTCACGGGATTCCCGTTGTTTTTTCAACAGGCCGCATTTGGTCTCCAGGGCGACCTTCTCGTTTTCAATTTCCCTGAGTTCCTCTTTCTGTTCATAGAGCGACTCAATAGCCTGTTTCTGGGCCATCTGCTTGCATTCCAAATCAAGGTTGTTTTGCCTGAGGCTGGAATCAAGCAGTTTGTGGCTCTCTTCCAGTTTTACCTTCTCCCCTTGTAACTCAGATTCTTCAGAAAGCAGCCTGCCATGCAACACCCCTGTTTCTTCCCTCTGGGCTTTCATCAGTGAGTGTTCGGCCTTTTGCTTTCCCAATTCATTCCTGATGGCCGATATGTCCTCAAAGGCCCTCAATCTCTTTTCCGAGAGTTCAATCGACCGGGAGGTCACGGTTTCATGCTCCGCCTGCAGCCGTGACTGTTCCTTTTCCTGCCCCTCCAGAACATTGTTCACATCTATCAAGGCCCTGAACTGTTCATCCAGTTCCCTTTTCAAACCCTTTTTCTCTTCCCCATACCCGGCAATCTTCTCAAGCGTTACGCCAAGATCCTTCTCTTTCCGGCTCAGGGACTCGTTCATGTAGTTAATCCGCTCCTGGGCGATCCTCATGTCATTGGCATACCGTGCGCCATCAGCTTGCAGATTAGCCACCGTCTGGTTCAACGCCGAAAGCCTTTTTTCATGCTCGAGAATGAGAAGTTTTTCCTTTTCCAGCTGAGTTTCCTTGGTGGCTATACTGGTCTTAAGTTCCTGCACGGTGTGTCTGCTGCAGGCAAGTTCTCCGCTTGCCGAATCCAGTTGTTTCCTCAGTTCCTCATACCGGTCCGCGTTAAAGCTCAGTTCCAGAGACTTCACCCTGTTCATCAGATCCTTATGCTTTTCCGCCTTCCGGGCCTGCCGCTCAAACATGTTTACATTGTGACGCGTGAATTTGAGATTATCCTCCACCCTGGCCAAATCAAGAGAGGTGCGCTCTAACTGCCTCCGGGTTTCTTCCCGGTATTTTTTATACTTGCTGATCCCGCTGGCCTCTTCAAAGAGGACCCTGCGCTCATCGTCCTTGTCGCTTAAAATACGGTCTATCATGCTCGCCTCTATCAGTGAATAAGAGGTCGCACCCATCCCCGTATCGTAAAAAAGATGCTGGATGTCCTTCAACCGGCAGGGCTGGTTATTTATCAGATAGGCTGAGTCCCCGTTGCGGTAGGCCTGCCTGGTTATCATCACATGAGTATGGTCCCCAGGCAGGACTCCCTTGTCATTTTCTATAATCAGGGAGACTTCCGCCATGTTCATGGCAGGCTTATGAGCGGTGCCGGAAAAAATCACATCCTCCATCTTGGAAGACCTCAGAGCTTTCACTTTCTGCTCGCCCAGCACCCAGCGTATGGCGTCCACAATGTTTGATTTGCCGCAACCATTAGGGCCTACCACCGAAGTGATTCCGTTCAAGGGAAAGTTCACTTCCACCCTGCTGGAAAACGACTTAAAGCCAAAAATCCTTAGCTTGGAAAGATACATGGTTCCTCTGGCCTGAAAATACCTACTGCGCCACCCCCAGTCAATGAAAGAAAGGGAATTCTGAAACAGATAATTACTATTTTGCGTCAGGAGCTTTTACGGTCATGCTGTAACGGGAACATGGAAAAAAATACCAGAATCATGGGATTGGACTATGGCGAACGCCGCATCGGGGTAGCTGTAAGCGATGTCAATCAAATTATCGCCTCAGGCTACATGACCATAGACTGCAGAAAAAACCGCCAGCCCC
>JBHPJW010000124.1:0-5555 GCA_042567505.1 Fibrobacterota bacterium
TCCAACATGATATCCATCCAGGAGATTGTGGCGGAAGATTACATCAACTGGCCCTACAGCAGGATTATTGCGCTCAACACAACCGCCAGCGGAGCCAATGTGAGTACAACGGTAACTAATTTCCCTCTGCTGGTGCGGCTGACTTCGGCCAATTTCAACTTTGGCCAGGCCATGAGTAACGGCGAAGACATACGGTTTACCGATGCCGGGGACACTCATCTGGATTATGAGATAGAACGGTGGGACAACTCCGTCCAGGAAGCGGAACTATGGGTTCTGGTTCCCAGCATCACAGGCAACTCCACCACCAACATTAAGATGTACTGGGGAAATTCCTCCGCCGGCAACAGGAGTTCTCCGGGCTCTGTCTTTCAAACCGGGAATGGTTTTCAGGGCGTGTGGCATTTGCATAATTCCCTTCAGGATGCCACTTCTCAAAATTACGGCACACCCACCGGATCAGATACGGTGACGGCGTTGATCTCGGGCGGCAGGTCTTTTGACGGTGCGGATGATTATGTGAGTGTGGGACCTTCTTCCAGCCTCGGCACGTTAACCAATGGTTTCACGGTTTCTGCCTGGTTTAAGGCGGATGACCTGAGCGGTGCAGGGCATTTTTTTGCGGCGAGCAGAAACGCGACCAACAACGGCTTTGGCTTTGGGACCAATGGGGCGGATCTTCGTTTCAGGACTTTTTCAGTGCTTGATTATGATGACACCCAGGCGAACCTGTCCCCATCCGCCTGGTATCACGCCACCGCGGTTATGGGCACAGATGACGATGTGGATTTTTATGTAAACGGCGCTCATGTGAGCACAGTATCCCATACGGCATCGGGTAATGCCAACACCGATGATCCCTTTTATCTGGGGGCCACGGTGGAAGTGGGGGAGGGCTTTCCCAGTGAGTTGTTTGACGGCATCCTGGATGAGGTGCGGGTTTCCAGCTCGGTTCGCGATTCCGCCTGGATAAAGTTGTGCTACGAAAGCCAGAGGGCGGACCAGACTATCTGGGACGTCGCTCCACCTGTGGTAAGCGGCCTGTCTCCGGCTGATGATACCGGCAGGGTGTCCTTGACGGCTGATCTGGTGATTACTTTCGATGAGGTTGTGGATGTGGAAACGGGAAGCATCACCATCAGGCATATATCCGATGACACCCCGTTTGAGACCTTTAACCTTCCCTCTCCGGCCAGGGTGACAGGCACGGGAACCACGACGATAACCATCAATCCTTCCAGCACCTTTGCCAGTGAAACGGGTTACTATGTGGAGATTGATGCCGACGCCTTTGACGACCCCGCCCATAATAGTTTCGCGGGTATTTCAGGGCCAACGACCTGGAATTTCCTTACCGCGGACACCACGGCCCCGTCCGTTGGCGTAGACAGCCTTTCCACCAACGACAACACCCCTGCGCTCACCGGCACGGTAAATGACAACACGGCCTCCGTAACCCTGTCAGTAGGGGGTCAGACCGGCCTTGCGGCAGTAAACAACGGTGACGGCACCTGGACCCTGGCTGATAACACACTTACCGTTCTTTCGGACGGGACTTATAATGTGGTGGCTACGGCCGCGGACTCAGTGGGCAACACCGGCACAGACGGGACGGGCAATGAACTGACAGTGGATGCCACGGCCCCTGTGATTACCATTACTACCCTTGCAACCAGCGACAACACCCCTGCGTTGACGGGTTTGGTTGGCGATGCTGCCGCTGCCGTATCCGTATCAGTAGGGGGTCAGACCGGCCTTGCGGCGGTAAACAACGGTGACGGCACCTGGTCCCTGGCAGACAACACCCTCACCGCCTTATCTGACGGCACTTATGACGTGTCGGCGACGGCCACGGACCTGTTTTCCAATTCCGGCAGCGACGCCACGTCCGGTGAGCTGACGATAGACGCCACCGCACCTGTGGTGACGGCGAACTCCCTCACCACCAACGACGCAGCGCCTCCCTTGACCGGCACGGTAACCGACCCCACGGCCGCCATTTTGGTATCGGTTGCGGGGCAGGACAACCTTGCGGCAGTAAACAACGGTGACGGCACCTGGGCCCTGGCGGACAATACCCTTTCTACCCTGGCAGACGGCAGTTATGATGTGGACGTGAGCGCCACCGACAGTCTTGGCAACACGGGGACCCATGCCGGCAGCGGTGAGCTGACGGTTGATTCCCGGGTCCCGGGCGTGACCGTGGACTCCCTGGTGACCGGCGTTTTGAGCCCGGAGATCACCGGCACCGTCACTGATTTTCTCGCCACCGTCAGCGTGACCATAGGCGGGCAGACCATAGCCGCCTTTGTGGATGTGGACAGCAGCTGGAGCGTGGCCGCGGGCCAGTTTACCGGCCTCACGCCGGGGTCGAGATATGACGTGCAGGTTTCCGCCACCAATGCCCTCGGTTCCACGGGAAATGACCTGACTGTCAATGAGTTGTGGATTATCAGCCCGCCGGTAGTCACGGTCAACAGCCTGCAGACCAGCAATGTCAGTCCCGGTATAAGCGGGACCATCATAAGTGCCGCTGCCGCCACGGTGAGCGTGAGCATTGACGGGGAGGCGCATTTTGCGTCGGTGAACGCCGACAGCACCTGGTCGATAGCGTCCGGGACGTTTATCTCTCTTGGTGAGGGGGTTTATGACGTGGTAGCCACGGCCGAGAACCCTGCGGGCCAGTCCACAGACGGCACTTCCGATGAACTGACCATCGACGCCTCCATCCCATCGGTCACGGTGGAGCGTTTGGCGACGGGCAACCAGAGTCCGGAGCTCACCGGCCGGGTAAGCGGGACCTCATTGACGGTGAGCGTGACCATTGACGGGGAGACGCATTCGGCCACGGTAAACGCCGACAGCACCTGGGTGGTGCCGGGAAACACCTTCAGCAGTCTGGCCGTGGGTGTGTATGACGTTCAGGCGGCTGCCACCAATGAAGTGGGCAGCACGGGTTATGACGAGACGGCCGGTGAGCTCATCATTGTTTCTGTGGCGGTGGTCACGGTCAATGTGCTGGAGACCAGCAGCATGAGCCCTGCTCTTTCGGGCACGGTCAGCGACAGTTCGGCCACGGTAATCATCAGCATCGGGGGTGAAGAGCACGAGGCCACTGTGGATCCTGACGGTACCTGGCGTATTCTGGCCGGCACCTTTTCGGCCCTGAACGCCGGAGTTTACGATGTGGTGGCCACGGCATCCAATCCCGCCGGGCAGGCCACGGACATCACCGCTGATGAGCTGGTGATAATCACCTCCATCCCCCTGGTTACGATTGAAGATGTGATAACCAATGATCCCACGCCTGAACTGTCCGGCAGTGTGAATGATCCTGCTGCGGCGGTGGTGGTGAGCATCGGCGGTGCGAATTACACGGCGGTGAACAACGGCAACGGCACCTGGGCCCTTTCCGGAGACAGCCTCAGCGCTCTGTCTGAAGACAGCCTGGAGGTCATTGTGTCGGCAACCAACCAGGTGAACCTGGTGGCGTATGATACGGCTCTGGTGGTAGTTGACCTTACCGCTCCTCGGGTTTTGTCGTTTTCGCCTGACACCAGTTCAAAGGCGGACGTAAACACGGTCCTGAGCCTGACCTTTGACGAGAACATCTACGCCGGCAGCGGCCATGTCGTTTTGTACCGTGCGGATGGTTCCCAGGAGGTTTTTTCCATTGCGGCGGGTTCGGGACAGGTGAATGGACAGGGCACGACCCGGTTGCAGATATCGCTCAACACCAATCTGGATTCGAGTACGGCCTATTACGTACTGGTGGATGATTCGGCATTCACTGATTTGTCCGGCAATAATTACGCCGGTATCTCCGGCAGCGGCGTCTGGACGTTTACCACTCTGGACCCGGGCGACCCGGTGATCCGGTCCATGAGCTATCTCACACAGGGTCTTTTGTACAAGGCGGGTGACACGGTTTTGTTTTCCATTGACTTTTCCGATTCCGTGACGCTTTCCGGCGGCGACCTTCTGGTTACCCTGGAAACCGGATTGACCGACAGGGAGGTTACTGCGGCGGCGTCTGCTACGCTCTCTGATTCCCTGCTTGTGGCTTATGTGGTTCAGTACGGTGATTCGGCCGATCCGCTCCAGGTGGTTTCTCTCGCCCTGCGGCCCGGAGCCAGTCTGCGCAATGCAGGTGGAGAGGAGGTTGTGCTTAATGTGGGGCAGTCCAACAACCTGCCCCAGACGGTGCGCGCCGATGGGGTCCCTCCTCAGCTGGCCGGTGTCGGCCCCGGCACCAATGCGGTGGCGTTTTATCCTTATGTCTCCTATACCCTGACGGAGGACCTGCTGTCGGGCAGTGTTTTATGGAGTGATGCTTTTCTCGGCGGTCTGGCCCTGGAGCCTTCAGTGCGGGAGGACTCGGTTTTGAGTTCGGAGGATCTTATGCAGGGCGCCCATGAAGTCCGTCTGCCCGGCGAACAGCTGGTTACCGGCGCCAGGTATACCGTGTCCATCAGTGTTACCGATTCGGCCGGGAACCGGCAGCTGGTAATCAGAGATAACGTGAAGCTGGCTTCTGACGTGGATGTTATCCGGATAAGTCCCGCGGATACCAGCATACCCCTGGGCAGCGCTGTCCAGTTTAGCCTGGTCGGCACCGACACCGCCGGCGGCGAACAGAGTGATGTCATTCTGGACTCCGGCATCACCTGGCGTGCGGACGGCCTGGGAAATATCAACGATGAGGGTATCTTCACGCTTTCGGGGTTGGGGGAGTGCCTGGTGATTGCTGAGTATGATGGCCTTAGCGACACGGCGCGGGTGGTGGCGGACAGCGGGAGCTTCGCCATAGAACCCGGCGGAGACACGTCCATGGAACTGGGCCGGGACGTGGAGTTGATTTTTCCTCCGCTGGCCAGTCTGGAGGACTCACTGAAGGTAAATGTAAACGTTCTGGAAAGCTCCAGCCGTCCCTCCGCTCTTTTGACGGCCGGTCCGGCATTGATTTTCCAGGACAAGTCAACAGGTGCGGCCTGGGCAACTGGTGGGGATAGAATCACCCTGCGTCTGCAGATCGATACGTCGAATATCAGTGCCGGGGATTATGAAAAAGTGCAGGTCTATTACTCAGCCGACGGAATTGTGTGGACCCGGGTGTCCTCTGAGCTGGAAGAGTCCTGGCTGGTGTTTACCGCCGATACCCTGGGGACTTTCCTGGTGGCAATAGATAACCAGGAGCCTGTGCTGACACTGGTGTCTAGCCAGACCGCCGCCAATACCGGCGGTTCCATAAGTTTCGCTTATCAGGCCACAGATAACATCGCCAACCCGGACGTGAGGCTGCGGGTCGGGATGGGAGGCGCCGGGCAGGACAGCGTGATAGCACTGGCCTACCATCCGGACGAGCAACAGATGGGAGAAATTCCCGCCGGCATGATTACCGACAGGGGATTGTGGTATACGGTGGAAATATGGGACGGCGCGAATCTGGTTTCTTCAGACACCCTGGACGTCATTGTAACGGTAACCGGCGGTTTGTCCTCCCCGGATTCCCTGCCCGAGGGAGGTTATCATATGGTTTCGGTTCCCTTAAACCC
>JBHPJW010000125.1:0-5507 GCA_042567505.1 Fibrobacterota bacterium
TGTCCTCCTCAAAAGACCACACCTCGCCCGAATGGTAAGCGGCACTGGAGGTTATGCTGAAAGAAGCCTCCATGTTCTCTGCCAGGTTTTTGTTGATCACGATGAGATGAAGGGTGCCGACGTTGGTCCCTCTAATTGACGCGTATACCGAGCTGTTTACCGTATCGCTCATTACAGCCGGGACCCGGGTATCCCCATAGGCCGAGCCGGCGTTGTCATAATTCCTGAAAATCTTAAATGCCGAGGAGATGTAGTCTGACTGGCTCTCCAACTGCCACAAGGCGGCCAGGTATATATCGTAGTTGATGAAAATTCCCAGGACGTCGGCGGCGGCGATACCGCCGGATATATGATTTCCGCCGCCATAGCACCATTCTGTAAAGGCCAGTTTCGTCCCCGGATAATAGGTGTCTATTGACTGCATGATTTTCGGGATGAGCGGAAGAAAGTCCCGTCCCCACTCTCCTATCCAGCTGTTTTCATAGTATCCGTCTTTCCACAGGGTGAGAGGCGCCTGAACACGGGACAGGTTGTCGCTGCCGGTCAGGGCTTCGCCTTCCATCACTATGCGGGCATCACCCCGGGCTTCGGGGTACCAGTGCAGGTCCAGCACGTCCAGCAGCCTGCGGCCGGCAGCTTCCTCCGCCTGTCTCATCCCGTCCAGGTAATAATCGATAAACCAGTCGTAGGTTGAACTCAGTCCGTCCCAGTCCGGTGCGCCTTGAAAACCCGTGTAGGCAGCGAATCCATACAGGACCGGTCCGAATATTTCCGCGGAAGGGTCCACGTCCTTCACTGCGCCGGCCAGGGCAGATGATTTTGATACCAGTTGTGCGCAGGCGGGCGCCTGAGGGTGAATCCTGGGATGAGTGCTCGGCCACAGGGCCGGCTCGTTATCCAGGCTGTATCCTTTTACGCCTGTGGCTGTGGACGCATTCCCGTAGCGGCTGACCATGAAATTGACGAACTCATCCATGTATACATAGTTATCATTTCCATCCGGTTCCAGTGAAAAAGGGGCATCCTTGCCTGGTACAGCTTCCACCCACCTTCCCGAGGGAGCTGTTTCTCCCTCTGAGACCGTGCCGTCCTTATCCCTGGATACATATCCTGCCATCTGGATCGTCAATATGGTATAGGCCTCTGAGGACAGGGCGTTTTCGTGAAAGTCTACCGTGTATTGCCCGGGAACGTCAGAGGAGCTCAGGTATTCATCGCTGGAATGGTTCCAGTCGCTGCCCGCGTTTGAAGCGTTGTTCTCCCAGTTGTAGCCGGTCAGCCGGTTTCCCCCTGAGCGCCTGGCCGTGTATCCGTCAGCAGCGTCCAGCACCTGGTTTGTGCCGAATATATACGGGCTGATGGGGGCCCTGTTGCCGTCTATATGCACGGCAAAGGAAGCTTCAAAAGCCGATACCGGAGCAATGAAAACGCAAACCGCCATGCACGGGTTCAGGATTCCCATATCCTTTAAGATACTTCAAAGCGCGTCGATGGCCAGAGAATTGTTTGCCAGCTCATACCCGGGAGGTCTTTCCGGTATATTCACAAACATCCCGAAGTTGTCCCTGGAATAAGGTAAGAGATGGTTTGATTTCTTCAGGACAGGGGGATAAAATAAAACCTCCCTGACCGATTAGCCCTGCTGGATCCGGATTGGTCCGGAAGGGAGCTGGGTCAGGGTACCATATATAGAAGAGAGAGACGGACCGGGGCTTATATATTGTAGCCATCTTTTTTCTTAAAAAAAGTTGTGATTATCAGAGAAATACAGGGTATACTTTATCAGATATTTAAAGAAACTTTGCGGTTTTTCCGATGATTAAAAGCAGGTTTCCGAAGTAAGAAAATGGAAAAAACCGATAACCTTTATTTTGCCATTAAGCTGTACCACAGTGATAACCACCTGGGGTATAATGCCGTGGTAAAGGTCTTGAAAATATCCGGCGAAGAGAGGGATCTTCAGGGGGTGTTGTACCTTTCTTTTGACCACCGGTTTCCCAGGTTTATCTGGGAGAATACAGAGCTGACTCCGCACCAGCGGGAGTACCTGGAACTCAAGGCCCAGGTTGAAGTAGAAAAACACATAGCTCACATCACAAGAGAGTTATAACTGATTGGTTTTAAAGTGGTTAAGAAAGTAACCTAAAATATTATTTAAGCGAAAAAAGCTGTTTCCTCCCTGGCAAATCCCGGTTAATCTCCTCAAAAGTAGACAATCCGCTCAAATGAAATTACCTTCTTTTTTGTTGCGTTAAGAATTGGGCTTAAGGAGCGGCAATGAAAGAAAAAACCATTCTTGTTGTAAACAGTGCCGATACGCTCAGAAGAATAACACTTCATGCCTTAATGGGCCTGAACTGCAGAAGGGTTGTGGAGGCGGCAGGCATAGAAGAAGCCGAGGAAGAAATTATCAAAATTGATGATGACATCCTGGTTATCCTTGAGCTTACCATTTCTAAATACCGGACAGAAGAACTTGATCTTTTACAACGGTTGCGCCAGTACAGCAAACTCAAGAACATTGGCGTTATCGTAACCTCTTTGGTACGGGATGAGGAATTGAATGAGTATCTGTCGATGATAGGCCTTGAAGAGCCCCTCATCAAGACATTTGATATGAATCTTTTCTCCCATGAGCTGGACCAGGCCATTCAGATGGCTGAGTCCAAATTCGAGACAAATTCCATCTGATACCGTCTCGCGGAAATCTTTTTTAAGTAGTATAATGCGGCAGGATCACCTGCTGTGTCTCAAGCTGTGCAGGATTTTGGAATTTCGGAGTGCTTGCTGGCCACTTACTGCACTACTCCAGGTTTTTTTCCAGAGACTCCTCTCCGAAGCTACTGCCAGGGAAGTTTGAAACCGTCCAGGGCCCCAAAGCACTGTTCCATAATGTATGCTTTTTTTTCCCGCTTCCTGATTTTCTCAGGCCTGGGAAACAGGCCGAAGTTAAGGTTCATGGGTTGAAAGCCCGGATTGGGACTGGTCAAATGGTCTGTCAGGGCTCTGAGGCAGCTCCCCCGGGGCCAGTTGAATCCGGGATTACCTTTCATAGCTGCATAGACCACGGCGGCGGAATAAAGTCCCGTGCCTATGGCCTCTGTATATCCTTCGGCTCCGGTGATCTGCCCGGCAAAGTAGAGTCTGGTGCCTTTAAGGCGGAGCCCGGCCTGCAGCGCTTCCGGCGCGTTGATGAAGGTGTTCCGGTGCATGGAGCCGTACCTGGCAAACACTGCCCTGCTCAGGGCCGGGACCAGTGAAAACACTTTTTTCTGGGTGCTCTGCTTCAAACGAGTCTGGCATCCCACCAGGTTATACAGGGTACGCTGCGTGTTTTCAGCACGGAGCTGGATAACCGCATGGGGTTTGTCACGGGTGTCCGGATTACTCAGTCCAATGGGCCGCAAAGGACCGAAGCGCAGCGTATCTTCGCCCCGGGAGGCCATTTCCTCGATGGGAAGGCATCCTTCAAACAATTCCTTTTTCTCAAAGGGTTTCTCTTCCACAGTGTCCGCTTGTTTCAGCGCTTTTACAAATTCATGATATTGCTCCCTGTTCAGCGGGCAGTTGATAAAATCCTCGGTATCTCCCTTTTCCCAGCGGTTTTTGGCGTAGGAGTGGCGACGGTCAATTGAGTCGGTTTCAACAACAGGAGAGATGCAGTCAAAAAAGAAAAGTCCTTCATGCCCAAGGGCTTTATATAATGGTCTGCAAAGATTATCAGAAGTCAGGGGCCCGGTGGCGATGATGGTATAGGTGTCCGGATCCAGGCTTGACGCTTCCTGACGGCGCAGGGTAATCAAGGGCTGATTCAGGACCATCTGTTCTACCCGGGACGAGAACTGTTCCCGGTCAACCGCCAGGCTCTGGCCGGCAGGGACACGGCAGGAGTGCGCCACAGAGATAAGCTGTGAGCCCATCCGCCGCAGTTCTTCTTTGAACAGGCCGTGAGCAGAGTCCAGCGACAGTCCTTTAAAAGAGTTGGAACATACCAGTTCCGCCAGACCTCCGGTTTTATGGGCCGGCGTGGAGGTCTCGGGCCGCATTTCATAGAGGTCCACCGGAACACCGGCCGAGGCTAATTGCAGGGCGGCTTCACACCCGGCCAGCCCCCCTCCGATTACCTTAACTAGCTGTGGAGACACGGTTGTTAGCGGCGTGCCGTCTTGCCCTCCATAGCACAAAGGGCAAAGGAGGGCGGCACGCCGTTACAAAGGCATTTTGTTTTTTCATTGATGATTGGTATGAGAACCGTCTTAAGCAGGGCTCATCAGGGTCTTTGACAGGTACTCGTCAATGGCTGTGTCATAGGCGGCGGTGTGCCTGAAGGCCTCCACCGCCAGCCGGCGCCGGAGGTCCAGGCTGGTTTCGCCGTTTTTCTCTATTTCCTCCAGGACCTCTGCATAGCTTTGCGGCCGGGTGACAATGGTCACGTGCTCATGATTTTTGGCGGAAGCGCGGACCATGGTGGGGCCGCCTATGTCGATGTTCTCTATGGCGTCCTCCAGGGTCACGCCTGATTTGGAAACAGTCTCCACAAAGGGATAGAGGTTCACCACCACCACATCAATGGGATCAATACTGTTTTCTTCCAGTTGGTCCATGTGGGCGCTTATGTCCCTTCTCGCCAGGATACCGCCGTAGATTTTTGGATGAAGTGTTTTTACCCTGCCGTCCAGGATTTCCGGAGAACCGGTGTACTCTGAGACCTGTGTTACTTCGATTCCGTCCTCCTTGAGGCTCCTGAGCGTTCCTCCGGTGCTGAGGATCCGGTACCCGGCCTTAATAAGGCCCCGGGCCAGGTCCGCGATACCGGTCTTGTCTGATACGCTGATGATTGCTGTCTTCTGGCTCATGAGAATTCCTTTCCAGTGAGGCGCCGGAAGGCTTCTTTATATTTTGCTACGGTCTTTTCCACAATCTCATCGGGAAGCTCCGGTCCCGGTGGCGTCTTGTCCCAGTCCAGGCCGGACAGATAGTCTCTGACAAACTGTTTATCATAGCTGGGCTGGTCCTGGCCTTCCTTATACAGGTCCGCGGGCCAGAAACGGGAAGAGTCCGGGGTAAGGACCTCGTCAATTAGTATGATCTCGCCATCCACTTCTCCGAACTCAAACTTGGTATCTGCTATGATAACACCTTTTGTCAGCGCGTATTCCCTGGCCTCGGAATAAATCTTCAAAGTGAGTTCGCGAAGCTTCTCCGCTACCGGAGCGCCGACCACCTTCACTATCTCATCAAAACTCACGTTCTCATCATGGCCCTCGGAGTTCTTAGAGGCGGGGGTGAACAGGGGCGGATCGAGTTTAGCGCTTTTGAGCTTTCCCGGGGCCAGGTCATGGCCGCATACCTTGCCGGTGTTCTGGTAATCTTCCCAGCCGGAGCCCGCCAGGTAGCCCCTGGCCACGCATTCCACGTCAAACCGGTTGGCTTTTTTTACCAGCATGGAACGGTTCCGGAGGTAGCCGGAGTATTTATGGAGCTCTTCAGGGAATTCATTCACATCG
>JBHPJW010000126.1:0-5480 GCA_042567505.1 Fibrobacterota bacterium
ATTATTACTTTGTAATGCCGGAAAAACCAGGAGGAACAATGACAGAAAAAGCCATAGTAGGAGCCGGTTCGGCGCTTGTGGATCTTCTTCTCAAGGAGAAGGACGAATTTGTGAAGAACATGGGTTCGGAAAAGGGTGGCATGACTCTGGTGAATCTAGACACAATTGAAAAAGCTCTCGAAGCTTCATCATCTTCCTATGAATTGGTGCCGGGCGGGTCGGCCTGTAATACTCTGGTGGGGATCGGTACCCTGGGCGGCAAATCCAGGATGATTGGAAAGTGCGGAAAAGATAAACTGGCAGAGGTTTTCAGGAACGGCATTATCAAAGCCGGGGTTGAGGATATACTCGGCGTGTCGGATACTCCGACGGGAAGAGTTTTGTCCATAGTCACCCCTGACGCGCAGAGAACGATGTTTACTTTTCTCGGGGCGGCGGCTGAACTCTCTCCTCAGGATATCCGGAGCGGGCATTTTGAAAATACCGCAATTGTCCATTTGGAGGGATATCAGTTGTTCAACAGGGAAGTCACTGAAGCGGTGATCAGGGAGACGCGAAACGCTCAAGCGCAGCTCTCTCTGGATTTGGCTTCTTTTGAAGTTGTGGAAGCCTCCAGGAGCTACCTGGAGAAAATCATTCCGGAACAGGTGGACATCCTTATCGCAAACGAAGACGAGGCCCGGGCATATACCGGAAAAAGCGAGGAGGAATCATTGGATATCTTTTCCCGGATGACTGACATAGCAGTGGTTAAACTGGGCGGCAAAGGAGCTGTTATTGCCAGAGGAAATGAGAGGTGCGTTTTGCAGGCGGAAAATGTTGAGGTCGTTGACACCACAGGGGCCGGAGACCTTTGGGCCTCCGGATTTTTATTCGGATTAACCCATGGCTATTCTCTGGAACATGCGGGCAGGCTGGCCGTCAGGGTTGCCTCCGAGGTTGTCCAGGTTATGGGCGCGGTCATTCCGTCAAAAGGCTGGGAAAGGATTTACCAGTTCAAAAGGGAGCTGGAGAACAATTAATCGGAACTCAGTAGTTAGAAGACAGAGGGCGGATATCATCCACCTCATTCAGCCTCAAGCTGAATACGGCTGACCAGAGCTTCTTAATCTGGCCGTGCACATTCCCCCGGGACGATAAAGAAAACGGCGGTATTCGCCCCAATTTCTTCGATTTTTCAAAGAAAACCAGAAACATGTCATTAATCATGACAGTTTTTAGGCCCTTTGATTATCAAAAACAGTTAAGAAAATCCCCGATTCTGTCGATAACTATAAATAAGGGAAAATAGCCTTACAACTTTGCGATAGGATTAAATATGGAATCTTTGTCAGTTGGAGGATTAGCCTCAGGTCTGGATACCAATGCCATTATCGATGGCCTGACCGACCTGGAAATGGTCAGGGTCAGAAGGATCGAATCCAGACAAAAGGATGTCGAGGTAAAACTGGACGCCTTCAATGAGTTGCAGGGAAAGATTGGTGATTTTTCTAAAAAAGCGGAATCCCTTGATGACATCAAAGCCTTCAACCTGTTCTCCAGTCAGAGTTCCGACGAGGACCGGGCAACAGTTTCAGGAGACGAAAATGCTGTTCCGGGGACGTTTCAGGTGGAGATAGAAAGCCTGGCCACGGAATGGAAGACCACCTCAAAGGCCTTCACGTCGCCAATTGCGGCCTTTGGGTTTTCCGGAACTTTTGAAGTATCAAAATCCAAAGACGCCATTGAAAATGATCCTTCAGTGACCTCGGTTGAAATTGAAGTAGATGCCGGAGACACCTTAAAAGACCTGGTAAATAAGATTAATGCCGCTGATGGGGCCGGGGTTACCGCTTCTATCATCAGCCTTGGCAATGAAGATTATCGCCTGGTATTAAGCGCGGTTGATGAGGGTACGGAAGGTTTTTTTATGAAGGACACCGGTGCCGGGAATATTTTAGACAGCGCCGGACTGGATATTCTGAATTATCAACAGACTGTTTACTCTGATTTCAATTTCAGACTGGCCGCCGTTGGCGCGGCGCAGACAACTACGCAGTTCAGCGAACTTTTTTCCGGGATCGGGAGCGATACCGCCGTTGATGCGGGAGATGAAATTCAAATTTCAGGAGCCGATGCCAACGGGAATGCTGTCTCCGGAACGTTTACCCTGGGAGCGGCAAGCACTCTGCAGGAGCTTTTGGATGAAGTGAAAACTGTTTATGAAAGCCAGGGTGCGGCCGTGGATGTGGCGTTGAACAGCTCCGGGGAAATTGTGATCACCGACAACAGCGGCGGTGTTCAGGAAATGACCATGACCATGACTTTCAATGATGTAAATGGATCCGGTTCGGATTTGATGCTCTCTCCAGCCGGCGGGACGGGACGCGTTCAGAACGTTTTTACCAATGTTTTAAGCCAGGGCAAAAAGGCCTTTTACAATGTGGACGGGCTTTCTGTGGCGTCGGAAAGCAATGAGGATGATAAGACGGTGACCGGAGCGACGTTTCATTTGCATAAAGCGAAGCTGGGAGAATTGGTCGATCTTACCATGGAGAGAGACGAGGACGCTATCAAGGAAAAAGTGCAGGATTTTATCGACAGTTATAACGCGGTGCTCAAGTTTTTGGAGGAGAAATCGGATGTAAATATTGAAAATGAAGACAGCACAAACCCCAATGACAAGCAATCCGTGCGCTCAAAAGGGCCTTTTGCCAGTGATTCCGCCATCATGCGCATACGAGGCGAACTGCAGAGGATGATGACCTCGGCCATATCCGATCTCAGCGGCAAGTCCCGGTATACCAGTATGGCCAGCATCGGAATCACCTCCAGTTCTTCCGATGGTACGCTTTCCATTGATGATGATAAATTTGAAAGAGCCTTGAAACTTGATTTTGAGGGCGTGAGGCGTCTCTTTATCACTTCGGGTTTTTCGGACAATCCAAACCATCAGCTGGGTATATACTCCAAGGATACAAAAACAGGCGTCTATGAGATCGATGCGGATAATGATCTCATGGACAGTGACAGGGGCACAGGCAGCTCGCTGGTTGCGGCCGGCAGGATGGGCGATGTGCTTACCGGGAAAGAGGGGGACTCCAAGGGATTGGCGCTGGACGCTCCTGTAGGCTCGGGAAGCGGAACTTTTACGTTTGTAAGGGGAATCGCAGGACAGATTTCCCAGTACTGGGACCAGGCATCCGATAAATTTGATGGTTACCTCACCCAGACCCGGGAGTCAATTGAGAGAAGAATAGAGAGTTACAAGGAGAGAATAGAGGAGACGACGGAGAAGGTTGAGGCTTTCAGGGCAAGGCTTATCAGGCAGTTTGCCGGTCTTGAGGATTCAATGTCCAGGCTTCAGAGTCAGAGCGCGGCGTTCCAGTCTCAGATTGGAGCGCTCTAAGGAAGGGGAAATTATGCACGCATCAGGGTACCAGTCGTACAAAACGGCAAACATAAGCACTGCCGACAGGGGCAAGTTGATTGTCATGGTTTATGATCATTGCATCAAGTGGTGTAAGGTCGCCCGCGACAATATGAAGGTCGGGGACATTGAGAATACCACCAAGGCGGTTTTTAAGATCCAGGAAGGTATCACTGAGCTCACCTGCTCGCTTGACATGGACAATGGAGGCGAGATAGCCAATAACCTTTTCAATTTATACAATTTTTATAACCGTCATCTTAGTGCCGCAATTCGTGAGAACAAAGAAAAGCCCATTCAGGAAGTGGAGGAGATGCTATCCGATCTGAGATCAGCCTGGCTGGAAGCCGTTGAAATAGTGCGAAAAGAAGACCGCTCAAAATTAAAAGAAAATTACGGCAACCAAATAAAGATGGTGGGGTAATGCTGCCCATAACCTCACAAATCGCTTCCGAAATGGACGTGCTTTATGGTTTATATCAATTGGCCATTGACTATACGAGAAAAATCGAACCGGAAAAAGAAGATGGAATCGTAAAATGGCTGGACACGCGTCAGAGGATCCTGAGCAAGACAGCCACCGCCTCTGGCTCTGCCGTTAGGTTGTTGAAGATTTTTCAAGTTACCTATAATGTTCCCGCTAACGAGAAAGCCCTCATTGAAGAGAAAAGAAACATGGTGAGGGATATCATTAAAAAGATGCAGCGCGCTGAATATGATATCTTAAAGAAAATGCATAAGAAAATGAAAAGTCTGAGAGGCGAACTGGTAAACATCAACCACCGCAATAAGGCCGCTCAGGCATATATGAATGCCCCCCAGCCTGCGCTGTTTGTATCATAGGGAATCCTCTACCCGCCTATTCTTCCCTGCCTCCGCACTCGCTTATGTTTTAAAATTCTTAAAATTTATAAAACATCTAAAATTCCTAAATAAATTAAAAGACTTTTTCCTTTTTCCCCCTATATTAATAAGAGCGCTGTTAATTGGTTTTTTCCTGATATGATGTGGTGATAAATGAATTCAGCAGGCGGAGAGGGGAATTAGTCCAACCGGGCATGAAGATGGAAGTATTCAAGCAGATAGCTGAGAAAATAAATGGCATACATCTTTATGCGTGTCTGCTGGTAGTGATAACGGCGCCTTATGGTGTGAAGGCGGATCAGTTTACCGAACAACATGCTCTCAAACAGGTTGAGAAAGGTTTTGTTTATCTGGATGAAGATAAGGGGGACCTGGCTCTGACTGCTTTTAATGCGGCTCTGGAGGTCATTCCCAACCACGAAAAGGCCCTGTCAGGCAAAGCGGAAGTTTTCAGCCTGTCGCAGGACTGGAAAAGCGCGGCGGCAGTCTATGCGAAGCTGAATAAAATTAAACCCGGTACTTACCATATACTGTCCCGTTATCTCGCCGCCCTTGAAAAAGCTTCCATCCAGGGGCCCCAATTGGAAGTATTAAGGGCCCTGTTTGAATTAAACAAGTCCGATCATGTTCTGGGGATAAAGTATTTGAAAATGCTGGAATCCAGCGGAGTGAGCAAAAATAACAAGCATTACATGGAGTTGCTTGAGATATTGAGCAATCATCCCAATGCGGACGTGTTGTTTGCAAAAAAGCTGGGCCTGGCTCAGAAAGCGGACATTCTCACCACAGACAATCAGAGGGCATCCAGAGATAAAAAATTGATGAAATTCAGGAAAAAGATCTTATCGATCAACAGATTGGAGGTCGCTAAGATAGATACATCAGGCGTCCAACAGAAGATAATGACAGAGTTATTCAGGCACCCGGATGATCAACAACTTTTGTTGGCCCAGGGGATTCTTTATTTTTATCAGGGCAGGTATGGGACGGCGCAAATGTATCTCAAGAAATTAAAGGGATGGAACGCTGTATCCCGTCAGGTTCAGGGCCAGATTCATTTTCATTTGGAGCGCTTTGCCTTGGCCGCGGACTGCTTTGGTAAGATTCCCAGAGCGGCGATGACGCAGGAAATATGGGAACTCTATTGCGACGCGCTGGTAAGTTCCAACCAGAAAGAAAAGGCCATGAAGGAGAATAAGCAGCTTAT
>JBHPJW010000127.1:0-5457 GCA_042567505.1 Fibrobacterota bacterium
ATTTTATCAGTTATTTCCGTTCCCGCTTTCCTGAAAAAGCATATTACCATTTGCCAAATGTCCCTTATAAAGACCATAAGGCGGGGAAAAAACATATCCTGGCGGAAAAACCTGTGGTATTAATATATCAGGGATATCTCAGAAAGGAGAACAGCCTTCATAATCTTCTTTCAGCTATCTCTTCGAGAAGGGATTATGAATTAATTATTGTTGGCGAAGGGCCGGAACTTGAAAACACCAGGAAACAGATCGATGAACTGGATCTTGGAAAGAGAGTGGACCTGATAGGAAGCGTTCCATTCGAAAAGTTGTCACAGTATACCAGACGCGCTCATATCGGGATCCATCCGGTTTATTGCGCTAGCTTGAATATTGATTTAACATTACCGAATAAGATATTTGATTACACAAATCAGGGGTTGCCTGTCCTTATGGGACGGACAACCGCCATAGGCAACCTGTTGAAAAAATATCCTATTGGTGTACAAGCGGATGTTGAATCCCCGTCCAGTATTTTACAAGGTCTGGATGATATGGTAAGGGATTACGAAACCCTTTCAGATAGTTGTATGAAAGCAAGAAAAGAACTGTGCTGGGAAAATTATGAGAAGGGTTTAAGAGCGTTCCTCACCCAGCCGTCTTGATTTGAATTTGTTTTTAATCCTGGTAGCGGTACTGAATAACCGGGTCTGGTTTGAATAGTTGTGGAAAGGCACCTGTTCGGTTCCAAAACCTTCTTTGAACTTAATCACGCCTTCCAGCCCGGGGCTGGGGTTAAAATCAAAAAAGCTGTAGCTCTCATTTTTCGCATCCGAGATAATGGCGTGGTAAATCACCTGGTTCGCGTACAGTCTGGGCAGTTCCGGGTTGGCGGCGCTGTTCCAGGCCACCGCGTGCAGGTTGTGATAGAACACCAGGACCGCGCAGATTAGTTCCCCCATCCATTCAGCCATCCACAACTTAGCCTGCTGCGAAGGGACCAGATTCCGCCAGATTTTCTCAAACAACGAATAGGGATAGGTGGCTCTGGCGTCTTCTCCCCAGTGTTTGCAGAGGGCCTGATATAAATTATAGTACCTGCTCAGGTCCTTTTCATTCTGCGCCAGCCTGACGGTGACGCCTTTCTTCAGTCCCATTCTCAAGTCGTCCCGGTGCCCCTTTTTCCAGCCTTTGGTAATGCCTCCGGAGGCAAGGTTGCCCAGAGGAATGATATACGTGCTGTTTTCACTATAATCCGGCAGGTGAAGGGAGTTTTTAGAAAAAGGGGAGGAAAACAGGTCGATATTTTTTTTTACCAGGAAGTTTTGGATTGCCTCCAACTGGTCATCGGCCAGTTGTTCCAGAGAGATCAAGGCGGTATAGGAACCGAAAGGGCTGAAGTAAAGGTCAAAGACGGCCTTTCTTTTTTTCAGCAGGGGCAATACCGCCTGCTGGCCGTTGAAGTCGAACAAAAAGGGGCTGGATTCCGCCTTGAAATGTTCCGCCGCTATTTGGTGCCATTCAGGGGTCTGGAAAAAGGTGCAGGATTCATCCTCCTGGGACAATCTGCGCCAGACGGCCTCGGGGCAACGGGAAATTTCCATAACCAGTAAATAAAGAAAATTTGTAGACTGTTCGTAAAATAAATAAGACTTTGTATAAAGTTATCTTAAGAGGAATTACCGAGTATTACGTTTATTACATCTAAAAAAAATGCCCGGCTTTATTGGAATAATCAAAGAGGATCCTGAGGATAACCTTCCTGAGTTACAAAAGGCCCAGGGGTACCTTACCTATCATGATTGGTATAAAGTTTCTGAACCATTTATACGGTCCGGATTAGCGCTGATCCAAATTCAAGCAAAGGTGTTGGCTTCGTCTTATCAAAGCAGCCATGTTTCAGGGGTAGACGCATGGGTCGATGGGGAAAGCTACAATTTTAAGGAAGTACAAAACCTGGTCACTGATTCATGTCATTCTTTGCCTGGGCTTTTATCCCATGCTTGCGGCGAAAATCGCCTGGGAAAGGTTTTAAGAGAAATTGACGGTGAATATACCGCGCTTCTTTATGATAAAAAAAATTCTCAACTGATGATTATTACAGACAGGCACGGACTTCGCCCGCTTTACCTCTATGCCGGGCCCGGGAAGATGATTTTCAGTTCCGAGTTAAAAGCCTTTTTAGCCTTTGAGGATTTTACCCCGAAGCTGCTTCCGGATGCGGTCAATTGCTTCCTTGAATTGGGGCATCTCTTGGGAGACCTTACCTGGTTCCAGAATGTTACCCTCATTCCTCCGGCCACGATTCTAAAGATTGATATTTCCAAAGCGATAGTAACAGAAAAGAAAAAATACTGGGGCTGGGGAAGAATATCGCCGCAAAACCTGCCTTTTAAAGCGGCGGTTCAAGAGCTTGGACAAATCTTTAAAAAGTCTGTCCGTCAAAGAATATTTCCCGGGGAAAAAGTTGCCGTCCCCTTAAGCGGCGGACTGGACTCCAGAGCAGTACTTGCCGCCATTCCAGAAGAATCATGCGCCGGGGCTTTTACTTTCGGCAAAAAGGGGTGCCGGGACGTGGAAATTGCGGAAATGGTCACGGTCCAGCGGGGTGTACTCCACAAGAAATTAGAGTTCAATGAGGAGAATTGGATCCCGGAAAGATTCCCCGCGATATGGAAGACTGACGGTATGATAAGTTTACTGGATTTACACGCTTCCCAGTTCCTTGAGGACATTCGGAAGCTGTCCCCAGTAAATTTGAATGGATATTTAGGCGATGTTATCTGCGGGGGTTCTTATCTTCAGGAAATAGCCTACGACTGCAGAATAGATGAAGGCATAGCCGGACAATATTATTCCCGGTATTCATGTTTAGATGAAGTTAAGGATGAGTATTACGACGGCTGTCATATTGATTCCTATCTCATCAGTAACAGGGGGAGGCGGCTGGTAAACCTGGGGATTCAGGGTTCTTCCAAGACTGTGGAGCAGCGGAAGCCCTTCATGTCCAACGAAATTATAGAATTCATTTATTCCCTTCCCGATGATTACAGATTGAATGGGAGGCTTTACCATTCGGCGTTATTGACAGTGTTTCCAGGCTGGTTCGAAAAAATTCCCTGGCAGAAAACCGGAATTCCCATTTCCCAAAAACTAACCAAATTCCATAAGAGTTGGAATAAGCTAAAACGCGTACCGGTAAAGTTGGGATGGCTTGAAGATTTGATTGAGTTTCACGATTATCCGAAGTGGATGTCAGGTTCCGGTACGCGATCGCTCTTTCAAAAGATATTGGATCCCAAAACCGCGATGTATCCGGAATTCGTTGATGATGAGGTGATAACAATATTTTTTAAGCCGGACTTTTATTATAATAAAAAGCACACCGGCCTTATAGGAAGGATCTTGACTCTGGAAGTCTGGTTACAGCAAGTATTTGAAAAAAAATACAGGGACCCTGAATTTCAGAAATGATGAATATGGAGCTGTCAATGCAGAACAATCCAGGGCTAATACAACCGGTTCGCGATAACTCTAATCGCGCCGATAAGGTATCCCGTGAACAAAATTTTCAGGCGTTGTAAACATGCTTAAATGCCTTCATCTCTTGAATACTTATCTGGGGATTTCGGAAACCTTTATTTGGAATTATCTATCTGCCCATGTCAAGTTTGCCCCCCTTATTTTGACCGGCAGACTGGCAAACCTGGAGAAATTTCCCTTGCCAAATGGCAGGATACTCTCTTGCCATCCCTATAAAAGCCCTATAAAGAGTTTACTCGCCCGAATAAGGGGCAGTTACGCCCTGGCTGATTATGGTTCCTGTTATCCTGATCTGGAGAAACAGCCTGTTGATATTATTCATGCCCATTATGGATATCGCGCCATAATGGCAGGAGAATTAATAAAAAAGTTTAAGAGGCCATTCATAACCAACTTTTACGGGTTTGATTTATCCCATAAAGGATTTTTAAGCAGGGCCGCAAGCGGGTATGAAAGCCTCTTTAAAAATGGTGACGCTTTTTTTGTGGAAGGCCCCAGTATGAGAGAAAAGCTCTCCGGCCTTGGCTGTCCCTGGGATAAAATCCACATTCAGAGAATAGCTGTTAACCCGGAGAGATACCAGTTCACATCCCGCAGCTGGGACGGGAAGAGGCCGGTCAGGTTCCTGTTTATCGGCAGGCTGGTGGAAAAAAAGGGATTACCGGTAGCCCTGAAGGCTTTTAAGCACATAGGCAACAACCTGGACTGGAACCTGACGGTGATAGGGGACGGCCCTCAAAGGGGTAAAATAGAATCATGCTTAAGAAAGGATCGCCTGGAGGACCGGGTAGACCTGATTGGCTGGGCCAGGCCGGATGAATTGCCGACTTACTACGCGTCACATGATATTCTCATTCAGCCTTCACAAACCGCCCGGGACGGTGACAGCGAAGGGGGCGCGCCCACGGTCCTGCTGGAAGCCCAGGCCAGCGGCATGCCGGTTTTGTCCACACTCCACGATGACATTCCCAACGTGGTCAAGCAGGACAAAAACGCCTTTCTCTCTGAAGAGGGAGACGCGGAAGGCTTTTACACTAATATGGTAAAAATGATTGAAAGCAGCGGCAGCTGGGCGGAGATGGGAGAGATTGGATTGAGGAATATCAGGGAGAACCATGATGTCTCAAAGCAGGTGCTGGAACTGGAAAAGAAATATTTTTCGCTGCTCTCCTGAATTTCCTTTCATAACAAAGTGTGTCAAAATACGGTAATGCAAAAGGATATCTCAGATGGGGATGAATTTATCCATAAACTGCTGAAATGAAACACAAAGTACTGGTGATCAATTACACTGCCGATATCTCCGGCAGTTCGGTGGCGCTGTTCCGCCTGCTTAAGGCCTTACCGCCGGAAGTTTCCTTTTTACTCATCACTCCACGGCGGAGCTATATGGCCAGGCGGGCCGAGGAGCAGAACTGGAACTTCAGGGAGGTGGCCGCTCCCCAGATGGTCCGACGCTTATCCCCGCTCTACTGGTTAAAGTACGGTGTGCAGAGCCTCGTATTTGGCTGGAAACTCCGGCGTGAGATACTCAGATTCCGGCCCGGGCGCCTGTTGGTGAACTGCAGTCCCAACATCGGTTGGATTATTGCCTGGCCTTTTATTTCCAGGGAAGCCAGACCAAAGGTATTATGGATGGTGCATGAGCTTTACCTTGAACCGGAATGGGTGTTTTCACGGTTGAGGGGCCTTATACGCGGCTATTCCCACAGAATCCTTTGCGTCTCCCATGAAGTGCGGCGTTTGTTTCCCTCAACCAATACCCGGCTTCTTCCCAACATCACCCTGGCAGAGAGCGAGCCGGAGTGCCGGAATCCGTTTAAAAGCGGTAGCCTTAACTTTTTATGGGTAGGGACGGTCAGCCCCCGTAAGGGACTGCACATCCTGCCTGAATTATTGATTTCCCTGAAGGATGTATCAATCGGCGTAAAGTTG
>JBHPJW010000128.1:0-5274 GCA_042567505.1 Fibrobacterota bacterium
TATATTAATTCATACTTAAAGAGGGTTTCAAGGGGATAAAAAGAAACCAAGTGAACCGCTTGTAAAGAGGTTTTGCCCATCCGGGGCAAAGTAAAAAACCATCTAAGGAGGTTGACAATGACAAGGATTTTCTTGTTTCCCCTGGCCGTTCTTTCTTTCGCCTTTGACGCCCTGGCTGTCAGACAGGAAATTTACCCCATCGGCGAAATTCCCATCGTAGACACCCACGTACACATGAGAGGAGGCAGGAGCGATTTTGATGATATTGTCTCAATGATGGACCAATGGGGAGGCACCCTGGCGATTTCCATGGACGGGGGCGGCGACATGAATGAGATGGATTATATCCAGAACAGCCTGGACGGCCGCATACTCCTGACCGCTCAGGATTATTCCATGGGAGACGGAATGTGGGACGTGGATGAAATTACCGATTACGCCAATGCCGGATATTCCGGATTCAAGGTTTTTAACAAATACCAGATGCCCATGTCGGAAGTGGAAGGGCACAGCGAAAATTTTCAGAGAATGGCGGAGGTCGGCCTGCCTGTGATGGGCTTTCACATTGGAGACCCTCCCGAAGGCTCATGGAGCGTGCCGGATAAGTACATGATTTACCATAAGGACGCGGAGGTTGTGATGAGTAATCATCCCAGCACTACGTTCATCATGGCCCATATGTTCTGGCTGTGCTGCAATGACACTTCCCTAGACACTCTTTCCATGTTCATGGACCGTACACCCAACATATATCTGGACATGGCCGCCACCTTCCATTACTTCAATCCGCCCCAGCCCAGCTACGACAAGCTCCGTGATTTCATTATCACCTATAAGGACCGCATTCTCTACGGAACAGACGGAAACGCGGGCCATTCTTCTTCTCAATGGAGCAACACGCGGGAGATGATGGAAACAGACGATGAAGGCCTGTCAGGATTTTTCGGAGGTGGCGGCATGCAGGGACTGGGCCTGCCCGTGGATGTCCTGAACTATATCTATTACTGGAACGCGTCCCGCCTGATCCCCGGAGTAAAAGAGGCGCTGGAAAACCAGGGATATGTAATAGGCGATGAACCGCCCACGGAAGATGTGACCGCGACCATAGGCCCGGACGGCCCCCAACACCATCCACAGTACCTCGACGAACGGCAGGTGTATACCATACAGGGAAAGAAAGTCCTGATAAAGGATAAAACCCAAGGAAAAGCCTGCAAAAAAACAAACTCCCTGCCTGCAGGAAAATACGTAGAGACCAGGTAGAAAATCAAGGCTCAAACGGGCTGTGTCATCAACACCGGGACTAGTGTAGCGCCCATTTAATTTTTTCATGTTCTTCCTTATTCCGGACAAGCAGGAATGACTTTTCCAGGGCATATAACATGAAAGCACTTATTGGATAGTTCACTGGTAAAACCGGCCCTGCCTGCCTGTAAACCAGGTTGGAACACCTTTAGCCTGGCATTATCCGGACGCCAGGACCCATAACGGGCTTTTTTTCCCTGATATTAAACAAATATCAAATTTTCCTCCGCCAGTTTCTGAAACCAGAGATTATATTTAACAAAAGGGGCGTTTTTGTGTTAGGCACATAATTCTGGATGTAATACAATTTGAGAACCATTTTATGCCAATTCCCGGCAAAATAAATGGAAATAGAGGAGGGGCACAATGACAAATAAATTATGGATGTGTCTGACGGTGCTGGGTTTGGCCCTGAATGCCACGGCGGTTCAACAGGAAATACTGCCAATCGGCGAAATGCCCATTATTGATACCCACGTCCACCTGAGGGAAGGCAGAAGCGATTTCGACGCGATTGTCCCCATGATGGATCAGTGGGGAGGCACGCTGGTTATTTCCATGGACGGCGGCGGTGACGCAGGGGAAATGGATTATATCCAGAACAACCTGGACGGCCGCGTGCTGCTGACAGCTCATGATTACTCCATGGGTGACGGCATGTGGGACGTGGATGAAATTACCGATTACGCCAATGCCGGTTTCTCCGGGTTCAAGGTGTATAATAAATACCAGATGCCCATGTCAGAGGTAAACGGCGTGGATGCGAACTTTCAGAGAATGGCGGAAGTGGGACTGCCTGTGATGGGCTTTCACATTGGAGACCCTCCCGAAGGTTCATGGAATGAACCCGAAATGTACATGGTCTATCACCTGGACGCAGAAGAAGTAATGCGCAATCACCCCAACACGACCTTTATCATGGCCCACATGTTCTGGCTTTGCTGCAATGATACTTCGCTAGACACATTGTCCATGTTTCTGGACCGGTCTCCCAATATCTTCCTGGACATGGCCGCCGTCTTCCAGTATTTCGATGCGCCCCAGCCTGATCATGACAAGCTCCGTGAATTCCTCATCACCTACAAGGACCGCCTCCTCTTCGGTACGGATGGCGCCACACGCCATTCCTCGGGGCAATGGAGCAACGCGCTGGAAATGATGGAATCAGATCAAGGCGGCCAGTCCGGATTTTTCGGCGGCAGCAACATACAGGGATTTAACCTGCCTGTGGATGTGCTGAACTATATCTATTACTGGAACGCGACGCGGCTGATCCCGGGAGTTACGGAAGCGCTGGAAAATCTTGGATATGAGATAGGCGATGAACCTCCCACCGATGACGTGACTGTCACCCACTTTGCAGGGAACGCGAAGAGAGCCCCGCACGTGTTGGAAGAAGGGCGACTCTATAACATTCAGGGCAAGAAAATCGTGATAAAGAACAGCTATCAGGGAAAAGCCTGCGGGATAAAGTCACTGTCGACTGGCATATATGTGGAAGACCGATAAGGCCCTGTTTTCATTTCCGTCAACAAGGGAATAATTGATGTTGCCTGCCTCTTCCGGAGGCGGACATTTTTCATGTTTGCTCTTTTAAAAAACGCCAGGCTCATAAATTGACGCTATGCCACCCTTGGATTGGCTTTTTAACTCTTGTATATCCGCGCGCGCTTTTATTTTTTCCATCATGAGGGATAGACCCGCATTTCTTCTTTCTGAAAACTGGAGAATGCGGGAGATGTTCTTACAGAATTGCCTCTCCAAAAAAACCTGTGATTATTTTTTAATTGCCAATTTGACAGCGTTCTTATAGGAAAAATATGTTCTTGCATTATTTTAACGGCAACTCTTCCCATCATCCCAATCTCACCCTAAATTAACCGCTAAATCAGCAACACTGTTCGAATTTTTTAGATTATATTATTTAGTACTTCATAACAGCTATGGCTCTCGAACCGATGCAATAGCTGACATGAGGGGGGATACTACGACAATCCTGTCTCGGGCGGGATTGGTCTGTTTTGGTTCTCAACTTAAAAACTAAAGATCTTTGCAGCAAAAGACCGCAATTGATTTTGTAGCTTCCTGCCCGGAAGATGCCGGATTTGTTTAACAGGTAACTAAGAGGTAAAAGAATATTGACACAACTTATGAAGCCATTTTCAAACCAGAATTATCTTCCGCTTGTTCAGGTGATGGCGGGATTGGCCATAGCGTCTCTGTTTTTCATTTCCCCTGCCATGGCGCAGTGTCCGGAGCCCGCCCCGGAGGACTTTCAGGTCACTGTTCTGCATGAGGGAGACCTTAACGCTCCTTCCTACCTGGCCGTGGCCCAGGACGCAATTGACGGCCGTGTCTTTGTCACGGACATGACCGGGGAAATATGGATGCATACTCCCGGGAGCGACAGCATGAACCAGATCGGTTCGGTGACAACGGCTTATGACGAGGCCGACGGACTCTCCAGTATAGCCGTGCATCCCGAATTTCCGGCCAAGCCCTGGATATACCTCCTCTACTCCAAGAATACCAGTCTTAACCGCAGACTGGCCCTGGAACGCTATGATTTGGTGGACGGGTCTCTTGACATGAACTCGGTGGTTTCCGTTCTGGAAATCCCCCGGCATCTCGTGGATAACCACAACTCCGGCGGAGGCATGGTATGGGATCGCCAGGGAAACCTGTACATCGGCATAGGGGACAATGCAGACGCCAACGACAGCATCAATGACGGGTACGCGGCCCTGTACTGGCCGGACGCCGGCAAAGACGCCCAGGGGACGGCCGCGAATACAGCTGACCTGCGGGGCAAAATCCTGCGCATACATCCTGAAGATGACGGGACCTACACTATCCCTCAAAATAATTTCGGTGAGGTTTTTGCCCAGTTTTTTGCTGCGGAGCCAGCCCGGGCGGCCCAATACCTCGACACCGCGTTAGTCAGGCCCGAGATTTACGCCATGGGCTGCCGTAATCCCTTCAGACTGGGCATCAATAACCTGTATGGCTGGGTAAGCTGGGGAGACCTTGGTCCGGAAGCCCAAATGACAGACCTGACCCGTGGCCCCATGGGTTACGATGAGCTGAACCTGGCCCGGAATCCGGGTTTCTTCGGATGGCCCTATGCCATAGGCAACAATCTCGCCTACCAGGCCCTGGTGTACGATGCATCGGGAAACCTCAGTCCCACTTCCGCTCCATTCCCCATAGAGGCCGGCATCAACACCTCCGCCAATAATACCGGCATCAAAGACTATCCACTGCCGCCGGCCCAGGCGCCCGTCATCTGGTACGCGGACAATGACAATAACGAATCGGTTTTCTTCATGGGAGTGGGCGGGGGCGAAGCCGCCATGTCCGGTCCCTGGTACCACTGGTCCCCGGACGTTACCGGCCCGCAAAAGTTTCCCGCTTATTTCAACAACAAACTCATTTTCTGGGACTGGGAACGGCCGGGAAACGTTAAGTTACTATCCTTTGACGCAAATGGAGTCCACACTGAAAACACCCAATGGCTTATTAAAACCGACGGCAGCGCCGGCGGTGTTGACCATTTCTGGGGAAGCCCCATTGCCATGGAGTTCGGCCCGGACGGTGCGCTTTATGTGCTCAAATTCAGCAACAGCGGATATGACGGGACCACGTCTCAAGGGGCCCGTATGCTGTACCGCATTGATTACGTCGGGACACAGTACGAACCTTCCCTCTGCGGAGTAGTGGTGGGATGCACCGATCCCGGTTATGTGGAATACAATTCCCTGGCTAACGCCCATGATCAGAGTCAATGCATAACAGAAACAGTGGGCATAGAGCGCCAAACCCCAGGACGACCTGTTCCTCAACACAGGCTGGTTACCAACCTGGATTTCATTTCCGGAGTAAAGCTCTCAGAGGGCGTCCAAGGATTCGACCTGTTCAATCTCCAGGGAGTAAAACTCTGGAGCTATCGTAAAGGGGAAAAGCATCACG
>JBHPJW010000129.1:0-5200 GCA_042567505.1 Fibrobacterota bacterium
TAGTAGTCAAGCCGCGGATGGCCATTTCCACGGCGGATTGCGTGAGGGATTTAAGGCCTGATCCGGACGCCTGTTTAACTATCTCTTCAGAAGGGGCCTTTTTAAAAATCAATTTCCGAATGTTACCGGTGATAGTGAGTAGTTCGAAAATGGCGATGCTGCCCAGGAAGCCCGTTCCACTGCATTCCACACAGCCTTCTCCCTGAAAAAATTTCAGACCGGGGTTTTTGGTGATGGTAAGGGTGGCCAGAAGTTCATCCGGCGGGGAATAGGGCGTTCTGCACTTGGGGCAGATTTTTTTTACCAGCCGTTGAGACACTATCAGGTTCAGGGCCGAACCAAGCAGAAGCGGCGGGATGCCGATATCCATCAACCGGCCTATGGCGCTGACCGTGTTATCGGCCAGCATGCTGGTGAGTACCATGTGGCCTGTCAACGCCATTTTGATGCTGAGGTCGGCCGATTCTTCGTCTTTGATTTCGCTGATAAGGATGGTGTCCGGGTCCTGCCGCTGGATGGCATGAAGGGCGGAAGCCATGGTGAAACCCATGGCGGGATTCAATTGAATCTGGTTGATGCCTTCTATCTGCGACTCTATGGGATCTTCAATGGTTACGGTGTTTTTTGAGTCGCTGGCCATTTCCTGCAGGGCCGCGTAGAGGGTGGTTGTCTTTCCACACCCCGAAGGGCCGCAAACCAGCACCATGCCGAAAGGCACGGCCAGGTATTTCAAGAACAGGTTCACATCACTTTCAGAAAAACCCAGCATGGCGATGGAATTTTCAAAGGTCTCTTTCTGCAAGATGCTCAACACAGCTTTTTCCCCAAAGACGGTTGGAACAAGCGACACCCTGATGTCTATGTCCATATTCTGGATTTTCACCTTTGCCCTTCCCTCCTGTGGTATTTTTCTTTCTTCCAGATTGAGGCCGGACATGACCTTGATCCGGTTTATGATAGCGCCATGGGTCGCTTTGGGCGGGGACAGTACCCGGTTAAGCTCCCGGTTGACGCGGTAGCGGACAATAACGATCCGCTCCATGGGCTCAATATGGATGTCACTGGCCTGATCACGGACAGCGTTGCCGATGATGACGTTCACCAATTTCGCCACCTCGGCCTCCACTCCGGCGGTCGGGGCGCTCATCACCGCATCCGAAGCGCCCCGGGAAAGAATGCTGTCGCTGAGCCCGGTTATAAGATCAGCGGCCTTTTTATGGGCCTTGATATTGGAGTAGAGGCAGTCAATCGAGGATTTTATTTCCTGTTCCCCGCCCAGGACCGGCTTGATGGTCATGCCGGTGTGGTCTCTCAGGTAGTCGTTCAGCCTGAGGTCCAGCGGATCGGTCATGGCGACCGTTAATTCAGTTCCGTTTTTTTCCAGTGCGATACAGGTATGCCGCCGGGCCATGGTTTCTGGTATAAGGGCTACCACCTTCCCATCAGCGGTGGCGAAGTGCCTAGAAACAGCAGAGGTAATATTCACCTGCTCTTTGAGGAGATTCATTTTTTGCTTGTGGTCCAGGTACCCCAGCCGAACCAGGGTATCCAGCAAGTTATAGTTGCCGGGTCTTTTTTTATGACTCAGGGCCTTTTCCAGCTGGGCGGGGCTTATGATTTTTTGGCTGATGACGACTTCCCTGAGCTTGTGTTCCTTATCTGACACGGCTTGAGATGTATGGTTTGGTTGGGGAGAGTCTTTTTTTGAAGTCATTTTGTTCCCCTCTTCCGGTCAGGCCGGTTTTTTACCGCCAGTTCCAGTTTGTCAGCCAACTCCAGGTATCTTTCCAGGTAGTTGTCCATGATTTTATGTGATGAATCTTCAAGTGTGTTGAACCGCTTTTTCTGTCCGTGAATTCTCAGGGCCATGGAAACAGACAGAGTAAGGGCCAGCAGGGCGAACCAGGTAACGTGTTTTGAATTCATGATTCAGCCCTCTTTTTTATCATGCAGGTCTTGACTTTCATTGCAGCTTTGATACTGGCGGAAGCAGGGACCGGTTTGCCGGCGGATGGGGCGCCTTCCGGGACGGCCTGAATTTCTTCAATCACGGTAAGAAGCCGGCCGTGTTCCAGACGAACCATAAAATCCCTTAATTGCCTCATGGTTCCCGTCACCTCCACAAGATACCGGCTGGAAATGAGGTTGTCTGATGTATGAGTCTTGTTCTTGGCAAAAGAGAAGAGTCTCATGTTCGAACTTGTCAAACAGTTTGAAAAAAAATGAAAGAACTGGGAGTCGGGCGGTACGATCCCCTGTCCCCGGTGGCCGGCCAGGTTTGCCAGGATGAATGCCCGCGCATTACTGTGCGAATGAGAATACAGGCTGCTTGAACCGATCTGATCCGAAACCAATATTTGCTGTTTGAAAGTGTGTTCAAGACGTTCTTGAAATTTTGATATCCAAAAGCGGTCAAGAGCGATCCAGACCGCTGCCGGCAGGAAGAGGGATATCATGAGCATAGTACCTTTACTCATATTTCCTGGCTCTCTTTTATCCCAGAAGAGGAAGTCTTTATGCAATGCATGTGCATCATCGGCCCCGGGCGTTGAATTCAAAGGAAAAGGCGCGGGGATTATTATCAGCCATGACGAAAGCTTCCACGCTGGAGGAATGAAAAGTTTTGTTATAAACGGAATCATTCTGGAGTTCTTTTACAAATTCATGAAGGCGCATAAGACTGTTCTGGTTGGATACTGTATATCCCGATCCACCCGCACGCAATTCATGTCCAGTATAGATGAATTTTGTAATATGGAAATTGGCGGGGAGCATGCCGGTCATGACCGTCAGGATTTCCGACATGGTTGTTCTTTCTGATAACAGGGATTCAATGAGTTCAAGGGTGGAAAGACTCACCAGTTGCTCCGGGGTAGGGCGAAATCCACCATGGTTTGCCAGTTCGCTCAGCACTTTCTGCTCGGTCCTCAGGGAAGAACTCATGTCCCAGACGTGATAGGCGGTGTACAATATGGTCAGGCCAAGCAGTATAAAGCAGAAAACCGGGTATGGGGAAAGTATTCCTATCCGAAGGAACGTCTGTTTTTCCCTCTGCTTCGTAGGCCGCACCAGATTTATGCTGTATTTCATCCCAATAGTTCCTCTTTTCCCCGGTTTGCTCTCTTGCTCATCCCCGCAGAGCCAGGGCTAAAGGTATATCGAACTTTCCCGAACCACCGGTAACGTCATATCCGCACTGGCCGCAGAGATTAAGCTGAACCACTTCCAGCGAAGTCTTGCGCCGCAAAACCTCCTCCACCCCGGAATTGGAGTATTTGCCGGTGAGGTGGATTCCATAGAAATCTGATATCTGGTATGTTTTCATGTAAAAAGCCATGGAGCGCTCTATCTCATCCCCAAAGAGGTCGGGATCATCAAGGCTTTGATTGCGTATTGTTCCTCTGGCCGGGCTGGAAGGATCCTGGCCGTTTACGTATATATTTCTGAAGAAGAAAGGACTGTGGTTGCTGACAATGACCAGGGTACAGATCCCCTGACCAAGATGGAGGATGATATGGGCGTGTCTGCCGGCGCTCTGGGAGTATAGGGCCCAGAATGCGTTTGCTGTGGCCAGGGGTAGAATGTCAACGGTTTTCGGCCGGATTCCAGCCTTGCTCATGCAACGGAGATGGTAATCCAGGAGATCCCTGTCCGCGGCGGTTATCATCATGGATATATTGAGCCCATCTTTTTTTTCAGAATCCAGAAACTGGTAATCAATAACGGCTGTTTCAATATCAAAGGGCAGGTACTTTCGCAATTCAAATTTCAGTGCGCTTTCCATTTCCGACGGGGGAAGTTTGCGGAATGGTATCTGGGCGGCATATATATCCTTACCCCGGAGGCAGGACACAAAGTTCTGCTTCAAACTGGAGGGCAGCAGTTCCCGGATTCTTATTAATCCCTCGGTCAGCTCTTCCTGGCTGCTGAAGTCCCCGGTTACTGTTTCCAGGGCCTCAATATGTATAACCCCTTTCCGGTCGCTTGTCAGCATCGCCGCCTGTATACCGTCCCCGTCATAATCCAGTCCAACAGTCACACCAAGATTTTTTCTGGCTTTCAGGGTAAGCTGGTTCCGGTTCCGGCTGATTTCCTGTCCCGTTCCCGGCAAGGTCAAGTTATGTTTGCTCTCGTTCATTTTTTTTTCAGGGTATCAATGGCAGACAAAACAGAAAGGCTGCCACGGCCGGAGATCCAAGGGCCACGGACCAGGCAAAAGCGGATGACATGGTTTTGACACGGGCCGCGCTGGTGATGAATTCTTCTGCATAAAATGTTCCTGCTTCGTCCAGCCGTTTTACCAGATTGTTATGCTGTTCGCCCATGGTAATCAGGCGGCAGAGAAGTTCTGGAAAGCCCCCGGTTTCCCCCAAGGATTTGCTTAAACCTTTGCCCAGGCTTGCGCTGGTGGAAAGCATGTTTATCATTTCCTTATAGACCTGGTTATCAATTTCAGAAGACGCGTTTTGCAGAGCCTGGGGCAGGGGAATTCCTCTGCCCAGCAAAAAGGCCGTGACACGGCAAAAAACCGCCAATGTGTATGTTCTAATAAGATGCCCTGTGACAGGGACTCTCAGAACCATTGCCTGGAAGAAGGTCTGTGCGGGCTTAAAGAACCTGACCAGGCAGAAGAGGACCACAGGCAAGGCAAAGAGGATGATGACCGGCACAGGATATTTTTGCGGTAACAGGGACGCGTTGATAATCACCCGGGTCGGGAAAGGAACAACCACCTCCAGCTTCTGGTATACCGCCGAAAAAAAAGGTGCGATTACCAGCAGTGATACACTGCAAAAGGCCAACAGAAAAAGGACCAGGTACATGGGTATCTTCCACAGGCCGTTACGAATTAACCTAAGGGCCAGTACCTTTTGCAGGAAAACCGAGAGGTGCTTGAGGACGTCATCGAGCTTGCCGTTTCTGTCCAGGGAATAAATGGCTGAAGTGTAAACCTTACTGAACGAAGCGGGATATTTAGCCAGCGAATCAGCCAGGGAATACCCGGTGAGGATATCGGAGATAACTTGATTGATGTTTTTTTTCAGTGATCTCGAAGTGGAGGCCCCAGCCTGTTCCAGTGATTCAATCAGGGGAACTCCGGCATGCAGAAGACCAGCCAGTTGACTGGTAAAATGAGCCACATCGGCCGGCGCGAACAGTTGCCCGACACCTTTCATCAGGTGTGAAACGGTCCTGCGGG
>JBHPJW010000013.1:0-50613 GCA_042567505.1 Fibrobacterota bacterium
CAGGTCCCTTGTTTCCGTATCTAACTCTTTTGTATTTGACAACAAAGGAGTATTATCACTCAATATTCTTCTCCGATTTTTTTCTTTCCTGATTTTTTCCAGGCACAGATTGTGAGTTACCCGGTAAAGCCAGGTCCCCAGGGAAGACTTTCCCCTGAAATTCCGTATTCGGCGAAACAGGTTCACATAGATGTCATGAAGGACGTCTTCTGCCGCTTCCCGGGATAGTAAAATCCGGTAGCCCTGGTTTAAAATTTTCTCAGCGTATTTACCATAGGCATGTTCGAGGGCTTCAAGACTGCCCGCTTTCAAATCCCGGACAAGGTGTTTTTCCGAAAGCTCAGCCATTCATTATAAATTAGATGATTTCGGCGAGATATGGGTTGCATGACAAGGAAATTTTCTTCTTTTTGGTGCTTGGGGAATCCCTGCGCAGCTAAATGGATTTAAAAGCGATCTTTCAAGTACTTATTCGTATGTTGTATGTTATTTTATCCAACTGAGGATTTTACCGGCCGTTTGTGATTGACATTGGTATTTTATCTTTATGATGAGGGGGATTTTCATGTCAGCCATACCGAGATACGCGCTCAGTTTTACGGCCATTCTGGCTTTTTTCACCGCTTCGTCCGGACTGACCGGGAGGGTAGTAGATGAGGCCAGGCGGCTTCCGGTTGAAGGTGCTGTCGTAACTCAAGTTGGAGGGCAGGAACTGGACACCACCGATACTGAGGGCAGGTTTGAGTTATTTGCCCAGGCAGGGAACGGTCCTTTAAGTCAGGCCTTTCCAGTTCCTTTTATAAAGGGAAATGAGCTGTTTCTAGCGTTTGAGAGGGAAACACTCACTGAAATAGAGGGGTTTGACGTCATGGGAAACAAATTATTTTCCACTCCGCTCCGCAAGTATGTAAAAGGGAACCACAGGGTGGACCTTTCGGTTTTATTTCCCGACAAGTCCCGCACATCAGTGGGATTTATGAGACTGCGGACAGGGGACAAAACCAGGATATATAAAATTATCCAGTTCAGCACAGCTGATGAACCGGAACTGAAGGTAAGTCCGGGATGGGCGCTGGGGAAACCTTCCGCGGCGACACAGGCGGGACAGATTGAACTGACCAAAGAGCTGCTGCAGGACAAGACTGTGAACTACACAGAGACCACAGATGACTTGGGAGATATCGTCATGGAATATCCTCCAAGGGACCCGGGTTTAGGGGCCGTTCCCATATACGGGGCACAGGTGCTTTTTGACGGTACCGAAACCACGCTAGAGGAAAACTGGGAAATGTGGCAGAGTCCCTGGAGAATAGAAAACAGTCTGGAAGCCACTCCCATCACCTGGATATGGCTGGATGATCCAAATGGTGACGAAAGAGTAATCGGCTCCGGTGAACTGCACAACACAGACTATTACGGAAGGCAGGACCTGGTGACCAGGAATGATTACAGGGATTTTCAGGTCCATGTGGAATTTGCCGTGCTCTCCGGATCGAACTCTGGCGTATATCTGCAGAATCGTTATGAGATCCAGATAATGGACGGAGGCGGAGTGGGTCATCTATACTCTGAGGCCAATCGGACCTCCAATGAATACTCCGGCACCGGTGAATGGAACGCTTATGACATAACCTTCCGGGCAGCCCGCTGGGACGGCGATAACCGGACGCAGCTGGCTCTGCTTTCCATGTATTGGAATGGTGTTAAGGTTCATGAAAACGTAGAAGCCGACCAGAGCTACGGCCAGGATTACGGGGGAGACATTGGGCTGGTGCTGGGAGGAGAACCTGTTGGTCCCTCTGATGAGGGTTTAAAGCTGCAGAACCACGGGTCCGATAATGGCGAAATGGTACTTTACCGAAATATCTGGCTGCTCGAGCTGGATATTGAGGAGCAGGACACTGACTTCGGGTATTAGGGCGCTGTCAGAAAAGGGATCTGGGATTCACCGCAGAATATTGAACATCGTCCTCCGACGCGCTTCACCAAGGCTCGGCGCTTCGCTCCGCTCTCGCTGCCCGCAGGGCAGGCAGGATGAGGTAGAGAGTTTCGAAGTTTTTGAATGGATTCCATTTTTATTAGAAATCAGAATATGGTCACAATCCCCTGACAACTGACCTCTGATCTCCCTGGCCCGCAGAAGCTCCGCCTGGGAAGGAAACCTGATTCCCGACGTAGCGGGAATGACTGGCGGAACGAAGGCGGCTGAATCCTGTCCTCTCCTTCTGCGGTCCAGCGGTTCGTTATTCAATTTTGCCACTATCGCGGGCCTCTTCCCCTGCCCTGCCCCATGCCGCGGGGACCGGAGCCAAAGCTTCCCAGCCCATACTGGTCCTGCAAATCCACGAACTTCTGGTGCTGTTCCTTGTTCAATTTCCCCAGAAAGTGCAGCATACCGTCAATCTTGTGAGCAGTCATTTTTCCTTTAAGAACTATTAACTTTTTTTTCATGGCCTCGATTTCGGATTTATTGAGCGGGTATTGGGAAAACTCAAATCTGAGGTCCTCCTCCAGTTGGGATATCTCACTGCGAAGCTGGATTTTTTCTTTCCTCATTTTGTGCTTGTAATCCTTGAAATACTTTCTCTGGTCATCGCTCAGATTCAGTTCTTTTATAACCATGGGATTTATGAAACCGGGTTTATTTCCAGGTCCATCTTTCAGGCCTTTCATGCAGGGCGGCGTTCCTCCCTGGCCTGGCGGTTGCGCAAGGGCTAGGCTCATAAAAGCGAAAAACAGTATGGCGGTTATGCGCAAAGTATTCATGTGTTCCTCCTTTTTGATTCATTCATGGTAAATCAGGTGTGAGGTGTGAGGGAATTTGAGCCTTAGTAACGTCATTGCGAGCGAAGTCTGCAAAATATTTCCAAGGCGAAGCAATCTCTCCCAGGGGGAGATTGCTTCAGTTGGCATTCAGTTCAGGGAATACTTCGCAATGACGGCATCTCTTGCTCCTTCTATAACCCTCACCCTTCATACCTCATATCCATTAGACGCCTAAAACATGGAATTAGTTCCCTGCCCCGTCTTATTCTTTTTCGAGAAACTCACGGATTTCCTCCGGCCGGGTATCTGTACTCACCTGAAACTCAACAACCTTGACCTTCCTCCTTTGGTAATAATCAAGCAGGGGTCTTGTTCTGGTATGGAAAACCTCCATTTTTTTTTCCACTGCGTCAGAACTATCATCATTACGTCCGGTCCTATCCCCTGCCGGATTATGCTTCAGTCTTGACCGGATAACCGAAGCCCGGCACCTCAAATAAACCACCTCTTCCACCCTGACCAGTTCCCGCAGGTCTTCCGCCTGTCCAACATGGCGGGGCAGGCCATTGAGAAACAGAACATCTTCGGTTATCAGGCCTTCCCTGCGGATAAACAACCAGAGTATTTTCCGGGCAATATCAAAGTTCTTATTTTCAAGAAGGGCTCCGGTCATGAGTGAATGGTGGATTATCTGAAGGTCAGATTTGGACAATGGAGAAACGGCCAGGCCGGATTTGTCAATCATGCGCAATTCTTCCCCAAAGTCAAAGTGAAAACAGCTCGTCCCCCTCAAACCTTTTTTTTCAAGCAGATTACCCAGCGGGGTTTTCCCGGATCCGGTCGGACCTATTATGAGACAGGCTTTCTGGCCTTTATCACCGGTTTTAGTAGAATTCATACTCCGTGGGATTGATTGAGAATAAAAGAAACTACTTTTTTATTGATTTTAAAAAATAATAATGATACAATCGGGCTTTTCGAAAAAATGAGATACGCATACGTAAACGGCAAAATCCTTCCAGACCATAAAGCCGTAATTTCCATTTTTGACCGGGGTATTGTGCTCGGTGACGGACTGTTTGAAACATTAAGGGCAGTGGAGTTTGTTCCCGAATTTTTCAACGCCCATTATTCGCGTCTTAAACGGTCCGCCCGAATACTCAGGATAAAAGTTCCATTAAGCCGGCAGGAACTCGGCCGGATTGTGCATACGCTTTGCTCAAAGAGCCGCGTGGGAGACGCGGTAGTGCGAATCACCCTTACAAGAGGACCTTATACCGGCGGACTATCCATTGATAAAAAAGTCACACCCAGTTTATTCGTGACCGCAGGACCTGTAACCGGCTTACCGCATTCAATTTATACAAAGGGCGTGAAAGTGGCGGTAAGTACAGTCAGCAAGACTGCTGCAGCGGGAGCGACCCACGCTGTGAAAACCACCAATTACCTGGCCAACATACTCGCCAGGTCGGAAGCGGACTCAAAAAATTGCTTTGAAGCGCTATTACTTGGAGAAAAAGGTGAAATTGCCGAATTCAGTACGGCCAGTTTCTTCTGCGTAGTCAATCAAAGGATTGTGACCCCTCCGGTCAGCCTGGGCATCCTGCCCGGCATAACAAGGCAGGAAATCATGAAAATATTGGCGAAAAACGAATTACCTTGCCATGAAAAAGTCCTTTTTCTGAAAGATATCCCCAGAATGACGGAGGCATTTCTGACTTCCTCTGTGAGGGGTATCGTACCGGTGATTAAAATTCAGGGCAGAACAATCGGAAAGGAACAAGTGGGGCCCTTTTGTAAAGAATTGCAGAGGCTCTATCAGGAAGAGAGGAAAAAGAGCAGGATGAGGTTTCAATCAGCGTAATTGCCCGGAATGGCTTATAACAGGAAACGCTAAAGGAGAGACAATGCCGGTGTCGTGCGCTGGTTCGATCTGTCGATTCTCCTGCTCTGGCCACATTATGCTCCGGTCCCGGGCCGTCCCATGCCACTTACCCCCGGACAAAACGAGCATCATCACCCCTTCGACTTAACCTAACCAGAGAAAAATCCGGTATCGCAAGCCCTCACCGTAACCAAAAACTAAATGGAATAATAAAATGACTAATTAGTTATGTACAAAAAAATGAGATTACTTATTTTTCCGTTCACCAATTGCCAAAGTAGCTCAGTTGGTAGAGCAGCTGATTTGTAATCAGCCGGTCGTAGGTTCGACTCCTATCTTTGGCTTGTTTTAATGAGGGTCGGTGCCCGAGTGGTTAATGGGGGTGGACTGTAAATCCACTGGCTAAGCCTACGGTGGTTCGAACCCACCCCGGCCCATAATTGAATCTCTTAGGAGATTGTATTTTTAAGGTTAAAAGTTACAGGGTTTAAAGGTTGGAGGAGTCAGTAGTCAGGGATCAGGGGTCAGAAGTTAGATTACTTAGGAATTTGAGGAGTCAGTGGTCAGGAATCAGGGATCAATTTTAGTTTGTATCCAATCTGACTACTGACACCTGACTCCTGTTTTTGACTCCTGAATAGTAAGTCCCCGGCAAAGCCGGGATAAGTTCAAAGGGTGGAAAAGTTTTTTAATCTGGGCGAGCTTAACTCAATTGGTAGAGTATCACCCTTCCAAGGTGAATGTTGACGGTTCGAATCCGTTAGCTCGCTCCAGACAGTTTCCAGGCTACATGCCCAGATAGCTCAGGGGTAGAGCACTTCCTTGGTAAGGAAGAGGTCTCGGGTTCAATTCCCGATCTGGGCTCCAGGACTGTGTTTATGGCTTAAAATTGACATAAACAATGGTCGAACCATGGATTTATGACTGTGGTTTACTGAGAATCAATGTCTTAGTGCCGACTCTGGGACATGCGTTCCTTTCAGGGTCCTGGACCTTGGAAAAACAGAAAAAGGAAATAATGAGAACTTTTTATATAAAGTTAGTGAAAAAACAGGGATATTTTTTTAGACTATCACATCACAAAAATTTCTGTTCAGCTAACCGCCTATAGGAGGGCAAAAAAATGGCAAAAGAAACATTTCAAAGGACGAAGCTCCATGTCAATATTGGGACAATTGGCCATATAGATCACGGTAAGACCACGTTAACTTCCGCGATCACGTCGAAATTGGCCAAAGATGGGCTGGCAGTGGCAAAATCCTTTGCGGAAATCGATAACGCTCCGGAAGAAAAGGAACGCGGTATCACCATCAACACCGCCCATGTGGAATATGAAACCCAGAACAGGCACTACGCTCATGTGGATTGTCCGGGGCATGCTGATTACATTAAAAACATGGTTACCGGGGCGGCTCAGATGGACGGCGCCATACTTGTCGTGGGAGCTGACGACGGCCCCATGCCTCAAACCAGGGAGCATATCCTGCTGGCCAGGCAGGTCGGAGTACCAGCCATAGTCGTTTACCTGAACAAAGTAGACATGGTCGACGACCAGGAACTGATTGACCTGGTGGAAATGGAAGTGAGGGAACTACTTACCAAATATGAATTTCCCGGCGATGACGTTCCGGTCATCCGCGGTTCTGCCTTAAAGGCCATGGAGGGTGATGAGGGAGAATTGGGCAGTGAATCCATTACCAAACTCATGGAAGCCGTAGATGCGTACATTCCCGAGCCCGTGCGGGATATCGATAAGGACTTTATCATGCCCGTGGAAGACGTTTTCTCCATAACGGGAAGAGGAACCGTAGCTACAGGGAGAGTGGAGGCCGGCCGTATCCATGTTTCCAATGAAGTGGAGAGAGTGGGTTTTGGCGAGACCAAGAAATTCGTGGTGACCGGAGTGGAAATGTTCCGAAAACTGCTTGAGGATGCCCAGGCCGGTGATAACATTGGATTGCTTTTAAGAGGAGCTGATAAAACTGATATATCCAGGGGACAGGTATTGTGCAAACCCGGTTCAGTGGCTCCTCATACCAAATTCAAAGCCGAGGTCTATATTCTGAGCAAGGACGAGGGAGGGCGACACACTCCTTTTTTCAAAGGCTATCGGCCTCAGTTTTATTTCAGAACAACAGATGTTACAGGGTCAATCACTTTGGAAGAAGGCACCGAGATGGTGATGCCCGGGGACAGAGTTACTATAACAGGAGAACTGATTACTCCGGTGGCTATGAATAAGGATTTAAGATTCGCTATCCGGGAGGGTGGCAAGACCGTTGGCGCCGGAGTTGTTACCGAGATTTTGGAATAGAACATAATTCCTAGGTCTGTAGCTCAATTGGTAGAGTAGTGGTCTCCAAAACCATTGGTTGTGGGTTCGAGTCCCGCCAGACCTGGTGGGTGTGCCAATAGAATAGTATGAAGAAATTTCAAAATTATATAAAAGATGTGATTGCGGAACTAAGAAAAGTCACCTGGCCAAGTTGGGACGAGTTGAAAGGCGCGACCTGGGCGGTGGTAATTTTCAGCATCGTTTCTTCACTGTACGTTTTTTTCTTGGATAATCTGCTTATGCTTGTCATAAGCAAAGTGGCGGAAATTTTTTAAACCCGGATTAAGGTTAAGATGACAAAGAAGTGGTATGTGGTCCACACCTATTCAGGACAGGAAGCCAAGGTGAAATCCCACCTTGAAATGACCGTTGAGAAATCGGAATTGTCCCCCTATTTTGGTGAGATTCTCATGCCCACCAGGGAAGTGGTAACCGTGACCAAAGGTAAAAAGATAAGCAGGGACAGAAAGAATTTCCCGAGCTATATCATAGTGGAAATGGAGATGAACAAAGAAACCATGCACTATGTTACCGATATTCCCGGGGTCACCCACTTCGTAGGAGTCGGGAAACCCCAGCCTTTACGAAAGGCTGAAGTTGAAAGGATATTAGGATCAACCGGCCCGGAGATACAGGAATCAGGAGAATTAGACATACCTTACATGTCCGGAGACAGTGTGCGTATTAAAGACGGACCGTTTAAAGATTTTGACGGTGTGGTGGAAGAAGTCAATCCGGAAAAAGGAAAAATCAAAGTTTTGGTAAGTGTTTTTGGGAGGTCCACCCCTGTTGAGCTCGATTTTATCCAGGTGGAATCTCTTTAAGAGGATTGGAGTAGGTAATGGCAAAAAGAGTATTGGGCTTGATAAAACTGCAGATACCTGCAGGACAGGCCAATCCTTCACCTCCTGTTGGCCCTGCACTGGGCCAAAAGGGCGTAAACATTATGGAGTTCTGTAAAGCGTTCAACTCAAAAACCCAGGACCGTAAGGGATTTATTATTCCGGTCGTAATCACCGTTTACGCGGACCGTTCCTTTACCTTTATTACAAAAACGCCCCCCACAGCAGAGTTACTAAAAAAAGCTATCAAGATTCAAAAGGGTTCCGGAGAGCCTAATCGGATTAAGGTAGGAAAAATAAAAAAGGCTCAGATTCAGGAAATTGCTCAGACAAAAATGCCGGATCTGAACGCGGAAAATTTAGATGCGGCCTGTGCAATGGTTGAAGGAACAGCAAAGAGCATGGGTATTGAGGTCATAGGATAAGGAAGAAAACTGTGAAAAAACGTGGAAAAAAGTACCGGGAATTCCTCGCCAAAATTGAAAAAGGCAAAGCCTACGAGGTTTCCGAAGCGGTTCAGCTTATTAAAGACAATTGTAAGGCAAAGGTAAATGACACCATAGAAGTGCACATGAAACTGGGAGTAGATCCCAAGCATGCCGATCAGGTGGTAAGGGGGAACGTGGTTTTACCCCATGGTACCGGCCAGAAAGTGCGGATACTGGTGTTTGCCAAAGGGGACCTCGCCAAAACAGCGGAAGAGGCCGGAGCGGACTATGTTGGCGCTGAAGATCTGGTGGCCAAGATTCAGGAAGGATGGCTCGACTTTGACAAGGCCGTCGCCTCACCGGACATGATGCCGGTGGTCGGCCGGGTAGCCAGAATCCTGGGGCCCAGGGGAATGATGCCGAATCCCAAATCAGGCACCGTTGTTACAGACATCGCAAAGGCTATTTCTGAGCTCAAAGCAGGCAAAGTATCCTACCGCGTGGATAAGGGATCAAACATTCATGCTTCGGTGGGCAAAGCGCATTTTGATTCTGATAAACTGGAAGAAAATATTAAAGTCATGATAGATTCCGTTGTAAAAGCAAGGCCGGTTGCGGCCAAAGGCGAATACATTAACAGCATTTACCTGGCAGTCGCCATGAGTCCAAGCATAATGCTTTCCAAGGCAGTCACGAGATAAGAAAATGATAACGAAAGAACAAAAAGAACAAGTAGTAAAAGACCTGTCAGAAAAGGTAAATGCCGCCACCGGAATCTACCTGGCGGACTTTATCGGTATTAATGTGGAGCAGATCACCGAGCTCAGATCAGCTTTAAAGAAGCAGGGCGCCCGGATGATTGTTACCAAAAACACTTTTTTGCGCAGAGTCCTCAGTCAGTGCCAGATAACCGGTCTTGAAGTTCACCTGGCCGGGCCCACCTCCATAATCCTGGCAGGAGAGGAGGATCCCATCGCGCCCGCTAAAATAATCGCGGATTTCCATAAAGCCAACAAAGATTTATTCCCTGTTAAGGCCATTCGGATAGAAGACCAGATATATAGCGGAGAAAAAATTAAAGATATCTCCAAAATGCCGGGAAAGCGGGAACTTCAGGCTCAGATTATTTCACTGGCTCTGAGTCCCGGGGCTCAGCTCATTGGACTTATTAAAGGTCCGGGCAGTAAAATCGCTGGACAAATAAAGGCCTTAGTGGAAAAACTGGAGAAACAATAAACCAGGAATAAATTGATAACATAATTAACACAAACCGGAGGATATTTTAAAATGGCAGAGATAGAAACTGAAATTAAAGAAATCGGCGATAAAATTGTCGGTCTCACGCTCATGCAGGCCAAAAACCTGGCTGATTATCTCAAGGATGAGCATGGATTGGAAGCCGCTGCGGGTGGCGCAATTATGATGGCCCCGGCCGGCGGTGAGGGAGCGGAAGAAGCAGAGGAAAAGACTGAATTTGATGTTATTCTGGAAGAGTTCGGCGCCAACAAAATAAATGTGATTAAAACGGTAAGGACGCTTACAAGCCTGGGACTTGCTGAGGCAAAAGCACTGGTTGATGGAGCTCCCAAACCCGTAAAAGAGGGCGTGAATAAGGAAGAGGCGGAAAAAATCAAATCTGATCTCGAAGCTGCGGGTGCAAAAGTTAGTCTGAAATAGTATTTGAGTTACATATTTAAACTTGATCTTTTTGCCTGCTTGTTTAAGCGGGCTTTAAGCGTTGGTAGCCATTAAAGTGAGAACCCTGAGGAGCGGAGAGTGCCATTCTCCAGCAAAAAGAAGACAGCAACTCCTCCTAGGCGTTTAGCGGATACATTTATAAAAATGATGGAAGCGGGAGCAAAATGAAACAGAAAGTTGAAAGAAAAACCTACTCCTCCAGTAAATTTGATTATACAATGCCGTTTCTCCTGGAAGTGCAGATTGAATCATTCAACAAGTTTATTCAGGCCGATACACCTCCGGCAAAAAGAAAAGATGAGGGCCTGCAGAAAGTATTCAACGAAATTTTTCCTATCAAGGACATCAAGGAACTTTATTCCCTGGAGTTTGAGAGTTATTCTCTCGGCGAACCGAAATATTCCGAAAGAGAATGCCTTAAGGTCGGGATGACCTATGCCGCACCCCTCAAAGCGACATTGAGCCTGAATGTGTTTGAGGGGGAAGGGGAAGACAGGAAGTTCGTGGAAAAGATTACCAATGATGTTTACATTGGAGATCTTCCTCTCCTGAGCCGCAGCGGGACCTTTATCATTAACGGCGCCGAAAGAGTGATTGTCTCTCAACTTCACCGTTCGCCTGGGGTGAGTTTCGACGAGGACACACATCCCAACGGAGGGCGAATTCTCAAAGCCCGTATTATTCCTCACCGGGGATCATGGGTCGAATTCCTGCTTGATGTAAATGACTGCATGTATATAAACATAGACAGAAGAAGAAAAATTCCGGCTTCTATTCTCCTCCGGGCCATGGGTTATTCCACCAACCACGATATCCTGAACCTGTTCTACGAATCAAAAGACACCGCTTTGAATCAGAGCCTGATTGACACGTTGGAAGAAAAAGACAATGTGCTTTTTGAGGACGTTGTCGACATGGAGTCCGGAGAGGTTATTGCCGAAGCCGGGACCATATTAACCGCGGCAATGGTAAAAAAAATCCTGGAACCGGGAATCAAGAAAGTCAAATTGGTCGTGGGCATTAAGAACAATCCTGTCATCTATCAAACCATCAATATCGACCCTACTTCCAACGAGGAAGACGCGCTTTTCAAGATATACAACCTGATACGTCCTGGAGAACCCCCTAATGTCAGTACCGCCAGGGAATTGTTGAAAAGGCTTTTCTTTGATGAAAAGCGCTATGACCTTGGGGAGCTGGGACGCTACCGGCTAAACGCAAGGCTGAAAATAGACGTACCGGAAAAGACCCGGGTAATGACAGAAATGGATTTTCTGGCAATTATGAAATACCTGATATCCTTATTCATACAGGAAGGCACCCTGGATGATATCGATCACCTTGGAAACCGCAGGATCAGGTCGGTGGGAGAGTTGATTCAGGAGCAGTTTGCCCTGGGCCTCACCAGAATGGCAAGAACAATAAGGGAAAGACTCAGCTTGAGGGACACGGAAGACCTCACTCCTCAGGATCTTATTAATGCCAGAACCGTTTCCACGGTTATCGCTTCCTTCTTTGGCTCTTCTCAATTATCGCAATTTATGGACCAGATGAATCCTCTGGCGGAATTAACTCACAAACGCCGTATGAGCGCCCTGGGTCCGGATGGACTGACCAGGGAACGGGCTGGTTTTGAGGTCAGGGATGTGCACTATACCCATTATGGACGCCTGTGTCCGATTGAGACTCCTGAAGGCCCCAATATCGGCCTGATCTCTTCCCTGGCTACTTATGCCAGAGTGAACCGCTTCGGTTTTATAGAAACTCCCTACCGGGTAGTGAAAAACGGAAAGATCACCAAAGAAGTTGTCTACCTGACTGCAGACAAGGAAGACGATTTTAAAATTGCTCCGGCATCTACCAAGGTTGGGGACGATGCAAAACTTCTAGGAGATCTCATCATTACCAGGTTCAAGGGGGATTTTCCAGTGATTCCCATTAATGAGGTGGATCTCATAGACGTGTCTCCCAAGCAACTGGTCTCCGTGGCCGCCAGCCTCATCCCCTTCCTGGAGCATGACGATGCCAACCGGGCTTTGATGGGTTCGAACATGCAGCGTCAAGCAGTGCCGCTATTATGTCCGGATGCCCCGGTGGTGGGAACCGGAATGGAAAGAAAGGCCGCTTACGACTCCTGCGTCATGGTCACTGCCGAAAACAGCGGAGTAGTCACTCAGGTCGATGCCAGCCATATTGTCATTCAGAGAGAAAGCCAGGAGAAAAAGGACAGTGATTTCATTGATTTGCCGCATTTTGATGAATACAAATTGAGAAAGTTTGAAAGAACCAACCAGGACAGTTGCATAAACCAGAAGCCCCTGGTAAAGATTGGAGAAAAAGTCAAGGCAGGCGATATCATTGCCGACGGGCCGGCCACTAAAAATGGTGAGCTGGCGCTTGGAAAAAATATCCTCGTGGCCTTTATTCCCTGGAATGGATACAACTTTGAAGATGCGATTATCATTTCAGAAGAATTATGCAAAGAAGATGTGTTTACTTCTGTACATATTGAAGAGTTTAACCTGGAAGTCCGCGATACCAAGCGAGGGCCAGAAGAACTCACGCGTGAAATTCCCAATGTGATGGAAGAGTCTCTGGCCAATCTGGATGAAAACGGGATCATCAGGGTTGGGGCTGAAGTGGAGTCAGGTGATATACTGGTGGGAAAAGTAACCCCCAAAGGAGAAACAGAGCTTTCTCCTGAGGAAAGGCTGCTTCGCGCTATTTTCGGGGAAAAAGCCGGTGACGTAAGAGACTCTTCTCTCAAGGCTCCTCCGGGAATGCAGGGGGTGGTTATTGATACTCTGGTCTTTTCCAGAAAAGAAAGAGATAAGAAAACCAAAAAAAGCGATAAAGACGCCATAGAAGACTTGAAAAACCAGTACAGTGCAAAAATCCAGAATGTGATACAGGCCCGGGACAAAAAGCTTATCGAGCTGTTGGCAAAAACCAAGGCAAAGGAAATCCGGGACGGCAGCACTGATGAGGTACTCGTCGCCAGTGGAAAAAAATATTCCGAATCCCTTTTAAGCAAGATTAACTGGTCGGATGTCAACGCCCCCGACGGAGTGTCAATTGACACCAAGGTAAATGAGACCGCTGAGAACGTCCTTCATTCGGCAAATGAAATGATCCGCAAGTTTGAAGACAGGCTGGACAAGGAAATCGATAAAATTGTGGTGGGCGGCGAATTGAAACCGGGAGTCATCCAGCTGGTCAAGGTGTTTGTGGCCAAGAAGCGGAAAGTTTCGGTGGGAGATAAAATGGCTGGCAGGCATGGAAATAAGGGGGTCATAGCCAAAATCGTACCCGTGGAAGACATGCCTTTTACCGAAGACGGCACGCCCGTGCAGCTTATTCTGAATCCACTGGGAGTCCCCTCACGCATGAATGTGGGACAGCTTCTGGAAACTCACCTGGGGTGGGCCGCACACGTCATGGGAATGAATGTCGCCACTCCCGTCTTTGACGGCGCCCGGCATAAAGACGTGGTGGAGGCTTTAGAAACCGCCGGACTGCCCAAACATGGAAAGACCAGGCTCTATGACGGCAAAACCGGAACGAAACTGGATCAGGAAGTGGCTATTGGGTATATGTACATGTTAAAACTCGGTCATCTGGTAGATGATAAAATACATGCCAGATCCATTGGGCCCTATTCCCTGGTTACCCAGCAGCCTCTCGGAGGAAAATCACAGTTCGGCGGTCAAAGGTTCGGAGAAATGGAAGTTTGGGCGCTGGAAGCTTATGGAGCCGCCTATACGCTGCAGGAACTTCTGACGGTAAAATCCGACGATGTGCTGGGGCGCTCCAAGATATACGAGGCCATAGTGAAGGGCGAAAACGCTCCCAGACCTGGAGTCCCAGAATCATTCAACGTATTGATTAAAGAAATCCAGGCCCTGTGTCTGGACATAAAATTTATTGAAGAGAAACAGGAAAACTTTATATAAAACTGATAAAAATTTTACACAGGAGTTATAAGAACCATGGATGACTTTTATGAAGAAGTAGACGAAGAAAGTACTGGTGCGATTGGCATACAGCTGGTTTCTCCGGATACCATCAGAAGCTGGTCATACGGTGAAGTAACCAAACCTGAGACGATTAACTACCGGTCATTCAAACCTGAACCGGACGGATTGTTTTGTGAAAAGACCTTTGGACCGGTTAAGAACTGGGAGTGCAACTGTGGTAAATACAAGCGGATCCGCTACCGCGGAGTAGTATGCGACAGATGTGGTGTTGAGGTCACTCATTCAAAAGTCCGGCGAGAGAGAATGGGACATATCGAACTTGCCGTGCCTGTGGTACATATATGGTTTTTTAAGGCTGTGCCATCCATGGTGGGAGGGCTTCTGGGAATGTCAGTAGTGGACCTGGAAAGGGTGATCTATTACGAATCCTACATCGTGCTCGATCCCGGTGATACCGACCTGGAACATGGTAAACTGATATCAGAAGATGAATATGTGGATTTGGAGGATGAAGGCCGGCATTTCGACGCTAAAATGGGCGGGCCGGCCATCAAGCAACTGCTGGTAAGTCTGGATTTGGACAAGATGTCTGAAGACTTCCGTGCCAGGATCAAGACGGAAACCTCCCTGCAGAGAAAAGCGGACCTGTTAAAACGCCTGAAAATCGTGGAAGCCATAAGGAACTCGCCCAACCGTCCGGAATGGATGGTACTCGACGTGATATCAGTGATACCGCCGGATTTACGTCCCCTGGTACCTCTAGAAGGTGGACGTTTCGCTACTTCTGACTTGAATGATTTGTATCGCCGGGTAATCAACCGGAATAACCGGCTCAAAAAACTTATTGATATCAAAGCTCCTGAGGTGATTCTGCGCAATGAGAAAAGGATGCTTCAGGAAGCAGTGGATGTGCTCTTTGACAACGGACGCCGTACCTTTTCGGTAAAGGGTGAAGGTCACAGGCCCCTGAAATCACTCAGTGAACTGCTCAAAGGCAAACAGGGCCGGTTCAGACAGAATTTGCTTGGGAAGCGGGTAGATTATTCCGGGCGGTCCGTGATAGTCGTGGGACCGGAACTCAAGATGCACCAGTGCGGTCTTCCCAAGCCCATGGCGCTTGAATTATACAAGCCCTTCATTATCCAGAAACTGGAAGAAAAGGGATTTGTACACACGGTGAAGGCAGCCAAAAAGTTCGTGGAAAAAGAAAGATCGGAAGTATGGGACATTCTTGAGGAGATCATTGACGATCACCCGGTTCTTTTAAACCGGGCGCCGACACTGCACCGACTCGGAATCCAGGCCTTTTACCCGAAATTGATAGAGGGAAAGGCCATAAGGCTGCACCCGCTGGTTTGCACGGCTTTTAATGCGGACTTTGACGGTGACCAGATGGCAGTCCATCTGCCGCTCAGCTTCGAAGCTCAGTTGGAAGCCCGCATTTTGATGATATCTTCCAATAATATCCTTCATCCGGCTTCAGGCATGCCCATTGCCATTCCCTCCCAGGATATCGTCCTCGGATGTTTTTATTTGACCCGTGTTCAACCTAAGGCCATGGGAGCAGGCAAAATTTTTACTGATACCGAAGAAGTCCTTCAGGCCCATCATGCCGGAATAATCGATACCCATGCCCTGATAAAAGTGCGGATCAATGGTGAGATGGTGGAAACAACCCCGGGCCGGGTGGTTTTCAATGAAATTGTGCCGGACATGCTTGGATTTGTAAATGAGCCAATGGATAAAAAAGCCATATCCAAAGTAGTCGACAAGCTTTACCGCAAAGAGGGGAACGAAAAAACCTGTAAGTTTCTTGATGATATCAAGGTGATTGGCTTTACCTGGGCCACCCAGGGCGGACTCAGCATTGGAATCGAAGACATGATTATACCGCCTGAAAAAAAGGAAATGATCGAGGAAACCAAGCAAAGGACTCAGAAAATTGAAGATCTTTACGGCAGTGGTGTGATTACCGAGGGTGAAAGGTATAATCAGGTTATTGACGCTTGGTCCCATACAACTAATGACGTAGCCAACCTGGTATATGAAAAGCTGGCACAGGACAGAAACGGTTTTAATCCGGTTTTTATGATGGCCTCATCCGGCGCACGGGGAAGCAGGGAGCAGATTAAACAGTTGTCCGGTATGCGCGGATTGATGCAGAAACCTCAGAAAAAATTGACAGGACAGGAGATAATAGAAAACCCCATTTTGTCATGTTTCTGTGAAGGATTAAATGTACTGGAGTACTTTATTTCCACGCACGGCGCCAGAAAGGGTCTGGCTGACACAGCGCTCAAGACCGCGGACGCCGGATACTTGACAAGAAGGCTGGTTGATGTCGCTCAGGACGTGGTGGTTAATGAATACGACTGCGGAACGGTCCTGGGAATAGACATTTCCGCGGTAATGGAAGGGGATGAAATAATCCAGACCCTGGAGGAAAAAATCCTGGGCCGGGTGGCATGTGATGACCTCTATGACCCGTTAACAGATACTTTAATTTGTGAGGCCGGTACTCTCATCGATGAAAAAATTATCGGGACAATCGGCAAAACCGGGATAGAAACAGTCAAGGTCCGTTCCGTACTTACCTGCGAAGCGAACAAGGGCGTATGCAGTTTGTGCTACGGCAGAAACCTGGCGACGGGTAAGGCGATCGATATCGGAGAAGCCGTTGGCGTCATGGCAGCCCAGTCCATCGGCGAACCGGGTACCCAGCTCACCTTGAGAACCTTTCACATCGGCGGCGCCGCCTCAAGGCTAACGGCGGAATCTTCCAAGAAATCCAAATGGGACTGCCAGGTTAAACTTACCGATGTGGACAGTGTGGAGACCAAAGATGGAGCCCAGGTAGTGATAAACCGGGCAGGTGAAATTGCGTTGGTTGATGAGGCCGGGATTACCAAAATAAGATACACCATTCCCTACGGTTCCATCCTCAAGGTAACGGATTCCGAGAAAATTAAGGCGGGCAAGGTTCTTTTTGACTGGGATCCGTACAACACTTTGATAATCACTACCTCCGAAGGAATAGTGCAATATGACGATCTGGTTAAAAACGTGACCTTTATTAAAGAATACGATGATGAGACGGGATTGGAGCGCGTCAGGATAGTTGGTGACAAAAAAGGCAAGCTGCATCCCCATCTGAACATTGTGAACGATAAAGACGAGAAAATTGGCAGATACTCATTGCCGGACGGCGCATACCTGCAAAAAACAGAGGGAGAGCATGTTTCCGCGGGTGAAGACATTGCCAAGATACCCCGGCAGGTTGGAAAGACCAGAGACATCACCGGGGGCCTGCCCAGAGTGGCAGAACTGTTCGAAGCCAGAAAACCCAAGAATCCCGCAGTTGTTACAGCCATTGACGGTATTGTCTCTTTTACCGGTGTGGAGAGAGGGCAGCAGCGGATCAAAGTGACCGATGGAAAAGTTGAGGAGACTTATCTCATACCCCGCGGAAAACATCTGACAGTGCATCCGGGAGATCGTGTTCGATCGGGCGAGAAGCTTTGTGACGGTTCCATCGTCCCTCACGACATCTTGAGAATTGCCGGAGACGCCGCGGTGCAGAGGTACCTGGTACAGGAAATTCAGGCCGTGTACAAGCTCCAGGGCGTGACTATCGCAGATAAGCATATTGAATGTATTGTCAGGCAAATGATGAGAAAGGTGAAAATTGAGAACCCCGGTGACACCCCTCTTTTAGAAGGCCAGGATATTTCCAAGGCCAGGCTGAGGAAAGTCAATAATAAGCACGTTGCCGAGGAGAAGAAGCCCGCTTCATTTGTACCCATGTTGCTTGGAATAACAAAGGCCTCTCTTGGAACAGACAGTTTCATTTCTGCGGCCTCTTTCCAGGAAACAACGAAAGTACTGACCGGCGCCGCACTGGAAGGGCGGGTCGATTTTCTGGAAGGATTGAAGGAAAACGTGATAATGGGCCGTCTTATACCTTCCGGTACGGGAAATAAGGAAATAAATAAAATAAAGGTCAAAGATTTGGACGCAGAAGCGGAAGAAGACCAGGAAATGATAATGGAGGAGCCGATTGTAGAAAACACTGATGAGAGCACCGCAGAACCTTCTCCCAATCAGGCTTGACGTTATGTTGCGGTCCAATTATTTTCTCACCAGCAAAAGATTAGGAGAAAGATAGATTGCCCACTATAAATCAACTGGTGCGTAGCGGCAGAAAGGTCTCGCGGAAAAAAACCTCCGCGCCGGCCCTAAAGGAATGTCCGCAGAAAAGGGGTGTTTGCACCAGGGTGTATACCACAACCCCAAAAAAACCAAATTCAGCCCTCAGGAAAATAGCCAGGGTGAGATTATCTAATAAAATGGAAGTGACTTGTTACATTCCTGGAGAAGGCCACAATCTTCAGGAACACTCTATTGTTTTAATAAGGGGCGGCCGCGTAAAGGACGTTCCCGGAGTGCGTTACCATATTATCCGGGGCACGCTGGATACCAGCGGAGTGGGTGACAGAAAACAGGCGCGTTCCAAATACGGTGTTAAAATGCCCAAACAGGCAAAGAAGGGATAACCTATGTCCAGAAGAACCCGTGCGGAAAAAAGAAAAATTCTGCCCGATGCCAAATACAAAAGTATCCAGGTCACGCAATTTGTCAATGTGGTTCTGCAGCAGGGCAAAAGAGATACAGCGGAGCAGATTGTGTATTCCGCCATGGATTTCTTAAAGAAAAAAGTCGGTAGTAAGGATAACGAAGTTTCCTGTTTCAAGGTAGCGTTGGAAAATGTGAAGCCGTCTGTTGAAGTGAAATCACGCAGGGTAGGCGGTGCCAACTATCAGGTTCCCATAGAAGTCCCGCAACGCCGGAGTTCAGCCCTGGCCTTGCGTTGGATAGTAGACGCTGCCAAAAAAAGAGGTGAAAAAGATATGTCCCGGAAGCTGGGCTCAGAACTCCTTCAGGCATATAATAATGAAGGCGCAGCGGTCAGGAAAAAAGTCGAGACCCATAAAATGGCGGACTCTAATAAGGCCTTCGCTCATTTCAGATACTAGCGTATCCACGATATTTAGTAATCAAGTTTAGAGTACTAGGGTACTCACTCCTTACTATTTTAACAGCTTCAACAAGTAAGTGTTTCAACTGAACGAGGGTTACTTATGAAAAAATACTCATTTCATGACCTTGTTTCCATAATGGAAAAACTGCGAGGTCCGGACGGATGCCCCTGGGACAGAGAGCAGACCAATGAGTCAATCCTCCGGTATTTTATGGAAGAGGTGTATGAGTACATGGATGCGGTCCATCTGGAACATGCTGCGGGCATGAAGGAAGAACTGGGAGACATATTGCTTCAAGTAATCTTTCAGTCACAGATGGCCAAACAGAGGGGCTTGTTTTCCGTGGAGGAAGTGATCCAGGCCATCTGCGAAAAACTTATACGCAGGCATCCCCATGTGTTCGGAAAAACATCTATTGAGAATCCTGATGAGGTTCTGGAACAATGGGAACAGATTAAAGTAAAAGAGAAGGGGAAAAAGGACAGACTGGATTTGCAGGACATCCCTTCCGGCCTTCCTCCCCTTCTCAAAGCCGAAAAAATTCAGAGGATGGTTAGAAAAACCGGATTTGAATGGCCTGATTATACAGGTCCCCTGGATAAAATAAAAGAGGAACTGGACGAGTTATCCGGTGAGTTAAAAAAGCGGACGGAGGGGAAAATGGACAAAACCGGGATAGAGGAAGAATTCGGAGACGTCCTTTTTTCCCTGGTCAACCTGGCCCGGCACCTGGGCATAGATCCCTCAGGCGCTCTTCAGAAGACCAATCTGAAGTTCACGGCACGCTTTGAACGAATGCGGGGACTCATGGAGAAAGAGGGAAAAAACCTGATGCAAGAACCGCTGGAGGTGATGGAGGAATACTGGCAGAAAGCCAAGGATATCCGAGGTTGAGGTTGTGGGATAAGGGAGCGGGAACTCCGAATATCGATTAACGAATATCAAATATCGAACCGCAGAAGTGGAGGACAGTGGGCAGGGATCAGAATGCAGTTATTTAAGAGTTTATTTAGTGGCGTTGCTTTCCGACTCCTGACTCTTGACCACTATTAAAAAACTCCTTATTCCTTCTACTTAATTATCAGATTATTCACCACCAGTCCCACAAAAAAAACCAGCAGATATCCGTACCAGACCACCATCAGAGGATAATTAAAAAACCGGTCAGTGATAGTATGACTTCCTGTAGGCTTGTTCCTGATTTCCTGAATATTCCTGATAAATCCTCTGATAACCAGAAAAAATCCGATACTGCTTACCAAGAGAATAATGGCTATCTTCATTTTAATCCGTTTTACCGGGATTACTCCCTGCTAAGTGAAAAGAATCACAGAACCTGTAGTCTGTCTTCCTTGCCGTAAATTCTATAATTTACTTAATTATCCCTTGGATTGGACGTGGAAATAAGTTTTTCCACGAATGGTGAAATTATTACCTAAAACAAAGGATAGTCAGTGGATATTGCTGGAAAAGCTCAAAAATTGGCAGAGAGTATTGCCGAATCAAAAGGGCTTGAAATAGTGGATGTTATGTATTCACCATCTGGCCGCCGGGGGCTGTTAAGAGTCTTTATTGACAAGCCAGGAGGGGTAACCATTGATGACTGTTCAAGTTTAAGCAGGGAACTGGATGCCCTCATGGAAGCCGAGGGCGTTGTGGACGAACCCTACACCCTTGAGGTTTCTTCGCCGGGAATCGACAGGCCGCTAACATCAGAGAAAGATTTTATACGAAACAGAGGACAGAACATAAAAGTGAAATTCAAGGACCATTCAAACAGAGTTGAGACGCTTTCGGGTAAACTGAAAGAGGTGGAGAGTGAGTTTATTACAGTGGAAGCAAACGGCCAGGAACGCTGCATGCCTCTCAATTCTATAGTGAAGGCCCAACAGGAAGTGCAAATTTAAGATTTGGAGTAATACATGAACCTTGATATCCTGGAAAACCTAAACATTATTGCTAAAAAAAAGAATTTGAGCAGAGACGCTGTTATGGAGACTCTTAAAGAGAGTTTGAAAATCGCGGCCAAGAGGTATCTGGGATTACAGAAGAACATAGAGGTGGAAATTGATGACAAGACCAATCTGGTAACGGTGTTCCTGCGGGTAAAAGTGGCGGAAGATTATCCCGATGTTCCTCCGGACATGGATGCCGAAGAAGTCGCCCTGCTGGATGAGAAATACATACTGGTGGATGAGGCCCGGGAGTACAATGAGGACGCCGCTCCAGGCGACTTCCTGGAAATGGAAATTCCGGTGGAAAACTTCGGCCGGGTGGCGATCACCACCGCCAAGCAGATGCTGCTGCAGAAAATCAGGGATGAGGAGCGCAAGCTGGTGTTTGGGGAGTATTCCGACCGGGCTGGAGATCTGATTACAGGAACCGTTCAGCAAGTTGACAGAGGAACCATATTTGTCAACCTGGGAAATGCCGAGGCAGTACTTCCCGCCAAGGAGCAAATCCGCAAGGAACGGTACCGGCAGGGGGAATCAATAAAAGCTTTTATCGCAAACGTCAGCAACGAAAACAAGGGGCATCAGATTGTGCTTTCCAGGGCGCATCCAAATTTCCTTTCCAAGCTCTTTGAACTGGAAGTGCCCGAAATAAGCGACGGTACCGTTTCTATTCGCGGTGTCTCCAGAGACCCCGGATACCGCGCCAAGATCTCAGTGGTTTCAAAAGATGACCGCATAGATCCGGTTGGAGCCTGCGTAGGCATGAAGGGCAACCGGGTTCAGGCGATTGTAAGAGAATTATCCAATGAAAGGATCGATATCATACACTGGACTGATGATTTGAACACCTATATCAAAAGGGCGCTCAGCCCTGCTGATATCAGGCAGATAACTGATACCGGAGACGGCCGTGTGGTTATCATTGTCAGTGATGATGATCTTTCCCAGGCCATCGGACGCAGTGGTCAAAATGTGCGCCTGGCCTCCAAACTAATAGGCAAGGAACTTGATATATATGGAATAACTGAATTTGAGAAAATGACCAAAGAAGAAAAAGACGAATTGTTAAAACCGAGAGAAGAAATGATCGTACCGGAGCAAGAGCAGACCTTCATCCAGAATGAAAAGGAAGACAAATTCTCTGAACTGGAATCTCTCTTTAAGAGGAACACGGAATAAGGATAATGCCTGAAAAACCAAAGAAAAAACGTATTTCCACGCTGGCGAAGTCATATAAAGTTTCCAGCGATCTTCTTATTCAGTTATTAAAAGAAGCTGAGGTTGAAGTCAAATCTTCAGCAAGCATGATATCATCTGAAACTTTCGCACTCATAAAGCCCCCATTGTTAAAGGAAAAGGAAAAATTGGAGCGAAAGGAAATGGCAAAAGCGGGAATAAAGATTCCCATGAAGGCCGTTCTGAAAAAATCCAAACCCCCGCAGGCTAAAATTCAGAAACAACCCGAGGCAGAACCCGCAGAAGGGGCTATAGAACCCCCACCAGACAAAAAGGCCTCTCAAAAAGCTGAAGGGAAAGAGGAAAAAGCAGAGGCAGTTTTAGAAAAGACGGAAAAACCGGAATCCAAGGACCAGGATACAGAAACGGCCACAACCGAAACAAAGACAGAGGAAAAGAAAGAAGAAGCCGATGTCCCTGATGATACGCAAAAAGAGGAACAGGAGCCCAGTGAAGAACCTGAAAAAACCGCTCAGCCCCTGAAGGTAACTATCGAAAAACCGGATGAAAAATTATCAGCCAGAATCCAGAAATACATAACTGAAAAGGAAAACCGGAAACCGGAGAGGAAAACAGAAAAAGGCTATTCAGGCCGTTTCGGAAAAGTTCCCTCAGCCAGAAAACCCAAACGCCGTGAAAGCGTTATGGAGGAAAAACTGCAGGACGTCTTTGCGGTGCGCGCTCAGCAGGCAGGCGTAGCGGCCACCGGGCCTGAGGCCAAACCGGATGCCCGCAAGGAATCCTTTTTCCAGAAAAAGAAGACTCAAAAAACCAGGGGTAAGCGAAAAAAAACCAAGGAACAGATTGAACAGGAACTTTCCGCCTTAAAAAGCAACGTAAACAAAGTAATGGTAACGTTGAGCCGAGGAGAGCAGAAAGTCCGGTACCGTAAAGAAAAAACAGAAGGTACCCAGAGGGAGGAAAAAAGGTTCCTGCAGGTGCCCGAGTTTGTTTCCATTTCAGAACTTGCCGCCTTGATGAATATTACCCCCAACCGAGCTATTGCCAAGTGCATGGAATTGGGAATGATGGTGACTATTAATCAACGGTTGGATCATGAAACCATCGCCATTATTGCCGATGAGTTCGGTTTTAAAGTCAAATTGATGGATGAATATACTGAGGAAGTCATCAGCGAAGAAGAAGAGCAGGATGAGGAAAATATGGTTCTCCGCGCTCCCATAATCACCATAATGGGACATGTGGACCACGGTAAGACCTCTATTCTTGACTATATCCGCAAATCAAATATCGTCTCGGGAGAAACCGGCGGTATTACCCAGCATATAGGGGCCTATTCAGTAGAAACGCCCGCAGGCCGGGTCTGTTTTCTGGATACTCCAGGCCACCAGGCCTTTGCCGCCATGCGCTCACGCGGGGCCCAGGTCACTGACGTGGTTGTTCTGGTGGTGGCGGCAGACAGCATGGTTATGCCGCAGACCAAAGAAGCCATTCAGCACGCCCGTAATGCCAATGTCCAGATTGTGGTGGCCATAAATAAATGTGATCTGCCAAATGCAAATCCTGATAAAATAAAAACCCAGCTGGCCGAGGAAGGGGTGCAGGTGGAAGAGTGGGGAGGCACGGTATCATGCGTTGAGGTGTCTGCTAAAACGGGAAATAATGTGGATAAGCTGCTGGAGACGCTTGCTGCGGAAGCTGAAGTTTTGGAACTCAAGGCCGATCCTCTCAGGAACGCCCGTGGGACCGTGGTAGAATCACGTCTGGACAGGGGCAAAGGAGCCGTGGCCACCATCCTTATTCAGGATGGTACCATAAAGATCGGAGATCCCTTTATCTGTGGTTCCTATTCCGGCAAGGTCCGTTCCATCCTGGATGAATTCGGTAAACGGAGAAAATCCGCAGGCCCATCCACTCCGGTTCAGGTGCTGGGGCTGGAAGGCCTTCCCCAGGCAGGTGATTCATTTTCAGTGATGGAAAGCGAGAAGGACGCGCGTGAAGTCGCCCAAAGGAGACGGGAAGCGGCCAAAGACAGAGAACTCCGCCAGAAGCGGCATATTTCCCTTGACCAGCTGCATGAACAGATAGAATCCGGAGAATTCCACGAGTTGAAAATTATTATCAAGGGTGATGTGGACGGTTCTGTTGAAGCTATCGCAACTTCACTGGAAAACCTCTCTAATCAGGAGGTAAAGGTAAATATCATCAATCAGGGAGTCGGCTCTATCAAGGAAACGGATGTTCACCTGGCAGCCGCCTCTAATGCGCTGATAATAGCCTTCCACGTTCTCCCCACCGAAGGAGTGAGGAAACTGGCGGAAGAAGAGGGCGTTGCCATACATTATTACCGGGTCATTTACGAGGTGGTGGATGAAATACGGGCGGCCATGGAGGGCATGCTCAATCCCGATGTGGTAGAGGAAGTTACTGGTGAGGCCAGAATACTGCAACTGTTCAAGATTCCCAAGATCGGCATGATCGCCGGTTGCGTTGTCACCAGCGGATCGGTTGACCGTGATTCCCAGGTCCGTTTGTACAGGGACGGCATTGAGATCGGAGAGGCAAAGGTTTCCTCTCTCAAAAGGATTAAAGACGACGTGAAGAGCGTGAAAGCCGGCCTTGAGTGCGGTATCGGCATAGAAGACCTCAAGGAGATCCAGGTCGATGACATACTTGCGTTTTTCAAGGAAAAGAAGGTAGCCAGAAAATTGGCCGTGTCGGGAGCATAGGCTAAAAGATCAGAGCTCCTACTTCGATATTCGATATGCATGTTCTCTGCGGTTCGATATTCGCTTCAGACGCGTATGCACTAAAGCAACAATACCAGAGCGAACAACAGAATATCGAATAATGGAACAGCAGGACCGCAGAAGGAGAGGACAGAAACAAGAGCAACAGAGCGATCAGGTGTCAGTAGTCAGATGGTAGACAAACTCAACTGACCACTCAAACTCCCGGGGGATAAAAATATCCATGACCAGACGCACACAAAGGGTAGGAGATTTGATACAGCGCGAGATCAGTACGGTTATTCAGAATGAAATCCGGGATCCCCGGGTGGGTTTCGTTACGGTCTCCAGAGTTGAGGTAACGGTGGATCTGGCTTTTGCGGATGTTTATGTATCCGTGATGGGAACGGAGAGCGAACAAAACAATACCATGGCCGGTCTTATCAGCAGCGCTTCCTATCTGCGGAAGCACCTTGCGAATAATCTGAGCACCAGAACCGTGCCCAAACTGAAATTCGTCCTGGACAAGAACCTCGACCACAGCGAACGCATCAACGAACTGTTGAAGAAAATAGACTTGGGAAAAGAATCCCCTGACCAGGGCGCTCTCATGGATGAATGAGGTATTAATCCTCTGCTCTAAACTCCAACTTCGCACCCAGCTCATCCATGCATGGTATCAATAGAACCCGGATCATCCCTGAGCCAGCTGATTTGCAGGGATATTGCTTATTATTGGCCGATGCCAGCTGTCTCCTGGTCACCGCATTCTCCCACGATGAAAAAAACAAGGGGATTCCTCTTCTCGGATTGAGATATTAGAGTTCCGGATTTTATCTTATGCTTTCAATCAGCGTCCGTCCCTCCAGCCCGGCTTCCATGGGTTTTCTTTTAATTAACAAGCCGGCCGGCATCTCTTCCTTCAGAGCTCTTCAACCAGTAAAAAAGCTGTACCGGGGACTGAAAACCGGGTTTGCCGGAACCCTTGATCCCGGTGCGACCGGATTGATGATTGTTGGAGTGGGAAACGCTACCCGTTTGTTAAAATATTTTGAGGAAATGAATAAAGTTTACAGGTTTAATATTATCCCCGGAATTACCACAGACAGTTACGATACCGATGGTTCAGTGATAAAACATGGCGACGCCAGCCGAATCACCCGGCATGATGTGGAAAAGATCCTGGAGCGGTTCACTGGGGAAATCAGCCAGGTTCCCCCGGTTTATTCCGCCTTAAAAGTCAAGGGCAAACGAGCCTGTGACAGGGCACGAGCCGGAGAAGCTGTTTCTCTGGCACCCCGCAATGTCATTATCCAGTCTCTAAAACTGGAAGAATGGTCTGAAAAAGTCTGGACTATGGAGGTAACCTGCTCAAAAGGAACCTACGTCCGATCCCTGGCCAATGACATAGGAGAACGCCTGGGCTGCGGCGCTGTGGCCTCAGGAATAAGGAGGACGGCCATTGGAAGGCACAGGGTATCGGAAGCAGTGGAAATCAACAGCGAAGAAGGCCTGAAAAAACTGTTGCCGGTGGATACGGCTGTAGAGCACCTGACGGTAGCGACAGTGCATGAACGTTTTCTGGGCCGTCTACTCAACGGTAACGTGCTTACTGAGGAATCATACCGTCTGGAGCCAGGAGGAAACCGGGCCGAAGACGAAACCTGCCGGATCCATGACCATTCAGGCCGGCTGCTGGCCCTGGGACTGATTGGCCCGGACGGAAGCATCCAGCCCAAGATGGTTTTTGCGGCTTCTGATTAAATTATGGGTATTGAGAGAGGGACTGCGACCGTCATATCGAGCGGACCCTCCTTCGTACGCTTCCTGCGCGGATTATGGAGGGGCCGTCGGGAAATCGATACAGACGAAGGGGAACGGTCTTTTTCCGGTAAATTAATAACAGTTAATGGTTGTCGCGATTCTCTATCGGCTTTGTTGACTTCTCGACTCTCCCCGCCGTTAGCGGGACGATTCGAAGTGACGGATAGAGACCCTGGCAATCACCTCACACCTGATTATTCTATTCAAAAAAAAGAATTTTATAATATTTTTACACAACGGCCGAATAATCTACCTATGCAATAACCATAGTGAAAAAATCATCTCTCTATAGACGCAAGATAATAACCAGAAAATGGTCTGATATCCAGCGCAGGAAAGATTGCATTATTACGCTGGGGAATTTTGATGGCGTGCACCTCGGCCACAGGAATATTATGAGCACGCTCATGGATTACAGTGAGAAGACCGGCCTGGAACCCCTGGCAGTTACCTTTTTTCCGCACCCCCGGCTTTTTTTTAAAAAGGAAAAAGAATTTGAACTCTTAACCGCGCCCTGGGAAAAGGAATTCCTGCTGACCGTAGACCATTCCCCCAGGACTTATTTTATATCCTTTGACCGTGGATTTTCCAAACTGGGGCCTGATGAGTTCGTACATCTTTTTTTAATCAAGCGCATGCGGGCCAGGATAATTGTGCTGGGACCGGATTACCGGTTTGGAGCTGGAGCCGGAGGCGACCTGAGGTTTCTGGGACAACACCTGGATTCGCTGGGGGCAAAACTGATAGTGGTTCCGTCGGTTAAAAGCAACCGGAAAATTATCAGCTCTTCGCTCATCCGCAGTTATTTGAACAGGGGACAAATAAACAGGGCCAATGCCATGCTCGGTTATAATTTTTTCTATTCCGGGACAGTTGTCAAGGGAGATAACCGGGGAGGAAAATTGGGATTTCCCACTGCGAATGTGGAGACCCACTGCAAGCAGAAACTGCAGGTGGCGGCAGGTGTCTATGGGGCTTATGCAATATTGGGCAGAAAGCGCTTACCTGCTCTTGTCAATGTGGGGACAAATCCAACCTTTAAATCGCAAAAAACTAAAATAGAGGCTCATATCCTTGATTTCAGAAGAAATATCTATGGCCAAAATATCACCCTGGAATTAAATTCTTATTTCCGGAAGGAAAAAAAGTTTAAATCTGACAAAGAGTTAGTCCGTCAAATCAGGCGGGACATCAATAAATTCAAAATGCAAACGGAGGTAAAGGAAAAAGAATAACCAGGTTACCGTAACGGGCTGAAAGTTCGGCCTGTTTATCCGATTCCGGCAGCTTATCAAAGTAAGAGCATAAGGGAAGGACGGAAAAAAGAGGCGGAAACCGGCAGAAAAAAACTATGGCTACAATAACCAAGGATATCAAACAGAAGATTATAAAGAATTTTGGTGAAACCGAAAAAGATACTGGTAATTTTAAAGTCCAGACTGCACTGCTGACACATAGAATAAGAGAGCTGACTGAACACATCAAGGCAAACAAGAAGGATTTTCACAGCAGGCTTGGGCTCACTAAAATGGTTTCTAAACGCAGACGAATCTTAAAATACCTGGCTGAAAAGGACCTGGAAGGATACCGGGGACTGATAAAAGAGCTGGGACTGCGTCACTAAAAGCCCGCAAAACTCTTCTCGTTTTCAAATTCAAAAACCATTTAGCGGAAGGCAATCCATATGTCATATGAAAAAATAGATATACAGATCAGTGAGAATAAAACCATAACTATTGAAACAGGTAAACTAGCAAAACAGGCCGATGGTTCTGTTGTAGTCCGACTGGGCGACACCATGGCGCTGGTAACGGTATGTGTGGGAGAAGAAAGAGACGTTGATTTTTTTCCCCTCACAGTTGAGTACCGTGAAAAAACCTATGCGGCCGGCAAGTTCCCCGGCGGATATTTAAAAAGAGAATCAAGGCCCAGTGACAAGGAAGTCCTCACCTGCAGATTAATCGACAGGCCCTTGAGGCCCTTGTTCCCCAAGAACTTTAAAAATGAGGTGCAGATTGCCACTACGATTATCAATTCCGATGGGAAAAATGATGCGGACGCCATAGCTATTCTGGGTGCTTCATGCGCGGTGGGATTGTCTTCGCTGCCTCTGGAGAAACTGATAGCGGCCGTGCGCGTTTGCCGGATAAACGGAGAATTCATAGTGGCCCCGACTTATGCGGACCTGGAAGACGCCGACCTGGACATGATGGTAGCCGGCTCTGAAGACTCCATCGTCATGGTAGAAGGCGGCGCTTACGAAGTCTCTGAACAGGTGATGGTTGATGGTATCACGGCAGGTCATGAGGTTATTAAAAAACTGGTGGCCGCTCAGCAAGAGCTTATTTCCAGAGTACAGCCTGAGAAGATTGAGGTCTCCCAAGCGGAGGTAAATGCAGAGCTGTTTGCCAAGGTGGAAGAAATGGCTGTCGGCAAATTAAAAGAAGCCTTTCACATCCCCATGACAAAGAAGCCCCATTACAAGGCGATGAAAGCGATTAAGCAGACGGTGCTCAAGTCTCTGGAAGAGGCCTATCCCGAACAGGAGAGTGAAATTGAAAAGTACTTCTCTGAAATAGAAAAGAGAGAGATGAGGGAAATGATTCTCGCAGAACAGGTACGTCTGGACGGCAGGAAGCTGGATGAAGTACGGGCCATAGAAGTGGAGAATGAACTGCTGCCCAATACCCACGGGTCCGCCCTGTTCCAGCGCGGAGAAACACAGGCCATGGTGGTCTGCACCCTGGGAGGAAAAACCGACGAGCAGAAGATGGACAACCTGCAGGGTGACTGGTATAAGAACTATTATCTTCATTACAATTTTCCCCCGTACAGCGTGGGAGAAACCGGAAGGTTCAGCGGTCCGGGACGCCGGGAAATCGGCCACGGCCAGCTGGCTGAGCGGTCTCTGGCTCCGGTCCTGCCCACATCAGAATTCTTTCCCTACACCATACGCGTCGTATCCGAAATCCTGGAATCACACGGTTCCTCTTCCATGGCAAGTGTATGCGGCGGGTCCCTTGCCCTGATGGATGCCGGAGTACCGATTAAAACCGCAGTTTCCGGCATTGCCATGGGGCTGATAAGCGACGGAGAAAGGGTACGCATTCTTTCAGATATCACCGGCACTGAGGATCACCTGGGCGACATGGATTTCAAGGTCTGCGGCACTTCAGAAGGTGTGACCGGATTTCAAATGGACATTAAAATCAGCGGCATAACCCCTGAACTCATGCTCAGCGCTCTCAACCAGGCCAGGGATGGCAGATTGCATATTCTGGGCAAGATGAATGAGGTGCTGGACAAACCCAGGGAACTCTCCAAACTGGCCCCCGCCATCATCAAGAAAAAGATTCCCGTGGAAAAGATAAAAGACGTTATAGGTCCGGGTGGAAAAGTGATCCGGGGCATTCAGGAAGAGTCCGGTGTGAATCTGGATGTGAATGATGAAGGCGAAGTCACCATCACCGCCCCCAAAAGGGGAAACGCCAACAGGGCTATTGAAATGATCGATGAACTGTTCCGCGAGGTGGAAATAGGGCAGCAGTACTCAGGCAAAGTTAAGAACATCACCAACTTCGGCGCTTTTGTTGAAGTCCTTCCCGGAAAGGAAGGTCTGGTGCATATATCCGAGATGGACCTGGAACGCGGAAAGCGGGTTGAGGACGTACTCAATACAGGAGACGTGATGGAGGTCAAGTGCATCAATATCGATCACCAGGGCCGGGTCAGGCTGAGCCAGAAACAGGCGAACCAGCCGGCTTGATGGAACAGGATTGAGGACTGAAGAAATTATGAATTACGGATTACAAATTATAAATTATGAGGACTACACCTTACGTTGATGCCTATGTTTATTTTACCATAATGCCGCAGGCATTCACTCTTTCAATTTGTAATTTGTAATCCATAATTCAGAATTAATAAAATCACCACAGGTCTTGGCGCTATGTCCCGCATCCGGAAAACAACGCTTCCCAACGGCATCATCGTAGCCACTGAAGAGCTTCCCGATGTTTACTCCGGAAGCATCGGCATATGGATAGACACCGGTTCCAGGGATGAAAGAAAGGGAAATAGCGGAGTCGCACATTTTTTTGAGCACATGGCCTTTAAGGGCACCTCTACGCGGACAGGACGAGAAATTGTCAACGCTCTGGAGTCCGGGGGCGGACAGCTTAACGCCTTCACCACCAAGGAACAGACCTGTTTCTACGCCAAAGTCATAGAAGGGGAAGTCCCGCTGGCCCTGGAGATTCTACTGGATATGGTCTTTAACCCGGTGCTTGAAGAGAGTGACCTCAAAAAAGAAAGGGAAATCATTATTGAGGAGCTGAAGGGTTATCATGACAATCCCGATGAATGGGTGTATGACCTGTTCGGTTCAGCTCTGTTCGGCGGACAGGGCATGGGATTTCCCATCGCCGGGACCGTACAGAGCATGAGATCTTTAAAAAGACCCAGACTCCTTTCGCACCTGAAACGGATAAGAAACCGCCTGCCTGTGTATGTGGTGGCTTCGGGAAAACTGCGCCACCGCGAACTGGTAAGGATAACAAGGAGTATGACCCGGTCTTATAACATGACCCAGGTAAATGGAAAAACCCGCGCCGGGATCCCTCGAACCCAGGTAGCCCGGGGTAAGGTTCGTTACTTTCCCCGGCACCTGATAAAAAAGAAGGACGTGCAGCAGGCCAATGTGATCATGGGAGGCAGGGCATATCCGATAGGGGACAAGAGATGCTTTCCCCTGATTATACTGAACAATATACTGGGAGATGGTATGAGTTCCCGGCTGTTCCAGATGCTCAGGGAGGAATATGGATATGTCTATCACGTGAACAGCTTCACAGAAGGATTGATCCAGGCCGGAGTGACGGGTATTTCCTTCAACACCGAACCCAAGTATCTGGAAAAAACTCTTAAACTGATAAACAGGGAGTTGACCGGGCTCAAGGAAAAAGGCGTATCACAGCAGGAACTTGCTTTTTCCAAGAGATACCACAGGGGGACTTTTCTCCTGGAGATGGAATCAACCCAGAGCCGCATGGCCTTTCTTGCCCGTCTGGTGATGAGAGGAGGAGCTATAAATTCCCAGGCCAGGTATTTACAAGCACTGGAAAGCGTTACCTTAGATGATGTAAACAAGGTTGTCAGGGATTTATTCCATTCCCGCCGCTGGGCCCTGGCAAGTGTGATGCCGAAAAAGTTAAAGGCTGACACTAGAAAATTGATGGATTTTTAGTAAAAACTCAAATAGCTAAAACAGCGCGCAGATACGTGGAAAAATGATTAACATTTATTGCATGGGGTAGACAAACTTTTCTGACAACTACATACACTAAAATTTTTGTATAGGTATTGTTTTTCCTTGTTTATCAAAAAAAATCAACTACGCGAGAAAAAACAAAATACGAGGCAATCGTAAGCTAAGAGGAAAAAATGGTTACTGACAAACCGGACAACAGGCTGAGCAGTTACGGCCGGATGGGCGTTCTGCTTACGGCAATGGGCGTTCTGCTGGCCGTGGACGCCCTGGCCAATCTCTCCCTGGTATATAAACTCTGGCCCCTGCTTGTCAGTCTGCTGGGCGCGGGTTTCATCGGCATCCACCTGAACCGTCCCCGGCAGGAAGGGATATATATCGGACTCGGTGTATTTTTTCTCGGATTGAGCCTGCTGCTGTTATACTGCAGCCTTTTCTCATGGGCTGATCTGGACATACTCTGGCCTGTGTTTATTATCCTGCTGGGCGTTTCCTTCTGCTTCGCGTATGCGTTTGGAAAAAGGGACCCTTTCCTCCTGCTTGCCGGACTGCTGCTCATATCAATTGCCATCGTGTTCTTCTTTGTGTTCGGGCTCACTTATAAACTGTGGTGGACTATTTTCCTGCTGGCGGGAAGCAGCCTGCTTATCTATGACCGGGCGAGGCGATCCTGATGGGGAAAAAGACCATAGCCTTTATCGAGCCTTCCAGCAACAAGACGAATGTGTTTGAAAACTTCATGCGCCTGCCGCTCATGGGAACGCTTTACCTGGGCACCATTCTGCATAATGAGGGCTATGACGTCCGCATATACAACGAGAACATCATGTCCTCCAGGTTCGATCCCTTCGAAACCGACGCTGATGTATACTGTATCAGCGCCCTGACCGTGAGTTCCAACCGGGGCCGTCTGCTGGCCCAGGAAATAAGGCGAATACATCCAGACGCCAAGGTCATTTTCGGGGGCACACACGCATCCCTGGTCCCCGGGGATTTCGAGGAGTTTGCCGACCACGTGGTGTTTGGCGAGGCTGAGTCTGTCATCGCAGACCTGGTGGAGGGAAAGTTTTCTGAAAAGATTATCCAGGGAGCCCCGGTGGAAGACCTTGACGAGCTTCCCCTGGCAAACTATGGGCTGCTGGAAGAGGTATCCTCCATGGATGTGGTCCCGATGATGACTTCCCGCGGGTGTCCTTTCGACTGCAACTTCTGCACCGTGACAAAAATCTTCGGAAAACGGTTCCGCATGCAGTCGCCGGAGCGCATAATAAGAGAAATTAAGCATATCAAGGAGTTCTTCGACAGGCCCTTGGTCTTTTTCTATGACGACAATTTTACCGCCAACCGCGGGCGCGTCCGCAAACTGTGCGCTCTCTTTAAAGAGGAAGGCATAAACATAAAATGGACCGCCCAGGTGCGTTCCGACCTGGCGCGGGACCGGGAGCTGGTAAAGCAGATGGCGGACAACGGCTGCCGCCGCTTTTATGTGGGATTCGAATCAATACATGACGAGACACTCAAAGCGATGCACAAGGGCCAGACACGGCAGGACATTGAACGCTCTATCCGCACCTTCCATGAGCATGGGATCTGCATCCACGGCATGTTTATCTTTGGGGAAGACCATGACACACCCGGGACCATCCGGGACACTGTGGAGTTCTCCATGCAGCAGCACATAGACACCCTGCAGTTCATGATCCTCACGCCCTTTCCCGGAACGCGCTGCTATGAAGATCTGGTCAAACAGGACCGGCTTATCCATAAGCAGTGGGACTATTATGACGGTCTGTACGCGGTATTCAGGCCCCGCAACATGTCCGCCGCCCGGCTCCAGCAGGAAACCCTAAAAGCCTATAAACGCTTCTACTCCCTGCGCCGCGTATCCCTGGAGACGCTCCGGCTTATCATGGATTTGATGATGGACGCCCTGACCTTTAATTTCAGCCGTGTCTTCCTGTATACCCTGGATACTTTCTTTCCCAGGGCCGGAGCGCGCTTTATCGTGGGCCGGTACGCGCGCACCTTCAAGCCCTATGTCGAATTCCTGGAACGAATCGAGCAGAAAAAGGTGATTAAGGATTTGTAGTTTTTATGAGGATTGAGAATTGAGGATAGACCTGACGCCTGTACCTGTCACTCCGGACTTAACCCGACGTCTGAGTAGAGTAAACCATGGTTCAAATGTACTATGGCAAGATTCCGGCCGTCATCCTGAGCCGGCCCGATGGGCCGAGTCGAAGGATCGCCGGAATAACACTCTTTCGCTCATAAACTAAATCCTCAATCCTTCATATCTAAAAACCCTGCACTCATGACCGAACAGATACCCATTCTCATCCTCTTCGCTCATCCCGCCCTTCAGAAGTCACGGGTAAACAAAGTGCTGGCGCAGGCGGTCAGCGGACTGGAAGGGGTAACCTTCCATGATCTCTATGAGGAATATCCAGACTTTAACATTGACCCGGCAAGGGAACAGGAGTTACTGCGGCAGCATGACATTATTATCATCCAGTTTCCGTTTTTATGGTACAGCCCTCCCTCGATAGTTAAGGAATGGGAGGATATTGTATTAGAACACGGATGGGCCTATGGATCACGGGGAGTCGTGCTGCGGGAAAAGAAACTGTTGTGCGTGCTTTCCACAGGAGGGGGAGAGGCCGCCTACCGCAAGGGAAGCAAACGCTTTACTATCCGGCAGCTACTGGCCCCCCTGGAACGGAGCGCCTACCTCTGCGGTATGGAATATTTGCCGCCTTTTGCCGTACACGGCACCCATCTGCTGCAGGACGAGGACATCCGCGCTCACGGAGAGCGCTACCGCCGGCTGGTGTACGCCCTGAGCAGCGGAAAGGCCAACTATCAGAAACTTTCTAAGCTGGAGAATTTGAACAGTAATCTGGATGCGGTGTTGAAAGATTAAGTTAGGATAAGGTTGGAGTAATGGAGTAATGTAGTAATGGAGTAATGGGTATTATAGTTAGTCCGCCTCCGGCGGATTGTTTAATGTTACGAGCCGATGGCGCCATTATTTAAATCCAACACCCCAGTACTCCAGTACTCCAACACTCCAGGGCAATTAGTCCTAACAATTGCTGATGAGGAGGAACTATGCACGGTGAAGATTTCTTTTTTCAGGCTTTCATGTACCTCACGGCCGCGGTCATTGCCGTTCCCCTGGCCAAGCGGCTGGGACTGAACTCAGTGCTCGGTTATCTGGTGGCCGGAGTTATCATGGGGCCGTTTGTCCTGAACATGATTGGCCGGGAGGGGCAGGACGTGATGCACTTCGCCGAATTCGGCGTCGTTATGATGCTCTTTCTTATAGGACTGGAGCTCGAGCCCCGCATGTTATGGCGCCTGCGCTCCTCAATTCTCGGCATGGGCGGGGTACAGGTAGCCCTCACGTGCGCAGCGGCAACAGTCATCGCCCTGATGACGGGATTGCCCTGGCGGGCTGCTCTGGCCGTGGGCATGGTCCTTTCCTTGAGCTCAACCGCCATCGTGCTCCAGTCCCTGGAGGAAAAGGGGCTGATGAAAACCGATGGAGGCCAGAGCGCCTTTGCCGTACTCCTGTTCCAGGACATGGCCGTCATTCCCATGCTGGCGGTGATGCCGCTTCTGGCCCTAGCCCCTCCGGGTACCGGCCCGGCGGATCACGGCAGTTCCTGGGTTGACGGGCAGCCCGGCTGGATACATACCCTGGTGGTGCTGCTGGTGGTGGCCGGCATTATCCTGGCCGGGAGGTTCATGGTTAGACCCCTGCTGAGGATAATAGCTCAGACCAGACTCAGAGAGCTGTTCACCGCCGCTTCCCTGCTTTTGGTTATTGGCATTGCCCTCATCATGACCAGGGTGGGACTGAGCCCGGCCCTGGGCACCTTCCTGGCCGGCGTGATCCTGGCCAACAGCGAATACCGTCATGAACTCATGGGAAACATCGAGCCCTTCAAGGGGTTGCTGCTTGGACTGTTTTTTATAGCGGTGGGAGCCTCCATCGACTTCGGGTATATCCTGGAACATCCTTTAATGATCATGGTCCTGGTGGCCGCGCTGATGGCCGGCAAAGGACTGCTGCTGTTTATTATCGGCAGGTTGTTTAAGATGTCTTCCGACCAGAACATGCTGTTTTCCCTGGGCCTGGCCCAGGGCGGGGAATTCGCCTTTGTATTGTTTTCTTTTGCGGCCTCAAAGCAGGTGCTCACCGAGTCAGTAACCAAACCCCTGGTGGCTGTGGTGGCCCTCTCCATGGCTCTTTCTCCCCTGCTGCTGCTAATAAATGAACGTCTGTTGCAACCGCGCATCGGCACCAGAGAGCGGGCTGAAAGACAGGCGGATGACCTCGCTGAGGAAAACAGCGTGATTCTGGCGGGATTCGGACGCTTTGGAAGCATTGTAGGCAGAATGTTACGGGCCCATCAGGTGGATGTTACCATCCTGGACCACGATTCAGACAGCGTGGAAGTGCTGCGCAAGCTCGGGTTCCGGGTGTTTTACGGCGATGCTGCCCGCCATGATCTGCTGGAGGCGGCGGGCATAGGCCAAGCCCGGCTTCTGGTGATAGCCATAGACAATCCCGAACAGGTGATGGAAATGGTGGAATACGCGAAAAAACACCACCCCCATGTGGAGATCATGGCCCGCGCCAGCGGCCAGTCAGACGCCTATGATCTCATCGAGGCGGGACTAAGGCATGTTTATCGCGAGACCTTTGAGACTTCCCTGTGCATGGGACGGGAGGCCCTGCGCCTGCTGGGATTCAGGGCTTTTCAGGTCCACCGGGCCGCCATGTCTTTCCGCCGCCATGACCAGAGGCACCTGTGGGATCTGGTACAGGCCAGGCACGAACACACCGCCTACCTGAATATGGCCAGACAGAAAATAGAGAGCCTGGAGAACCTGCTGCAGAGCGAAGAACGAGCCGGTGACGAAACACGGGACAAGGGCTGGGACACGGATTCTTTGCGGGAAGAGGCTTTGGAACGAGGGGCTGGGAAGAGGACTTAATCTTTTTAATTTGACAGTTCTTATGTTATTCCATATGGTGAAACAATCTTAACTCCATGAAAAAGTATAAAACCTTCTGGCCCCGGTTCTGGGCGGGCATAGTGGACCTGGTTGTGGTCGCGTTCTGCTCCAGCATTATCTTCTTCATATTTCCGGATGACCAGGATTCACTCCTTTATCAAAAAAACATTGCCTATCTGTTTCCCACACTGTACTTCACTTTCTGTCACTATAAATTCGGGCAGACAGTGGGAAAGCACCTGAACGGCATAGCAGTCATCCATGTTTCAGAGAAAAAACTGCTGGACCTGGGACAGGCCATGAGCAGGGAATTCGCGGGCTGGCTGGAGCTGCTGACCATTTTGTCTTCGTATTTCTTCACCGTGTTCCCTCTCCTTACCATCCTGGCGGTATGGCTGTATCATATGTGGTATCCTCTTGAAATTTTAACGATGCTCAGCAACCGGAAGAGGAGGGCGCTGCACGATTTCATCGCCCGCAGTGTGGTGGTGCGGGTGGAGGCCGTCCCTTTGACCGAAATAAAAAGAACAACCCGGTTTCAAGCTTTCTGACATCCACGATGAGGTTCTCTTAGCCAAAGAAAAAGGCCCGCTTCAAGTTAGCCTGGTGAAGCGGGCCGCTCAGCCCCTGGGATTTTCGGACTGAGTACAGAGGAGAGCAGGTTTTTAATCTGTCTGATAACCAGTCTGGTGCTTTTCAAACTTGCCGTTTACCCTTGCGGTCCCCACAGCACCCAGGTTGACTTCCATGGTGGCCTGTCCGGCGGGTGGAGCGTCGGGGCCTACCCATTCCAGGGTTACGGCGTATGACTTGTCCTCTCCCGGCGCCAGGTTAACTTCAACCGAACCGGTATAGAGCAGATAGTCCTTTCCCCACATGGTGCCGTAGCCGTTAAAGGCAATGACATGATCCAGGCCGGTTTCCAGGTAATCATAGCTGAGTTCAGCGGTCTTTTTATTTCCCTGCTCAGTAACTTCACAATCATCTTTTTCCACGCCGTCTATTACCATGTCCAGGACGGTCACACTGTCTGCCACCTCCGTGAAACCGGCTATCAGCATGGCGTACTTGGAATCCAGGTTCAGCAGGACCTCCGCGGTGATTTCAGGATACACGTAAAAACTGGTGGTGCCTTCATGTATAATCACGCCGTTAACATCTTCTGACGCAGCGGAAAGCGTCCAGTTCTTAAACGACGCCAGATCCCCGAAAAGTTCGGATATGACATTACCGTCATTTCCGCTCAGGCTGTAAGTTCGGGTGATGGTCTCTTCCTCATTGGCTGTAAGCGTCAGGTAGAGCGTTTCCATGCTTATTTCCGTGGCTTTTGCCAGGGCTCCGACGGGGCCTACATTTATGTTAATTTCAGCTGATCCTTTTATGTCCTCAACCGGCCCCATGGTTTTTTTGGCCGAACATCCCGTGAATTGGAGGATGAGGCCGGCAGTCAGTATATATCCCAGTTTTTTCATTTCGCTATCCTTTATTATGGTGATGGTTTGGAGTTATTCTTCCTCTCGCTTAATCCATATATCGGAAGGCAGGTACCCTGTCATAAACCGGACTGCCGGGAATTGTGATATGGATCACACGCAACTTCGCGGCGGGATTCTCTTTTGCCCCCTGTGTGATTGGGATCACATGGTAGGTGTTGAAATGGCTTTAATAGCGTAGTGCGGTTCTTTATATTCTTTTTTTGGACGGGATAACAGGATTGACTGGATAATTCGTGTTATTTGACAAAGCTTTGAATAATCGAATACTGGTCTCTCGTCTAAAAAAAGGTCTCAATTCAGGACTGCACCATCAAAACTGAATTCTTACATTTGTCTAAAGAGTCCTTATGAGAAAAAACCTGACCATAGGCGTTTTAAGGGAGACCAAAGACGGGGAGCACAGGACGCCCCTTACGCCCGGAGATATACGGTGGCTGAAAAACAAAGGCGTGGATGTGGAAGTGGAGTGGGCCCCGGACCGGGTCTTTTCCAACCGGCAGTATGAAAAAGCCGGCGCCAGGGTGGTCAGGCGATTTCGCCGGGCAAAGCTGCTTCTTGGCATAAAGGAGCCGGAACCGGCAGACCTTTATCCCGGCAGCATCTACCTGGTGTTTTCCCACACCATCAAGGGGCAAAGTCAAAACATGCCGCTTCTGCAGGCCTGCCTGGACAGGGATGTCACCCTGGTGGATTATGAGAAAATCACAGACTCAGATAACAACCGCCTGGTGTATTTCGGCCGCTTCGCCGGTATCTGCGGGGCGATTACCGCCCTTGCCTACGCCGGAAAAAAGTACGCGGCCCGGAGAATAGAAAACCCGTTTTCCCTCATCAGGCCGGCCCATGAGTACGGATCTCTGATGCAGGCCATGAAAGACCTGCGGATGACCGCCGGATTAATAAGGGAAAACGGGCTGCCCAAAAAGCTGACCCCGTTTATCATTGGCATCATCGGCCATGGCCGGGTATCCCAGGGAGTCCAGGAGGTGATGCGAACACTGGGACCGGTGGAGATCCATCCCAGGGACATGCTTTCCTTTTACCGCCATCGGAAAAGCGCCGAAGGCAATATCTTCCAGACCGTGTTCCTGCGCGAGGAAGTGTTCCGGGCCAAGGACGGCTCCGGGTTCTACTTCGAGAAGTACCTGTCCCGCCCCAGAGAGTTCGCCTCCAACCTTGGGAAATACCTTCCCTGCATGAACATGCTGTTCCACACCAGTTACTGGGACAAGCGGTATCCGCGACTGGTACCCCGGGAACTGATACATACCATGTACACCAAATCATGCCGGCTTGCCTTTATCGGGGATCTGGCCTGCGACGTCAAAGGTTCAATTGAACTAACGTATAGAACTACTACCAGGGAAGACCCGGTATATACTTATAATCCCGGCTCAGGGCGTTACCAGGATGGATATGACGAACCGGGAATAACCCTGCTGGCCCGGGACAACCTGCCATCCGATCTGCCCCGGGACGCTTCCGCCGACTTCAGTTCGCAAATAAGGGAGTATGTATACCAGATAGCGGCCCATGGCGTAACAGACATCACCAATCATGTGGCCATTCCCAGGGAGATCCGCCGCGCGGTCATCACCCAGGACGGGGAACTGATGACGGGGTATGGGTATCTCAGGAGGAATTTGTAAGGTGGGGAATGGGAGAGGAGGAATTAAAATGACGAACAACCGAACATGCAAACATTCAAAGGATGGGCAATCGAACCGTGGAAGTAAGGATATAGAGGAGAGCCTGAAATAATTACGGATTATGAATTAGGTGAAATTTACCTGGCTTAACCAAAATCCCCAACCACGTCCCAAGGACGTGGTGACCTAAAACGGAATAAATCGTCGTCGTCGTCGTTCTCGTTCACCATGCCGCTGGACCCTTGGCTTTCCCTTCGTTATTCGAATGTTTGCGTGTTCGAGTATTCGAATGTTCGCAATCCCCGCCCCTTTTTCCCAAAGCCCCTATCCTCATGCCTATTTAACTGTTTCCTAACCATTTCCTAACAATTATCTTCTATACTCATAGGTAGCCACCTATCCGGTAGAAAGTTATGGCAGATGAAAAAATTCTCATAGTCGAAGATGAAGAGGACATCCAGGAGCTGATCCGGTATAACTTGGACCGGGAAGGATATGCTGTATCGACTGCCCAGAGCGGGGAAGAGGCCATGGAACTTATCAAAGAGCAGAAGCCGGACCTCATTCTGCTGGATCTCATGCTTCCGGGAATAGACGGCCTTGAACTGTGCCGGCGGCTGAAAGAGGATCAATCCTTTAAGACAATCCCCATTATCATGGTTACCGCCAAAGGGGAGGAATCGGACATCATCAGGGGCCTTGAGCTTGGGGCCGACGACTACATCGCCAAGCCCTTCAGCACCAGGATACTCTCTGCCCGGGTAAAGACCGTGCTTCGCCGGGCCCATGCCGAGGTCCCTTCGGAAAAAGACGTCATTGAGCGCAACGGAATCAACATACACCCCGGCCGGCATGAGGTCGTGGCCGGGGGAGAGAACATTGACCTTACCTCTTCTGAATTCAAGGCCCTGCACCTGCTGGGCAGGAGGCCGGGCTGGGTCTATACCAGGACACAGCTCGTGGAGGAAATCCACGGAGACGATTACCCGGTGACCAGCCGGTCGGTGGACGTGCTCATGGTGGGCCTGCGGAAAAAGCTGGGCGCCTTTGGAGAGCAGGTCGAGACCGTGCGGGGCGTCGGCTACCGTTTCAGGGAGTAGGACATGGGCAGGATCAGGCTGTTCTGGAAGGTTTACGCCACCTACCTGTTGATAACGGTTTGCTGCCTGGGTTTTATATCCTGGATCACGGTCGCCTCCCTACAGCAGGTTTATCTCAAGCAGACCCGCAATTACCTGGAAAACCAGAGCAGCCTGCTGATCCGGATCCTGGGACCTGATCTTGACAGCCTCGCGAACATCTCCGGTCTCTTGAAAGATCTGAAAAAATCAGCCAGGACCAGGATAACCCTGATTCATCCCGACGGTACCGTGCTGGGAGACACGGATACAGATCCCGCCCTCATGGACAACCACGGGGACCGGGTTGAAATCATCGAGGCAATGACCGGAAGGAGCGGCAGTTCCATCCGCTACAGCAACACTTTAAAAAAAGAGATGATGTATGTGGCCATGCCCGTAAGCAGGTCAGACGGCTCGGTTGCCGTACTCAGGGTATCTGTTCCCATCACCTCCATTAAGACCGTGATAGGAAAAGTCCGGGACAATATATTCATTGGCGGGATTATAATCGCCCTTATCATCGCCGCCTTGAGCTGGATTTTCTCCCGCCAGGTAAGCCGGCCCCTGGAGGAGATGGGAAAGGGCGCGGAAGAAATCGCCCGGGGGGATTTTGACGTGAGAATTGCGGGACACGGCTCCCTGGAAACCAGGGCCCTGGCCGGGACCCTGAACCGGATGTCCGGCGACCTCAAGCAGAAAATCAACACCATACAAAAGCAGCAGTCTGAAATGGACGCGGTTTTTTCCAGCATGCAGGAAGCCGTCATAGCTGTGGACCGGGACCATAACATCATGCTGGTCAATCCCTCGGCCATACGCCTGCTCAATATCGACGGAGATTCCGTCAAGGGAAAAAACCTCTTAAACCTGGTCCGCAACACCCGGCTGCACGGTTTCCTCTCGGACGTGCTTTCCGGCCGGGAGGAAATCGAAGAGGAATTAAAGTTAAAAGAAGATCATCAAGAGAGGATTATAAGGGCCGGGGGCACGCAGCTGAAGAGCGCCTCCGGGGAAACGGCCGGGGCCCTTATCGTGATGAATGACATAACCAGGACCAGGAAACTGGAGACCATGCGCAGAGACTTTGTGGCTAATGTCTCCCATGAGCTTAAAACGCCTATTGCCTCCATAATGGGCGCTGCCGAAACCCTCAAGGACGGGGCTATGGAGCATCCCGCTGACGCTGAGAAATTTGTCAACATGGTAAGGACAAACGGAGAGAGGGTAAACCGGATAGTCACCGACCTGCTGAGCCTGTCGCAAATCGAGCAGCAGACCGAACAGCCCGACAGGACCTTTGAATCCTTCCAGGTCAGGGGAATTATCAACGAGGCGGCGCAGGCCTGTGAACTCAAATCAGCTGAGCGCCAGGTGGAAATCATCCAGCAGGTCCCGAAGGACCTGCGCGCGCCCATGGATTCGCAGCTCATGGAACAGGCAATAGTGAACCTGCTGGACAACGCCATCAAGTATTCCGATAAAGGGACCAGAGTGACTGTCAGCGCCGAAGAAAAGGCGGGCATGTGTCATATACATGTCGCAGATGAAGGCATGGGCATCCCGGAAGCGCATCTGCCCCGGCTTTTCGAGAGGTTCTACCGGGTTGACAGGGCCAGGAGCCGGAAACTAGGCGGAACAGGTCTTGGCTTGGCCATTGTAAAACATATCACGCAGCTTCACGGTGGGCATGTTAGCGTAAAAAGCCGGGTAAAAGAGGGAAGTATCTTCACTATTCATTTGCCCTGCTCATAGAGATTGCCTCATAATTAATGAAATCCCACCGGGCATGTCATTCCCCGTAAAGACGGGGAATCTCCGGTGAACGTCCATTGCTGTCATTCTGGGCCCGGCTGCCCGGCTCCCCGGCTCGGTGGCCGGGGCAGGCTCCGGCCGGGCCAGGCTCTGGCCGGGCTAAACTCCAGCTAGAATCTTTCCAAAGAACACTCGTGCCACGATTTACCAGGGAAAGATGCCGGGTCCCTCGAGTGCAGGGACGCACGAAGAGCGCTGCCATGCGAATGCATAGGCAGCCCCGAAGGGGCGCGAAACATGAAGTGGAGCGCAACCCCGGCATGACAAGAAAGCATCTATTCTGAACCAGTTCCTAACTAAAACCTAACATTATTGAAACAGAATTTTAACAATCATTCAGTAACTATTCTAATTAGAATAACCTTTACAAACGAAGGAGGAAAGCATGCCCACGGAGTTTTTTCTGGCAGCAGTCATCATACTCATTGCTTTTGCCGTGTTCGATCTGATGGTGGGAGTGAGTAATGACGCGGTTAATTTTCTGAACTCCTCCATAGGCTCAAGAGTCGCCCCCCGGGCCGTGATCATGATAGTGGCCAGCCTGGGCATCCTGGCCGGGGTTACCTTTTCCAGCGGCATGATGGAGGTGGCGCGCAAGGGCATCTTCCATCCCCAATTCTTCACCATGCCGGAACTGCTCATGATTTTCCTGGCAGTCATGCTCACGGACGTCATCCTTTTAGACATGTTCAACACCTTCGGGCTTCCCACCTCTACCACGGTCTCCATCGTATTTGAACTGCTGGGGGGCGCGGTAGCGGTCTCGGTGCTTAAGATACTGGCTGAAGGAGGGGGCCTGTCCACGCTGGGGGAATACATAAATACCGCCAAGGCCCTGATGATAATCTTCGGAATACTGCTTTCTGTGGTTGTGGCGTTTTTCTTCGGGGCTGTTGTCCAGTTTTTTACCCGTCTGCTGTTTTCCTTTGATTACATGGCCAGGCTCAAGCGCTACGGCGGCGTATGGGGCGGTATTGCCATGGCCAGTATTTTCTACTTCATCCTGGTCAAGGGATCCAAGGGGGCTTCCTTCCTCACCCCCGAAGCAACCGCCTACATAAAGGAAAACGCCTGGACAATCATGTTCTGGGCCTTTCTGGCATCCACTGTCGTTTTCCAGATCCTGCTTTTTCTGCAGATAAATATCCTCAAACCCCTTATTCTCATCGGCACCTTTGCCCTGGCCATGGCCTTTGCCGCCAATGACCTGGTCAATTTTATCGGCGTGCCCCTGGCCGGGCTGGCCTCATACCAGGCCGCGCTGGCCTCGGACAGCCCCCTGACCGTGACCATGGGCATGCTGGCCAAAAAAGTCCCCACCAATACCTACTTCCTGCTCATTGCCGGCGCCATTATGGTCATCACCCTGTGGATATCAAAAAAAGCGCGCACGGTCACCCAGACGGAAATCAGCCTGGGACAGCAGGAGGAAGGGGTGGAGAGGTTTGAGTCGGTGCTGCTTTCCAGAATCATTGTCAGGATGTGGCTGGGCTCCTCAGAAATCATCAAACTCCTTATACCCCGTTTTATCAGGGACGGCATTGCCGGGCGCATGGATCCAGAAAGGTCCCCTATTCAAAGCGAAGAAGGCCCGAGTTTTGATCTGATGCGCGCCTCGGTGAACCTGATGGTGGCCAGCGCATGCATTTCCTACGCCACCAGCCAGAAGCTGCCGCTCTCCACCACTTATGTGACCTTTATGGTGGCCATGGGCACCAGTTTCGCGGACCGGGCCTGGGGAAGGGAAAGCGCCGTGTACCGCATCACCGGAGTGCTGACCGTTATCGGCGGATGGTTCATGACCGCCATATCCGCATTCATGGTTTCCGCGCTCATGGCAGTCATCATTTACTATTCAAATTTTTACGCGGTCCCCGTTGTTCTCATTGCCATCGGCCTCATGGTCTGGAAAAGCCACAGGACCCATGACATACGCTCCCAGGAAAAGGAAAAAGAAAGGATCTTCAACCTCAGGAAGATCAAGGACGCGCCCGGTTCCATTGCCACCACCTTTGAACACATGGGCCTTTTGATAAGGGAGATTAGGGAGTCCCTGGATATCACCCTGGAGGCGCTTTTCCGGCAGGACCTTGGGGTCCTTAAGGTCAAGGCAAAAAACGTCAAGAAGATACAGAACTGGAGCAATATCATCATCGCCAATATCTTCAAGTCCATGCGCCTTCTGCAGAAACACGATCAAAAGATTTCCGGACAGTATGCCCAGACCATCCGCCGGCTCCAGCAGCTCACAGACTGCAACCGGGACATCACCATGCGCGCCATGATGCACGTGGACAACCAGCACAAGGGCCTCATAAATGACCAGATACATGACCTTCAGGCCGTCAGGCGCATGATACATGAAATCTTCCGGGAGACGGAAGCCATCTTCAGTAAGAAAGTGCCGGCTGATCGCGAAGCGGTACAGAAAAGACACCGGGAGCTGAAACAGACGGTAAGAGACATGAACCAGGGCCAGATGGACCGCATCATCAGCCGGGCCTCCAAGACCCGCCTTTCAATACTGTACTACGCCGTCACCGAGGACATCGTGGCCCTTTCCAAGCAGAACCTCAGGCTGGTGGGGATTTTTCAGGATTCGTTTGGCAAGGTTGATGAGGTATGAGGAGACGGAACAATATAATCGTCCTCGAGACTTTTTTTGACCGCGGATTCACGCGGATGCGGCGGATCTGCGCGGAGAATAAATAAAATTGTAGCGGCGTGTCGTTGACACGCCGTAAAATTTTATTTGGCACAAGCCTGATTCGTAATTATTAAAAAAACACTTCCTGCACACAACTCATAACTAAATAACCATTTCCTAACAATTATCGAACATTTATCTTCTATACTGGTAATATGCGATACGGTGGGAAAACACACAACCGATCAAGTCCCGCCTCAGCTGTTGATTTAACAACGTTAAACCTGAAAAAAATACAAACATAAGAGAAAGGGAATGAAATTGAAAAAGGCATTGATAACATTCATCATTCTGACGCTGGGAGCAACCCAGGTCATAGCCGAACAAGAAAGCAATCCTCTAAAAGCGACGGGCAGCCTGCGCTACCGGCACGAACTGTTCCTGGAAGAGGACAGTGACAGCCGCAACCGGCACCGTTTCCAGGCCAAGCTGGGAATAGCGGCCGAGGTCAATCCCTCCGCCAGGGTGGGACTCGAGCTGGCCTCCGGAGGCAGGACGGCCCGCTCCGCCAACCAGAGCCTGGACGGCGGTTTTAGCAAGAAGGCATTCATGATAAACCAGGCTTACTTTGCCTGGAGCCCCAAGGCAGTGGCGGGCATGACGCTGCAGGGCGGCAAGTTCAAGGGCCCCTTTGCCAAGGTTTCCAAGACAGAATTGGTATGGGACGGCGACTTTGTCCCGGAGGGAATCCTTCTGAAATATGACCGGGAATACCCGTCCAAAGTCCATGCATTCATGAACATCGCCGGCCTCTGGGTCGAGGAGCACGGCGGGGACACCGACGACTTACTGATGTTCGCCGGCCAGGGCGGCGCCAAAATGCCCGTGGGGGCAATGAGCATCAAAGCGGCCGCGGGTGTCTATCATTACCTCAATGGCCAGGGACACGGCCCCCTCACAGACGGCTTCCATGGCAACTCCACCATGCCCGTGGTCGACGGGCCAGACACTTCCCTGGGTTATGCCGAAGACTTCACACCCGTAGAGGCCATGTTGGAACTTACCATGAAACCCGGCGGCGTTCCCCTGGCCCTGTTCGGGCACTATGTGCAGAACGTCATGGCCGACAACAACAACATGGGCTGGCTGGCCGGCATCGCGGTGGGCAAGGCCAAAAAACCCGGGACCATCGACTTCCGTGCTTATTACCGGGTGCTGGAGCAGGACGCGGTATTCGATGTTTACGCCGATTCCGACTTCGGCGGCGGCGGCACCGACAACAGCGGCGTGGAACTCAACATGGGCATCGGCATAGCCAAAAACACCAAGGGCAAAATCTCTTACTTCATAAACCAGGCCGGAATAGACAACGGGACCTCCTATCAGCGCGGCCAGTTTGACGTGAAGTTCAGTTTTTAAAAATAGGAGTTTGAGGAGTCAGTTGTCAGGGATCAGGAGTCAGACAGCAATGTTACCAAACATACTCTTGATAATTGCCTTCTGCATACTGGTCCCAGGCTCTTGATCTGTACTCGGGACAGCGCTTTCTGATAACTGACACCTGACTCCTGACCCTTGATCTGCCCTCTGTCCTATGGCTCACATAACACACCTCTTTCTATTAACAATAACGCTGAAGGCGTTCACTCTATTAATTCAGAATTCATCCCTTCGACAAGCTCAGGGTAATGTCCAGAATTTATAATTAATTAAACTCCCCACCCCATTTCTATCCATTTTCTAACAATGGTGTAACATCATTTTAACAGTTCCGCCTTATCTTTCATAAAAACAACAGACAATCAGTTTATGAAAGGATCATTATGAAAAAATTACTTGCAGTATCCGCAGTAACCCTGGTTTTTATAATCGCTGTTTTCGCCACCAGCCGGCAGCTGACCATCAAGGGTTCAGACACCATGGTCCACCTGGCCAGCATTTGGGCGGAAAACCACATGAAAGACAACCGGGGACCTCAGATATCCGTTACCGGCGGAGGGTCGGGCACAGGCATAGCCGCCCTGCTCAATGGCACCACCGATATATGCGCTGCTTCAAGAAAAATCAAGGAAAAGGAAATCAAGCTGGCTGAGAAAAAGGGAATCAAGCCCGTGGAACACGTGGTGGCCAGAGACGGTATCGCTGTAGTCATCAATCCCGGAAACCAGGTTGATGAACTGACCATCGAGCAGATAGGAAAAATATATACCGGGGCCATTACCAACTGGAAACAGGTGGGAGGACCGGACCAGAAGATTATCGTGTTTTCCCGGGAATCCAGCTCCGGCACCTACGTTTTTTTCCAGAAAAAAGTCCTGAACAAACAGGATTACACTCCTAAAGCGCGTCTGATGCCGGCCACCTCGGCCATTATCAAGGCCGCCTCAGAGGACAAGTGGTCCATTGGATACGTTGGGCTGGGATATGCCGTCAAAGCCGGGGGAAAGGTAAAAGTGCTCAAGGTCAAGTCCGGGCCTGACTCACCGGCGGTTTCCCCTTCGGAGGCGACCGTGGTTGACGGCTCCTACTCCATTGCCAGGCCCCTGCACCTCTATACCAAGGGTGAGCCGGAGGGGGAAGTGAAGAAGTTTTTAGACTACTGCTTCAGCCCGGAGGGCCAGAAAGTGGTGCGGGAAACAGGTTATGTGCCTGTGAAGTAATCGGCAAAACGGTGACGTCCAACGGTGACGAAGCCCGATTCGGGCATCGTTACCGTTAGACGTTTAACGAATACAAAATGTATGCAAAAGAGAAAATAATCAAGTACCTGCTGATGGGCGCAGCGTTCTCAAGCATCCTGATAGTGGCCCTGATATTCCTGTTTTTATTTAAAGAGGCGCTGCCCTTTATCCATGATCCGGGGTTCTTACATCTTTTCAACGGCAGATGGAACCCGGTCTCCTTTTTCAACGAGTCCTTCGGCATCTATCCGCTCCTCACCGGGTCCTTCCTGGTGACAGCCATGGCAACCTTGATAGCCCTGCCCTTTGGCGTGATAAGCGCCGTCTACCTCTCCGAAATAGCGGGAAAGACCGAAAGGGAATTCCTCAAGCCCTTCATCGAGCTGCTGGCGGGCATACCCTCGGTGGTGCTGGGATTCTTCGGCCTCATCGTGCTGGCGCCCACAGTAAAAAGAATTTTCAACCTGGACTCAGGGCTCAATGCCCTGACCGGGGCCATCATTCTGGCCATGATGGCGGTCCCTACCATCATCTCTATCTCTGAAGACGCCATCCGCAGCGTTCCCCGGACTTATAAAGAAGCTTCTCTGGCCCTGGGCACAAGCAAGCTGCAGACCATCTGGAAAGTGATTGTACCGGCCTCGCTTTCGGGCATTATCGCGGCTGTCATGCTGGGCGTAGGCAGGGTCATCGGAGAGACCATGGCCGTGCTCATGGTGACCGGCAACGCGCCCCTTTTAACCCTGAATCCCTTTGAGTCCGTCCGGACCATGACAGCCACCATTGCCGGAGAAATGGGTGAAGTGCCGTTTGGCAGCACCCATTACGGCGCCCTTTTCTGGGTGGGGATCGTGCTGCTTCTCATCACCTTTGTCCTGGTATACCTGTCCCACCGTGTGCTTAAGAAATACAGGTTTGAGGCATGAACTGTTCATTCCGTGAATTCATCACAGTGTGGGGCATGAGGATAACCGCCTACCTGGTGGTGCTCTTGGTGGGCTACATCATCTTCGACATTGTCTGGAAAGGGGTTCCGGCCATAAACTGGGAGTTTCTGTTTTCTTTCCCCAGGAAAAGCGGGGAAGAGGGCGGAATTCTCCCGGCCATTGTAGGCACTCTGTGCCTGGTGATAGGCACCATTGCCGTGGCCCTGCCCCTGGGAATGGCCAGCGCCGTTTACTTAAATGAATACGCCCGGAAGAACCGGTTCACTGAGCTGATAAGGCTGGCCATCGTGACCCTGGCCGGGGTGCCCTCCATAGTATACGGCCTGTTCGGCCTGGGACTGTTTGTGCTTTTCCTGGGTTTCGGGGCTTCCATACTGGCCGGGAGCCTGACCCTGGCCTGCATGGTGCTGCCCACCATCATTGTAACCAGCGAAGAGGCGCTGAAGGCGGTACCTGTCAGCCTGAGGGAAGGCAGCCTGGCCCTGGGGGCCACCAAGTGGCAGACCATACATAAGAACGTGCTGCCCTATGCCACTCCCGGCATGCTGACCGGCTCCATCCTGGCGGTGGGACGGGCGGCCGGGGAGACCGCGCCCATTCTGCTGACTGTGGCGGCTTTTTTCCTGCCCAGGTTGCCGTCATCTGTGTTTGACCAGGTCATGGCCCTGCCCTATCACCTGTTTGTGCTGGCCACCCAGCATCCCGACGCGGACAAGGTGCACGGCATGCAGTACGGCACGGCCCTGGTCCTGGTGGTGCTGGTGCTGGGGCTCAACATGCTGGCCATTGTGTTGAGAATGCAGATTCGCAGGAAATACCGGTGGTGAGATTATGACTGATCTATCCAGAGATACTATCAAGATAGCCACGCGGAACCTCAACTTCTACTACAGCGGCCAGCAGGCCCTGTTTGACATTAACCTGGACATTCCCAGGAACCGGGTAACCGGACTCATCGGTCCCTCAGGCTGCGGCAAGTCGACCTTCCTGCGCGTCCTCAACCGCATGAACGACATTATCGAAGACACCTCCATGACCGGCCGGGTCACCATAGACCATGAAGACATATACAATCCGGACACGGACATCGTGCTCCTGAGGAAAAAAGTGGGCATGGTGTTCCAGAAATCAAATCCCTTTCCCAAGTCGGTTTTTGACAACATCGCCTATGGGCCCAGAATTCACGGAATAAGGGACATGGCCCGCCTCGAGGAAATAGTTGAAAAAAGCCTGAAAGGTGCCCTTCTTTGGGACGAGGTCAAGGACCGTCTGGATGAGAGGGGGACCAGCC
>JBHPJW010000130.1:0-5115 GCA_042567505.1 Fibrobacterota bacterium
CACCCGCAGGGAGTCCATCCGGCCCACTTCCCGTTCGAGCTTGTTATGTTCTTTTTTCAACTGCTTGATCCCATCCTTCACCTGGCGGATTTCCCTGCCAATGTCCCGGTCGGCGGCCGGTGAAAACCCGCACCACAGCAGCGTTATTACTATTGAAATTTTATATGCATACATAATGTGTTCCTTTGGTTATATAAATCTTTTTTTTCAGACAGGATAACAGGATTAACATGATAAGCAAAATTCTTGAGTAATGAGTTCTGCATAATATTCTGAGGTAAATAAAATCCTGTCCGTCCTGTTCTCCTGTCTGAAAAAGACCACCGAATGTAAGAGTGAGGCCTCACCTGCACAACCTCTCATCCGGATTCTCCAGGCAGTATTCGTCCGCGTGGCCGCATAACAACTCAGACCGGCGGGGCCGGTCCGTGCAGTAGCTTACCAGGCCCAGTCCGCACTGCTCCGGCACCCATTTCTCATCCAGGCAGAATTGCCAGAGATACCGCTTGCATTCAGTTATACCGTAATCGGTGGCGCAATCATCGCGAACCGTTTCACACACCGACACGCTGTCGGGATAATTGTTCTGAACGCAAAACCTCATCCAGCCTTCTTCCCTGGAATTTTCAAACACCTCCGCGGCAATCCCCAGTGAGTCGCTTATCCCTCTTGCATCCAGACTGTCCCTGGCCCGCAGGGTGTCCTGGGTGAGGAGGGAATCCAGAAAGGATTCCCTTTCCGCGGAGTCCAGGCCGCCCAGGGCCGCCAGAGAATCATATACAGCAGCCGAATCCGCGGAGTCAAGGGCCAGGAGCGAGGCAAGCATGTTCAGGGAGTCCAGCGGCCGGAGGGAATCCAGCAGGGCGTCCATGCTCAGGTTTAGTTCCAGAGAGGTGCTGTACAGATCGATGACGCAGTCCGCGTCCTTCCACAGCACGTTCTCGCAGTATTCGGAGTAAAACGCCCGGCATTCCAGGTCCGCTTCCCACCTTGAATCACCCCCGTGGAATCCCCTCTCTTCTTTGCAGTGTGCCACCTTTGTGACCTCCCTGGGATAGACTTCCGTGAAGGGATCTGCCTTAACGTAAATCTCAAATGAATCCACCACGGCCCCGGCAAAAATGCCCGCGGCCCCGCGTATGTTATACTCCCCCCTTATTCTGACATCCTGCTGGTATTCTATCTCTGTCTGGTGGAAATCAACGTAAGCTTCTTCAAAGCCGTAGAAATAAAACATGTTTTTGCCTCCCAGGAACATGGGATTTAAAATCGCCATGGAGTCCAGCAGATTGAAGGTCTCCCCCGAAGCTCTGGGAAAAACCATTAAATGCCTGATGCTTCCGGAAAAGTAGTAATCGCCCGTATCCGGTTCGAAGATCCCCAGGAACGGACCCATGCCGGTCCCGTAAGCGGCGAAGGCCTCGTCATAGCGCTGGGTTATCTGCACACCAGCCACGTCATCGCTGCGGTAGCTGCCGAACAGATGGGACAACAGGAAAAAATCCCCGGTCAAAAAGTATATCGAGTCACCGTTTTGATATTCAACCGTATACTTGTTCAGAAGTCCCATGATGGCGGGAATCTCGGCTGTGAAAAACTCAGTCAGGGCCGCGGTGTCCCCGCTTGCAAACAAAGCTTCCAAAGTGTCTCCATACATAATGTTGAATTCATCCTGAGCCTCCTCCGGCAGGCTTTCGAACAGGCTGACAAATCCCATAAGGTCCGTACCCGAACTATCCTGTACGGCGCCGGCCGCCTGCCCGGTAAGTGCCATGGCCGGGGCCCTGGCCGTGTCCCGCACCTGGAAATATTCCGGCACATGAGCGGTGGCGGCGATATGGGTCTCCACCTGTCCCGCGGCGCTGTCCCATACCACCCTCGCGTCCAGCACATAATCCTCCCCGGCCCGGGGCAGACTCCCCTGGGGATCAATAAAGCAGTTCACCCGGTCCGGGTCCGCGGTCAGGCTTATGGTCTGGGAAGAGCTTCCAAAGACCCCGGATATGGTAACCTCGGCGCTGATGTAAAAAGAGAAAGCGTCGGTATATTCTTCATCAAGCTCATGCAGCTTTTCAAAGCAAATGTCCCTTACCGGCTGGCCGGCAATCACATACCCGGTCACCCATAATCCCCTGTAGATAACCTCTTCTTCGGGAGCGTACTCCCAGGGGCCGTGCAACAGGCAGCTGGTGAAGGCCAGGGCCAGGGCCGATTTAAGGGCCCGGATGATGGCGAAGATCCTTGGCCGAATCCGAATGGAAGAAAGTTTATCATTCAAACCACGGCTGTCATTCCGGCGACCCTTCGGCTCGGCCCTCTGGGCCGGCTCAGGATGACGGCCGGAACCTTGCCGGAGGATACCTGAGCCCGGATTTACTCCGGCCGGACGCCGGATCCTCGCTTCGCCGAGGCTCGGGATTTCGCTCCGCTCCGCCCTCGCCGGCCGCAGGGCAGGCAAGTCCGGCCCGACAGGCTTAAGCTTCTCGGTCACGAACGAGATGACTGCTCTACATCTTTTGAAAAACATTTTAGAAAAAGTAGTCATAGCTGATGAGAATGGGGAAAAAGGGAAACTGTTCAATTTCAATGAGCTCGGGGGGGTTCTCATTGGTGTTATAAAAATATAGGAAGATATTTTTGTGATCGGTTACGTTTAAAATCGTCCAGGACAAATTCCATTTCCCTTCCCGGCCGATGTCGAGCCATTTGATGTCCCAGCGGAAATAAGCCGGTACAAAGGAACTGTTACGGGGGCCGCGGGGCAGTAACACTTTATCATCGGGTTCCGCCTCGTTCTGGTCAATCAAATGGAGCGGCACGTGGCCAATGTACTCCGTGTAGGGAAGGCCGGTGGCGTATTTGATCTGTATGGAGCTGCGCAGGTACCGGCCCTTTTTCTTGTGTTTCCAGATTCCCTCCTCTCCCCTCCAGTTGATGGCCAGGTCCGCTTTCAGGCTGTGGGCCTGATGCCAGTTAGGGTAATAGGAATTCGCGTCGTTTTCCTCCAGCACCACTGAGAGTCCGTGTGAATAACTGACGCCGCCGAACAAGGGACTGCCTTCTTTGCGCAGGTAGGCTTCGCCGCCCAGGCTGTATCCCTCTCCTCCCTTGAAGAAATCCCCCAGCCTGGCGTCAGTGTTCTCCTGAACCGAGTCAGGCACGTCAAGCGGAGCGAAAATAAGAAGGTCCTCGAAGTTCTTATAGTAGCCTTCCAGGGAAAAGGTGTAATCATTCAGCAATTTTTCCTTGCGGTAACCCGCGGAAGCAAGGACTGACGCGGAAGGGGGCACCGTGTTGAATTCATACTCTCCGGAAGGGTAATAAAATTCGTTTATACTCTCCATGTCGGAAAACAGCACAGAGTTTATGTACTGCAGGTAATAACCGGTGTGAAAATCCAGGAACTGGTCATGGGGAAGTTTATAGGTGAGAGAGAGCCTCGGTTCAAATCCGGGGTAAGACAAAAACGACAATTTAGAACTGTGGTTTATCCTCGCTCCCATGGTAAAATCAAGATCTTCCCAGGAAAAAACATCCTGCAGGAAAAGGCTGGAAAGCCAGAATTCGGAGTTGTCCTCGCCCCGGTAGTTGACCACTTTCAAGTCCTGTATGAATGTTATTCCCAGCCTCCTCGTATCCACACCGGCCTTCAACCGGTGTCCTTCCAGGCCGCTGTATTCCAAGGCGTATTTTAAATTATAATTATCAATACCGTTAATCATCTCGATAAGATTGGTGACTTCAAAATTCTGCTCAAACCTGGAGTAGGACAGGGTGCCCTTGCCCTTAAGCTCTTTGCTTATGCGGTGCTCATAATTCAGGGGATACACCTGGTTGCCCCAATCAATTTTGATAGGACTGAAATCGAGTATGTCCTGGCCCTTGTAAAAGGAAAAGGAAAGATTCTCTCCCGGATTAAGGTCGTAGGTGAGGTGCCCCTGCAAATCATAGAATTCATAATCAATATCCAGGTCCGTGGCGTTTACCAATCGCAGGAACTGCAGTATCCTTTTTATATAAGTCATGCGGCCCGCCATAATCCAGCGCAAGTCTCCCTGGCGCCCCTCGGTATGCGCCTGCCCGGCAAAGGTGGAAATTTTAAGGGATGACCCCCTGAACCACGAATCTTCCTCTTCCTTCCCCCCGTCCCGGGACTTGATATCTAACACGGAGGAGAGCCGGTTGCCGTATTCAGGGGCGAATCCGCCCATGTAAAAGTCAACCTCGTCCAGGCATTCCACCAGGAACGTGGAAAACAGTCCGAAAAAATGCACCGGGGAATAGACCACTCCATTATCCAGCAGGAACAGGTTCTGATCGGATCCCCCTCCCCGCACATAAATTTTGGTGGAGAAGTCCGAGCTGGCCACCACGCCCGGCAGCGCCTGGATGGAGCGGATTACGTCGGCTTCGGCAAGACCGGGCATGCGCTTTATCATCTTGGCGGACACGGTGGATTTGCCCAGGGCGCGCTTGGGGACGCGTCTTACCCTCAAGACCACTTTTCTCAGCTGCACAGTCTGATCACCCTCATAACTGCCTTCCTCTCCTTCATCTGAGAGGACCGAGTCTATACTCGCCAGCACTGTGTCGGTTTTGTGCGGCGTGTCGGGCTTGGGGCTGACTGTCTCGTGGACCCGGTAATCCTTTCCCGTGATTTCCGCCTGAAACACGGTGTCTCCGCCCAGGTACACAAGCTCGTAGCAGCGTTCCCGTTCTTGGGCGCTGAAGCAGGCATTCCACAGCGTATCGGCGGGAAGAGCGGCCTCAAAGGCCTGCCCATACATCACTTTAAGAGAATCGCCTGTCTCCAGGATCTCCAGATTAACTTCCGGAAACGGCAGAAACACGCTGTCCTTTAGCACGCCCTGCCAGCGGATAACTTCACTTGCCGTGGCTGTGACGACACAGACGAGGCAGATGATTCCAATTAAACTGTGATCTGGTTTTCTTATCAAATCGTCTTCGTTAAAAACATATTTCCTTTTACGGGCGCGCCATTCCGCCTCAGGCGGACTACTGGTCTTTTTTTTAGTACTTAAGGAATGGAGGCTGGGCAGAGGAGGACGAGGACGATTACGCCCATATCTCACAGCCCCACTACCACGCTCTTCC
>JBHPJW010000131.1:0-5073 GCA_042567505.1 Fibrobacterota bacterium
GAAATAATACAGTTTTAATGATTTGTCCCATACCGTCTCTCCACAAGGTGCTTCTTCCGTTCCATGTTTACCGTTTACTCATCGTTGCCTAACCGGAGTGTGTCCCCCTCAGGTAAGGAATGGGAGATCCCCCGCCTTCGCGGGGGATGATAGTTCCTGGCTACAATATCCTAATTGTGACACAGCCTCCTTCGCAGGGAATGACAGGGTAAAGCTACTTTTGAGACAGCCTCTGACTTCCTTCGGCATTGCGACACGGCCTCCTTCGCGGGGAATGACAAGGATGAGAGGTTAAGTAAAATCAAGACTGCATCCATAATTTAGAATAAATAATTCGTAATTATTTTCACCCTGCTATCCTGTCCCAACTACATCCTCTCGCTGCCTTCCAGATACCTGTCGGCGCAGGTATACACCGGATCCGGGTACCTGGCGATGTGCAGTACCCCGGCCTTTACCTGGTCGAACATCCCGCTATCATCCAGCAGGTCTTCATCCACCAGGGCCTCCCGCATCCTGCCCGCTATAAGGGAATGCGAGCCTTCCGGCTTTTCCCAGAGATAGGTGCAGTGAACGCTGGCCGCGAACTCCTCTATGCCGGGAGTAGTGACTCCTTCCAGCGCAAGCGGGGTAAGGCCGGAGGCCTCTATTTCATTTTCCTTTCCCCGATAAGACCGGCTGACCACCATGATAGACTCCAGGTTATTTTTCCCCGGCAGGTTGACCACGAACTCCTTTTTCGTCATTATATTTTCATAGGTATGGTGGCCGGGATAAACGGCCAGTATGATAGTGCTGCTTATTCTGCAGTAAGAACCGATGGCAGCGGTGTTGTTCCGGCCCCTTTCGTCAACCGTGGTGAGCACCACCACCGGGTCAGTTGAAAACAGCTTCACCGCTCCTGGACGGACCTGTGTCTTTGCCATATTAACCTCCTTGAATGTGTGAAACTTCGCGTGACCGGAACTCCGCCCGGAGGCCGAGCGTCATGCACGCTATGCCCGCCATCTGTATGAGATGGAACACACTGTTGTGATCGAATTCCCAGATGAGTTGTATACGCACTGAACCGCTTGCTTGAATTGCGGCCGCTATCATTGATATAAGAATGCCGGCCGACATCATTCCAGAGCCTGCTAATCTTCCGCGGACAGCCAGAGATGTATAAACCACTAAAGCGAATACCATGGCCGCCGCTTCATATGCCAGAAACAGCGCAAATGTCCCGGGTACGGCGACTGAAATTACATAAAAGAGCACGCCAATTGCTACTAGTCCCGAAAGCAGAGCTCGAGAAATCTTGAAACCTTTCATGTCATATACCACGCCCGCGGCAAACAGAGTGACAGTCAGACCCAGAGCCAGGTTTATCGGCTGCCAGATGACGCACTTCATGCGCCCGGACATCTTGATTCCATGCGCGACAGCCCCTGAAAAAGAAGCTGCGGAAAGCATACCAAAAGCCCAGGACCAGATCCTCGCTTTTGTTACATCAAGACGACGTCCAAGAGCATAGATAAACAGCGCAATTGAGAAAGCCAACAGGCCCAGAAATATATCCGTAACCGCTGTGGTCCGTTCTGTGGCAATGTCAATGAATTGGATTTTATATCCCCCGGGGTTAATGGAATACCAGGTCTGATTGGTAAGAAGTAAGTGGTAAGTGGTCCGGAACCTGAGCCTTGGGACATTGTCCACTTAGGTGAGGCAACAATCTTGAACCACTTACGTGCGATCCATCACCCACATTTCAGGCCTTGTACCTAATTACCACCTACTGGAAAATCCAGTAAAACAGGCTCATTAACATGGCGTAGAATAATGCTCCGATGATGCATACCCCCACGGCCCGGCCCGTACTTTTGTAATCCAGGGCCTGCCGCACAGCGATTACCATGGCCGCCAGCATAAGGACAAAAGCTATCAAATGAACAAGTCCCGAAAGGCCTGGAATCACGCACAGGACCCTGATGATGCCCGGCGCGCTGGCAAAACCCAGCGTGCGCAGCAGCTCACCATGGTCTGCCTCAGTCTGAGGTTCAGGCAGTAACTGGGTGCCCACAAAATATATGATATATGCCCACACATACCATCCCACCAGGGCGACCAGGGTGCCGGTAAAAAGGCCCTTGAAGCCTCCCAATCCCACACTGCCGATTCCAGAAGCAAGACTGGAAAGGACAACGATACCTGTGGCCTGAATGATCGCTGACTTGTCGGCCTCTACCTCTTCATACAGACTGGCGTCCAGTTTGAGGGCGCGGAAAATTCGATCCTTAAAACTGCTCATGGTCTACCTCCTTGGAATGCTCTAATAGTAAAAAAAACTAGATTTTGTATCTAAGATTTGCGAATAAAGGCATAAGGCGTGAGGATTCATGATAACCGACTACACCTTTGGACACATGGTAATTGATGGAAAGGAATTCAACAAGGACGTCATTATCTTTCCGGACGGGCGGGTGCTTAGTCCCTGGTGGAGAAAAGAAGGCCATTCCCTGAAAAGGAATGATCTGCGGGAACTGATTGACGCCGGACCCCGGGTTATCGTGGCCGGGACCGGAGCTTACGGCGTCATGAAGCCGTCTGATAAAGTACAGGAACTGCTCAGGGAAAAAGGGATTGAGTTCATTGCCGCTCCCAGCAAAGAAGCAGTTGAGATTTACAACGAACTCTGCGCGAAGAAAAAAACAGGGGGATGCTTCCACCTGACCTGCTGAACAAATGCCCCCTGGAAAAAACCCGCCCCGGAATTCCGGAACGGGCCCTTCCATGAAAAACGTTATGAACTGATGCTATTTCCGGACTTTGGACTTGGCTGCGATGGTCTTGAGTTCCGCGCCGCAACGGAAGGCCACTGTCTTGGATGCTTTGATTTTAATAACTTCCCCGGTCCCGGGATTGCGTCCCTTGCGGGCCGGACGGCTTTTAACTCTGAAGGTCCCAAAACCAATTAACTGCACTTCACCTTCTTTCTTAATACCGGTTTCGATGCCGGAGATGACAGCGTTCACAGCCCTGTTGGCAGCGGCTTTAGAAGTGATGCCTGACTTTTTGTTGGCCAGAACAGCTGAGATAAGATCCTGTTTATTCATGAATGAGTATCCTCCTGTTATAGTGTACTACGGCTTGCAAGCCAGCCCTTATTATAAGAATTTCAAATTCAATTGCAAGCATTTTATCAAAAAAAAACCGGGGGCACTCAACCGGGAGCCCCTATTTCAATGGGCATGAGAACCGGCACCCTTCCGGCGCTCGCGCTTTCCAATGGGAATTTGAGAATGAGAATCTTATCTTTTTAATCCGGTTCAGGGTGAACGTGCCTGATTCCAGAGAGATAACTGATCCTGTGTATAATAAGAATTTTTTGTTGCTGTTCGCGTTTGGTTTTTTAAGCGCTCTGAGTTTTACCTGCAGCCCCGTCTATCCCTTGTACGTGGCGGCTTCCGGAGGAGACGCCGCCACCATCGGCTGGTTTATGGGAATCGCGCCCCTGACAGCTGTTGCCTCACGGCTTTTCATAGGGCCCCTGATAGATACATGGGGGGCCAAGCGAATACTGCAACTCGGAAGTTTCTTCCTCGCCGTTCCCCCGCTAGTGTATCTGCTGACAGTGGATGAAGGCCTTGTGGGCCTGGTCTGGTTTTTCCGGATTGTCCACGGTGCCGGCTGGGGAGCATATTACACATCCTTTTTTACTCTGGCGGGAAAATTGTCCCCGGAACTCCGGAGAAATGAAGCGCTCTCCATGTACGGTATCGCCAGCATAACCGCGGCAATGCTGGGTCCCTTGACCGGTGAATGGCTGGTGAATACCCATGGGTTCCGGCCTTTTTTCGCGCTGCTCTCCGGTCTGAACTTCTCCGCTCTGGCCCTGCTTGCCTTCATCCCCTCTCCGGCACGGGAAACTTCTCAATCCCCGCGGCAAAATGATACGGCCGCCTGGCTCAAGACTCCAGGTCTTCTCCTGTTTGTATTCACCGCCCTCCTGTTTACCCTGGCCATAGCTACTCCCAGGAACTTCATGGCTCCCTTTGCGCACTCCAGAGGAATCATTCCCTTCGCCCCTTACTTCACTGTTTTCTCCCTGGCTAACATTATTGCGCGCCTGGCCGGGGGGAAACTCGGTGATCGCCTGGGACAGGAAAAGATCCTGATCCCATCCTGTCTGGTCTACGGCCTGGGACTCTTTTCCATCAGCATCAGCCATAACTTTTCAAGCCTGATGCTGGCGGGACTGCTTTGCGGAATTTCCAACGGTCTGGCCTTTCCGGCCATGATGGCATTGAGTTATAAGATCGCGGCCAAACAGCACACAGGCAAGGTCATGGCGCTGATAACCGGGATGATGGACGCGGGTTCTGGATTCAACGCTTTTTTGCTGGGAATTATGGCCTCAAAGACCGGGTATGGAACCATTTTTTATGTGCCTATTATTTCTATCGTCATGGTGGCGATTATATTGCTGGGTCAGATCAAAAGGACAAGGTGAGCGATGGTAAATCCGGCAATGGACCGCACCTGCTTCTCTACTTTCGCCACGCCTTTGGGGAAAATGCTCATAGCCGGTGACGCCCGGGGATTGATCAAAGTATCGCTAGACAAACCCTCTTTGCCCCGGCCCGGATGGCGTTCAGACGCGAACCTGTTCCGCAGGGAAATAAAGGCCATAAAGGAGTACCTCAACGGCAAAAGCACAGCTCTGGATAACTTAAAGTGGAACGTGGGAACAGTCGGGACTCCTTTCCAGCGGAGGGTCTGGAAACAGCTGCGCAAAATCCCTCCGGGAACCACCGCCACCTATGGGGAGATTGCTTCACGGCTGGGAAATTCCCGGGCGGCAAGGGCCGTGGGCGGCGCCTGCAACGCCAATCCGCTCATGCTGCTGGTGCCCTGCCACCGGGTGATAGGCAGCCGGGGCCGGTTGACCGGATTTGCCGGCGGGCTGAAGACTAAATTGAATCTTTTAAAACTTGAAAATCCCGCCGGGCATTATACCTGAATATTTCCGGCTTATTTTTACCTTTATCAGCAATGAAGTCCCATACCCCGGAAAAGAAAAGGAAGAAAGCC
>JBHPJW010000132.1:0-5019 GCA_042567505.1 Fibrobacterota bacterium
CCTTACCGTCCTGGCCTACCGCTGGAATGCGGTCAATAAGATGAATAAAGAGCTCCTTTCTGCCATGCAGCAGAGAGGCGTGAAATCTCTGGATGATTTTTCCTAACCCGCCTGATGTTTTTCCTTGATGACTGCTTCAGAATTATTTTTACGCCACATTAAGGTCGCCCGGGGAGAAATAACACCTCCGGGTTCTAAGAGCATTGCCAACAGGATTCTGCCTCTGGCCGCTTTGGGAAAAGGAACGATCACTTTGGATAACCTTCCGGGCGGTGATGATGTGACCCTCATGAAAAAAGCCCTGCATCTCCTGGGTGTGGAAATAAAGGGCTCCGGCAGCCAAGTCCATGTAACCGGCCTGGGCGGCCCGTTTAAGTGTACCGATAGCATAAAACTGGACCTGGGCAACTCAGGGACCGCCACGCGTTTCTTGACCGCCCTGTTATGTACGGGCCATGGGAAATTCCAAATTGACGGCGTACCCCGCTTGCGGGAACGGCCTATCGGGGACCTGGTAGATTCGCTTCATGATTTATCAACCCCGAAGGGAAACAAGCGATCTTCTGAAAACGGAACAACCGAAATCAGCTATCAGTTGAATCCCGGATTCCCTCCCCTTAACATACATGCCCGCGGCCTGTCGGGAGGTATTGCTTCTGTAAAAGGAAACATATCCAGCCAGTTCCTCACCGGTTTGCTGATGACGTTGCCGTTGTGTCAGAATCCGTCAAAAGTGCTTGTTCAAGGGCCCCTGGTCTCACCATCCTATGTAAAACTGACCCTAGACATCCTGGAGGATTTTAAAGTTGAAATCATAGACAAGGGTTTCAGAGAATTCACCTGCTCTCATCCTGAAGGTTTTATAAACCCTTCCGATTATATGGTTGAGGCGGACGCCTCCTCCGCGTCCTATTTTCTGGCCGCCGGGGCCATTGCAGGGGATCCGGTCACTGTTCACGGTGTGGGCAAGGGGACCAGGCAATATCATGGTGAAGGCCAATTCGCCCATATACTAAAAAAAATGGGGGCAAAAGTTGAAATAAAAGAAAAATCCATAACCGTATCTCATGCTGCCCTCAAGGGTATTGACGCAAACATGAATACCATGTCGGATACGGGCATGACCCTGGCCGTGCTGGCTCTTTTTGCCGAAGGCCCCACCCATATATCACATATCGGCAACTGGCGCTTGAAGGAAACAGACAGGCTGCATGCCATGGCGGCCGAACTCCGCAAGCTTGGCGCCGGGGTGGAAGAAGGAAATGACAGCCTTACCATTCATCCCCCTGAAACCTGGAGCCCGGCTGAAATAAACACTTATGATGATCACAGAATGGCCATGAGTTTCGCTCTGACGGCCTTTTCCGGAGTGCCCGTCACCATTCTGGACCCAGATTGTGTTAGTAAAACATTTCCCGGTTTCTTCAATGATTTCTCAAACATAACCGGCGGCCAGTCATGAACACATGGCGGACATTATGTTCTCTGCTGCTTATCGGGGCCCTGGGTTCCCCAGGGGCAGAAGCTGGAAAAAAACGGGTCCCCAAAACCTCAGAACAAGCGAACTCTCTTACAGAAACTCTCCTGAAAAAAGTGGATTCGAGCATCAGAGGAACCGTTGGCATCAGTGTTTATTCCTTGAAACACAACCGGTATGAGGTAAACATTAACGACACATCTTTTTACTCACCGGCCTCCTGTTTGAAACTGCTGGTAACCGCTGCCGCCATTCACAGCTTCCCTGTAAACAGTTTCCCCAAAACAAAAATCGAGCTAAAGGGCAGCTTGAAAAACAAGAAGTTCGAAGGTGAGTTGAAGGTAACCGGGGGCGGGGATCCAAACATCTCAGCCCGGTATTTTTTAGACGAGGGTTCTGTTTTGGATGTATGGGCTGACAGCATCCGGTCTTTGGGAATAGATACCCTTCAGGGAGATGTGGTGGTTTCCGATGCCCATTTCTCAGGCGCATCAAAACCAACTGTTTGGAAACGCGAACATTTTGATAAATGGTTCGGGGCCGAGGTATCCGCATTGTCCTACAACGACAACTGTTTTACCATAAAAGTGCTTCCCGGGGAAAAAGAATATGCGCCTGTGATTCCAGAGATAAAACCCGATATCGGGTACATTGATACACTGAACAACGCCATCACCGTTCCGGGCCGGGGAAAAAACCTCGTCTTCATACTCCACCCTGATTCCAATCTGGTCATCCTCACCGGGACCATGGGACTGGAAGCGGAAGAAATACGCACCACTCTGCCGGTCAGAAATCCCACACTCTATTTTAAAACCGCGTTTACCAGGGCATTGGAAAGAAGCGGCATTCTGCTGCGGCCCGGTACCGGAAAGGGAAAAACCAACAAGACTTTTAAAGCCCTCACTTTCAGTACCGTGCCGTTCATCAACATCATGGAAGAGATAAACCAGAGAAGCCAGAACCTGCATGCGGAAATGCTGCTGAGAAACCTGGGAAAACTGGTGAAAAAATCCGGAACCGCCCAAGCCGGTATACAGGCCGAAAAAGAGTTTTTGCATGGATTGGGGATTGACTCTTCTCATTTTCAGATTGTTGACGGCAGCGGTCTTTCCCATCTCAACAAAGTAAAGCCCCGTGCCATGACAGAACTGCTGGTCCGCATGGCGCGGCACTGCTATGCAGATGATTATATGCAGACCATGGTTACTCCCGGGCTGCATGGAGTACGCTCCTTAAGATTAAGAAACCTGGGAGAGGTACTCAAAGTTAAAACCGGTTACATCAACCAGGTCCAGGGATTATGCGGTTACCTTTTTTCCAGTGATAACGATACGCTCGCTTTCAGCATTTTTTTCAATGATTATTCCATGAATCCGCGCAAGGCATCGAATTTTGTTGATTCACTGGCTGCTACCATGGCCGGTTGGTACAACCATGACAGGAGATCCCGCGCCATGGCCGAAGCTTTTTACGCGGACCGGGATGTCCCGGAAACTTATTTTGACCGGTTAATTTACTTTTCTAAAAAGTTGGAAGGTTCGCCTTACTTCCTTGGACCTACGGGAGAGGGACTCGGCGCCAGGATAGATCCCAATCCGGTTATAGATATTACCAGGTTTGATTGCGTCACCTTCATAGAAAGCGTCATGGCGCTTGCCATGTCAAAGACTTATGACACACTCCTGTCTTCCCTAACCCGAATCAGGTACTTTGACTATCCTCCCAGTTACCTGACCAGGAAACACTTCTTTGTGGAGGACTGGATAGGAAAAAGCCCAGGATATGTTAAGCCATTCCGTTTTCCTGGTGATACTACTCTTTCCAGAACAACAGGGAAGAAACGGTTTTTTAAGATGAAGCAACTGGATTACCCCAAAAAAGACCCGACAACACCTCTATCTTATTTGCCTTATGGAAAAGCGCTCAAAATGGTGGAGACTTGGACCTATGGAAAGCGTTTCCTGGGAGTGGCCTTTGTAACCGAAGAGATTGACTGGCTCTGGGTAACCCACACGGGATTTCTGGACGCCACAGGGAAGGGCCCTCCCCTGTTGCGACATGCCAGTTCCACTGGCGGACAGGTATTAACAGAGAATTTTTCCGATTACCTTTTGAGGAGAAAAGGAAAATGCGCCGGGGTCTTTTTCTTTGAGTTTGAAAACCGGCCGGTTTTATGAATCCTCCGGTGATTCCCTCATGGCTCCCCCTGGCCCTGGCCGGTATCGGCGGCGCATGCATCGGTTCTTTTTTTAACGTCCTCATACACAGGGTACCGCGCGGAGAATCAATACTCTGGCCTGGTTCGCATTGTCCAAGCTGCGGCCATAAAATCCCGGCCGGACACAACGTACCCCTGATCTCCTGGCTGGTCCTCAAAGGCCGGTGCCATTTCTGCCGCGAACCGATTGCCATGAGGTATCCCGCGGTGGAGTTGACCACCGCCATCATGAGTATGCTGTTGTACTGGACTCTTTTTTCCCGGGGACTGGCCGCTTCCCTTGATATGTCAATCGGACTCTATTTCTTTACGCTGGCGAGCATTCCTATTTTTATCCTGGATGTAAATCATCATCTCATTCCCGATGCGCTCAATTTCAGCGGGATGATTCTGGGACTTGGTTTAAGTTTCTTTCCCGGAGGAATTTCTCCTCTGCAATCATTGACAGGGCTTCTCGGGGCCGGATTTTTTTTATGGCTTTTGGGCTGGACGGTAAGCGCCATCCTGAAGAAAGAAGCGCTTGGATTGGGTGATGTGAAGCTGCTGGCAATGGCCGGCAGTCTATTTGGGCTGTCTACCGCACTATTTGGCCTTGTCTCAGCTTCGCTTCTGGGCTGCCTTGTGGGTATTCCCCTCTTGTTCCTGAATAAGCTCGGTCAACAAAAGCATCTGCCTTTTGGGCCATTCCTCTGCCTGGGAATTATCTTCACTATTCTCTGGGGCGATCAGGTGCTTAGCTGGTATTACAGGCTGATAGGATTATAGATTCAGTTTCATAAGCCAGAAGTAGGAAGTGAGAAGTCTGTCACTTAATTCATAATCCATAATCAAGAGTTTATACGAATTAAACAGTCCCATGCCTTATGACAAACGGACCTTATTCCCCGTCTTGTCCCTGGTATATATTCCCGGTTTAAATTCAAGAGCATTGAAGACGGGCCCGTCCACACATGCCCTTTTACCGTTTGGTGTTGAGCATTTCCCGCAAATTCCCACACCACAGCAAGTCATCCGCTCAACCAGATGATAAATGTCTTTTCCTGAAACATGCCTGGCCTCGATCTCATCCGCCTTTTTCATAGCCGCCTCAGGGCCGCAGTTGAAAAAAGAAATCCCAGCAGGATTAATTTCTTCCAGGTATGATTCCAGAAGATCCGGTACAAAGCCATGGAAGCCCTTGCTGCCATCATCGGTTGATACCAGAACTTCTCCCATTTTTTCAAACTTTTCCAGATAGAGGAGTTCAGAGGCGGTTTTCGCGCCAAGAACAAAAACCTTTTTCCCTTCATGATGGGTGGCGGCATGGTGTAGGGGAGCAATG
>JBHPJW010000133.1:0-4822 GCA_042567505.1 Fibrobacterota bacterium
TGGCAACGGAAGATGGGTATTGGGGGGGGACAGGGCAAGGCCGCTCTCGCGGAAGGGGATTATGGAAGTAATCCCCTGCTGCAAAGCGGGTTATTCGAGCCTTTCAACCTTGAAGTTGTCAAAAAACACGGTCTGGGCATCCAGATGATAACCGTTGATGCTGACAAAGCCCTGGGTAAAGGGATTGTCATTGTCTATGTATCTCAAGGTATCCGAGATCCCCGCGGCAATGTCTGTTATTACCGACATAATCTCATTGGTATTGCTGTTGACGGTGAGTTCCATCAGGTACGCAGTGTTATCCTGAATATTGACCTGTTTTTCAGTCACAGAAGCCCATCCACCCGCTATGGTGCTTTTGTTGATGGTCATGCTGTCCATGGTGCCGAATCCTCCTGAATAAGAATCCTGGTCCTGACCGGAATCCGTCCTCCTGGCCGTGACAGCCACTGATACGTCGCCTCCCATGGACCCGGTGTTTTTGACTGTGGTGCTGCAGATGGCGCTGACCCTGATGACGGCATCATTTACCTCAGTGTAATTGACCGCATACATATAGTGCAGAGCCGTGTTGGTTACCAGGAGTTTCCCGTCCAGTATAGCGGCCGACCCTGATTCCGGTTCGACGGGGTAGACCACAGCAGTTAAACCGCCGGTTAGAGGGCCATCGGCCCGGTTGAAGTCATCGAGGAATACCTGCTGCCAGGTCCCCATGCTGCTGCCCGTGCTTCCAAACTCCGTGAGCCAGTCAGGCTCATCGTCATTAGGGCAGGAGACCGTCTTATGATAAAATACGTGCGTCGGGTGGGAAGGATCCGTGCTTTCATAGGTGTGGGTGCCCTCTTCCCTGTCAAGTGTGACTGTTATGACCTCACCGGACGAATCTATCGTTAGCCGCACGATGTCATCGCTAATTTTCTCCACATTGCTGTAAAAGCCGTCCGTATCTTCTCTCTGCCACTCATTTACCCAGGAATCCGCAAAGGTGGGCAGATAATCTATATATATTAAAGCGCTGTCTCCAGTGAGCTCAATCAGCCATTGCTCGTCGCTGTCAGGCCCCCCTTCGCAAAACATCTCCTGCTCACTCTGCGTAAGAGTCCCAGAAATCAGTTCGCAAGTACGGCCGGTATCGATGTTCCATATCCCCTCCAGGCCATTGCCCGAACCTACCCGCTTCCAGTTCTCATCAGTTTTTACTACGGCCCCGCTCACCTCCATGGTGTCATATTCCGTTAGATAGATTACATCGCCTGATAAAACATAGTCCCAGGTCATTACTCTGGTGTCCTCCACCAGATCATTGGAATCATCGCAATCCATTCCCCCTCCAGTCATAATCATCTGGTTGCCCAATGTCTCGTATGTAGCGCTCCAATAACGGATTCCAAGGTAGGCCTGGGAACTGGCGTTGATATAGGTATCGTCAAAGCTGATGGTAGCCTCAATCCGGTCCCCGGCCGACACAGCAACCTCGGTGGCCGAATCGCCCTGTGAGGTGCCCGCCGGATTACCTTCAACATACATCTCAAACGCGTCTCCGGTAGTGAAGTCCCGGTCGCCGTCAGCGTCGTAGATTCCAATCAGGGCATAATTACCCGGTTCCAGACCGAGATAGACCTTCACGGGCGTTTCATAAAAGGCGTTGGTGACAATGTTTTCTGAGCGGTTGTCTTTAGCGTGCATCAACACCAGGGCGTTCTGATACCCAATGGTCCCAGCGCCCGTGTATTCCAGTGTCACGATAACGTATCCCTTGGCCGCGTCAAACACCCAGTCCCCCATGTCCGTGTCTTCGCTTATCTTGGTATAGGTTATCCAGTCCCCGCCGGTCATGGACTGCATGTTGGGATACCTCACGGTAATGGAAGTGGCGGTGGCCTCCCCCAACTCAGACGTGTCTGAACCGCTTAGCTCAAACCAGGCATAGGAGGTGTCCAGGCAGAGATCAATGTTCTGGGCCAGTACGCCCTCGGATATGCGGAGGGAGTCGACAACAGTCCCCCGGCCCTGGGTCCTCATGCCAAAGCAGCCGCTGGAGTCCTGCCTGTCGCTCCAGGTCATGATGCCCTTGTAGGAGTTGTCGGAATTTACGATCATCGTGTCCTTCATATAAATAGTGTCTCCGTCAGATATCATCATGTATTCCGCCGCGTATGTTCCGGGCTCGGCAGTGTATTCCGCTGCGGGCACGTTCTCGTCCCCGAAACTCACGTGGAAGGTGATGACCGTGTCCGCCGTCACCGGGATAGAGTCTGTCCCCGTCCCTGCCAGGGGAAAATTATAGGGCTCGCCGGTCTGCAGGGCGCCGTCCCCGTTCAGGTCCAGGTAGAAGCGCAGTCTATAGTCGCCTTCGGTCAGCGTCATGGCATAGGTGCCGGGGAAACTGGTAATGGTATCTGTGGCAAGGGCCTGGGAATAATTGACGTCCGTGGCGGCAAAGGCCTCGGCCACAATGGGCGTGTCCGCGCCTACAGTCGCCAGAGTGCCGGTGTATGCCACGGCCCCGTTTACTATCCCGGTGGTGTCTGACACGGGGATAACCTTTGTCTCCGAGACGTCCACGGTCAGATAGGCGACTTCGGACTGGTTGCCGGCTGTGTCCGTGGCCTGCACGCGCACGTACCTAGTACCAGCGCCGCCCGTGGGGACTTCCAGGCGGCCCGTGGCCGTGGTGGTGTCAAAGGTGCCGTTGTTGTCCGTGTCCCAGTCATAACTTTCTATCACCGCGTCACCGGAAGTCTCAGATCCCACCAGCAGGGTTACGGTGGCCGAATCGGAAGAGGCTTTTGTGGTTGTGGGAAGTAAGGTCATATTGTTTGCCGTAACCGCCTCGTGTACGGTCACGCTCTGGATGTCCACCGCGCCCTGTTCCGCCACTTCCACTCCGCCAACCTGCAGGGTGTCTCCCCCATATACCACGCTGAGCACCACTACGCCGCCCGAAGGGACGCCCTCCAGCGTGAAGTATCCCAACGAATCGGTGGAACTTGAAACCGCGCCTCCAACCGCCGACACCTCGGCATTGGCCATGGGTACCGGGTCGGCCGCCACATCCCCCCCTGATGATCGCTTTTGCGTAAATATGCCTTGATCACCCTGGAGCAATTGACCGCTCACAGAACCTCCTTCGTATTGCTGTACAATGTCTTCTCCTGTCAATTCCTGATCCGCTGCCACCGTGACCGTATGCAGGCCGGTGCCCGCCCCTTCCTTGGCTGAAAGCAGCTTGAGGTCGCCGGGTTCAACCCTGTTCAGCACATACTCGCCCCCGGAATAGGACATGGTGAAGATACCCTGCTTCTCTACTATGATCCCCGCCCCTATGAGGCCGGCGCCGCTGGCATCTTTAACCGTACCCGTGATGGATGCGTAGCGGAAAGTCAGCACCACGTCCGCGTCTAAGGCGATGGTCTCTGCGATGCCTATCTCAATGGAATCGGACACCGCGTCCAGATAGTCCACCAGGTGGAAATGCAGGCGGTACCGGTGGTCGGCCGCCTCGATGTCTGGCAGGCTGAAACTGCCGTCGCTGGTAGTGGTGGTGGAGTAACCCGCCGGCTCGGTGGTCACGGTCACGCCGCTAAGGCCGTCGCCGTTTTTGTCCACCACCCTGCCCTCCACCGTGCTGCGGTGTATCTTCTCGGTAACGTCCTCTCCCGTGGACTTCTTGGAACAGGACAGGATTCCCAGCAACAGAGGCGTGATGATGAGTGAAATAATGAAATAGCTCAACTTGGCTTTCATGCTGTACCTCATGGTTTTAAAAGTTCCAGGCTATCTCCGCCCCCATTCCGGACCTGTCTGCCGGTAGATTACATGAGAAATAAAGATTCCTGACCCTCTTGGCTTCCCTGGCCCCAAAAATCGCTGCGTCGATAAGGTTCACCGCCCAAACACCAGCTGTAACGCCTACCATGACATTCACAAATACCATTGCATCATCACGTTCCTGTTCGGCCTCTTCTTTTTTAGCGCGATTGACAGCGGGATCAGAATCAAGGACTTTGGTCTTATTTTCTTCCACGGTATTGTCCTTGTTCTGAAAATCGATGCCGGCCCATACCAGGGTCCCCAGGGAAAGCGCCGTTAGCCCGGTAAAGGTAAATCCCCTGATGTCGTGATCGATGTAGAACTGCCCCCAGCCTGGGAAGGCCAGGCTCCGGTAAATGGTGGATGACACGCTGGCCCTCTCGCCCAGGGCGTCCTTGTAAAAATCCTGCAGAGCTTTGGTGTCTACAGTGACGGCCTGGCTGGCAAGGATTTCTCCCGTTTCGGTTTTAATGATCTTTGCCGACACCATGCGCTTGCCCATGGCTTCGGCCACGGTCCCGGTGAGCAGAAAAGCCGCGGCCAGGGATTTTCCCAGGGCAATGGACTTTTCCTGGTCGGCCAGGTCTGTCTGGGCGAACTCAAGTTCTTCTATCACGCGATGGAAATCGGTGCGATCAACCAGCTTGAATTGCCCCTGCTGGGAAAAGAACACCACACCGTATTCTGAAATCATTCGCCCAGCCTGGGGTTCAATTGCCTCCCCCTTGACAGTGAAGGGCAGCACGGCCAGGGTCTTTCCTTCGGACACGGACAGGGAACCGGAAAGGCCGGAAAAAAGCTGGTTCAACTGATTTTCAATGGAAAAGACCGCATTCGCGGTCAGCAGAAATATGAAGAATTGTTTTCTCATGCCTAAGAGGAATTAGTTACTGTCAAATTCCTTTTCCAGCTCGATTCCGCCTGACGGTTTTTAAATTATGACATAATTAAATTGAGATTTTCCAGTAGAATTTTGGAAAAATTTTCAATGAAGGCTATTGCGGACTCA